>JBOGOU010000244.1:0-20543 GCA_050748205.1 Pyrinomonadaceae bacterium | reverse complement strand
TTCCGACGAGGAGGCTAAGCTGTTCGAGAAACTTCAAGGTCAGGAATGGGTACAGCAGATCGTTACGATGGCCATTAACACCGGAATGAGGCAGGGCGAGATTTTCGATCTCACCTGGTTCGACGTGAACTTGCCGCGAGGGGTGATTCACATTCGAATCTCAAAGAACGGCAAAGACCGTTTCGTTCCGATCAATCAAACGATCCGTTCAATGTTGGAAGGACTACCTCATACCAGCGAGTACGTCTTTCCTAGTCCGAAAACAAAGGAACGTTTGGTCGACGTGAAGCGTCGATTCGACTTGGCGAAGAGCGATGCAGGAATCAAAGACTTTCGCTTCCATGACTTGCGTCATACAGCGGCCACACGGATGGCTGACTGTGGAGCGGACGCTTTTACACTTGCCGCGATCTTCGGCTGGTCAGACGTCCGAATGGCTCTGCGCTACACCCACGCTACCGATGAGGCGAAGCGTCGAGCAGTTGAAAATTTGGTCCGTCCGATTGGACCAAGTGACGAATCGGTGACAAATGAAAAAGGCAGGGTCGCCGCCCTGCCTTAAGTCATTGATTTTATTGGTGGAGCAGAGGAGGGTCGAACTCCTGGCCTCCGCATTGCGAACGCGGCGCTCTGCCAAACTGAGCTACTGCCCCACAGGCAAATGCATATTAGAAAGCTGAATCGTTAGTGTCAAATCCTAACCGCCCCAACCTCCAAGTCGCGCATCAATGTAAATATAGCGTCACTCGATGCGCGCACTTCTATGGGAGGTGTGTTCCCGGAGGACGCATCAAGCTCTTTACTGGCACCGCCGACGCCTTGTCTGCTTAGCTGGGTCAGGCAAAGGCTCATCTGACGGTGCCAAGCGGACGAGACGTCCGCGGTCTCAGTAAAGAGCTTGTCCTGTTCCCTTGAGTGCGAGAGTCGCCGAAAGGCAAAAAATGAGGAGTGCAGCGTGAACTGCACTCCTCATTCGTTAAAGGTAATTCTTCTCAGCCTCCGGCCGCGCTGAAAGGCTAAAGTTAGAAGTTGATCCTCAGAACAAATTGCACCGGGCGGCCACCGGGATCGTTCGTCGTCGAAATATCCTGGTAAGCGCTGGTGACCTGTCCAAAGGTTGCTGCGCCGTAGTTTGGCGCCTGCAACCCAAGGTTCGTGCCCGTGAGTTTCGGATCATCAACCGCCGAGGAGCCGCCCACCAAAAAGTTGATGTTGTTTAATGCGTTCAGCAACTCAACACGAAACTCAACATTCGTCCTCTCAGTAAACCGGATCTTCTTCACCAGACTCATGTCGAACCGCACAAAGCGTGGTCCTTCCAGAATCAGGTTCGCGAAGCCACACTGCCCAACGAAAGCCTGCAAACACCCGCTACTGTTCGCCGGTGCAATGTATCTACCCGTAGGCGCTCCCAACGCGCCATATCCCGCGCCAGTGGCCGAGACACTGAACGCGCGACGCGTGTTGAGGATGATGTCGCCGGGCAGGAAGGTAACGGTGCGGTTTGGTTGCCTCCGAGCATCGACCGCCTGCTGCAACTCTTTCACGTCCATACCAACTAACTGAACGTTGCCGAGTGCGAAGGGTCTTCCGCTCTGGATGCGAGCCGTCCCGTGCCATTCCCAACCGCCAACCAAATGGTTAGCCAGTCCATTTGCGTCGGTGAGAAACCACTTGCCACGGCCAAAGGGAAATTCGTAAATCCAGTTCGCCTTGAAACCGTGTTCCAGATCCTGTGGCGCGCGGTACCTCTCCAGTGCCTCGTTGTCTCCTCGCAGCGTCAAAGGCTGGCCCAGCGAGCTTTGACTCGAGGCGTAGAAGTTCGTTAGCGACTTGGACCATGTGTAACTCATTTGGAGCAGCAGGCCTCCAGAAAAGCGGCGGCGCAACTCCAGCTGCATCGCGTCGTACCACGTGTTAGTGTCATTAGTTGTCAGCGTTACGGATTGAATGCCCCCACCTAACAAACCAACACCAGGATTAACAACGAAGAAGTTCATCGGGAACCCCGCAGCCACACCATTCGCAAGAAAATTGTTTTGCAGGGTTGTGGCAAAGCCGATGGGATTGGCAAAGTTTGGATTCAACTGCGTTAGGCGAGCAGTGTTTGCGAACTGCGCTACGCCAGCGTAGGACGCGGGGTTGTTTGCCCCGGCCGCTGAACCCGTAAAGAAGCCAAGCATGGTTGGCAGTGGTTGCGTGCCCGTGGTCCCTCCGAAATAAGCAAACGTGTTGCCGCGACCGGCTGCCTGGTTCAGAGCAAGGTTGGCCTGAGCCCGTCGGAACTCGGCCAGGAAGCCGTTCTCGATCACGTTTACTTCGTTGAGACCATAGCGACGCCAGAGATCACGGCCACGAGTGCCGACATAGCGCGCCTCGAAAACCGTATCCTTGAATATTTCGCGTTGGAGTCCGATGGTCCATGAATGTACCAATCCTGTCTTCAGATCTGGATCAAAGCCACCGATGAGGTCGCCGGGTTGAACGCCGAAAGGATAGGTTGGAGTATCCGCGAAGGTGGGAGGGGTGAGCGCCGCGCGATTCCGAAACAAGGTCCCAATTGGCAAGTCGCCGGCATCAACATCGCTGTTAAGCGTGAGCGTGCCTCCAGGATTGCCTGAAACGATCTGCGTTATGTTGCCCACACCTTCGCGAACGAAGGCCACAGAGTAACCGGCGCGAACGACGCTTTGCCCGCTGTTCCCGAAGACGCGGTGCAGGAATCCATTCTGAAAGCCCGGACTCCAGGCGATACTCGCACTCGGCGCGAAGTTCTTCCAATCAGTCTTGTAAAGCTTTTCGCCGACGCCCAGCTGTGTGAGCTGTGTCGTACCGCCTGTCAGGGTACCCGGTCGAAAGAGATTCCCTGCGCCGGATTCACCGAACAAACCTGCAAACGGGACCTTCGCAAAGTTCTCGTTCTCAGCCACGATCGGGCGTTGCGGTTCCCAACGTACGCCCAAGTTGAGCGTTACATTAGGACGTACGCGCCACGAGTCCTGAGCAAAAAGAGCGAACTGTGGCTGCCGAAACTTGAGAATCTGACCACCGAATAACGTGTAGCGGCCGCTGTTCAAGAACGCAGCTCGATCAACCGCAGTCACACGTCCGGTCAGCGTAGCGTAGAGCTGGGCTGCTGTCGCAAGATCATTTGCTGAAGCGCCCGGAAAGTTAGCCGTAGTGAAAAGGTCTTCGGCAGGATCCCCCTCGGCAATGCCGAAGTTCACGTTAGCGACTACGTTGTTAACCGAATTCGAGAAGGTCTTGATGAGATTGTAGTTGCCGCCGAAGTTGAATGTATGTGTGTCCTTCACCCAGGTCAGGGTATCCGAGAAGTCGAAGCTCGGCGTGTTGCGTTTGCTGGAACCGAAGTTGACGCCAAAGGCCCGCGCTCCTCGTTGTGGGAAAGCCTGGACTGCCGAAGCATCTGTAATGCCGAGATCAGCCAGATTCAAATCGAAGCCACCTTGATTCCCAAACTGGTCCGGACCAATCGGTCCGAAGTTTGACTGGCCACCGAGCATGCCAAACCGCGCTTCGTTAATCACGCTCGGCGTCAAAGTCGAACGCAAGGAGGTCGAGTTAGTCCAGCGTTGGGAGTTCTGACCGGCGGAGTTTGGAAAGCCGGGAAACGCAGGGTCGGTTTGGTTCAGAAAGTCAACAGGTTTGCCGCCGAATTCCTGGTAGTTCCAGACGTTGGTCAGGGAGTGATTGGGCGTGATGTTGTAGTCGAGGCGGACAGTCGTGAAGTAGCGAGTTTGACCACCCTGACCTACAAAGTTGAATTGCTGACGGTTAGGATCTCCGGCGATCGGCGCGATGCTTCCCTGAGTGGTCGACGCGCGAATCTCTCCCAGCAGAGTCCCGATCGTTGGATCAACCGTGGACGTGAAGCCGTTGGCACCAGCGAGAGCCAGCACATTCACTTGCGTTCCACTGGTCGTAGTGAAAATCCCTTGTTGTGCCAGCGGACTTAAAACTGTGCGCTGCCGCAACTGCTGTTCAGGCAGCCGAAACTCTTCGTAGTTCACGAAAAAGAACGCTTTGTCTTTGCCGTTAAAGAGTTTTGGAATGATGATAGGCCCACCAACGCGGCCTCCATACTGGTTGAGCAGGATGCGGTTACGTGGAGCCTTTCCAAAATAAGTAGGCGCCAACGTCTGATTGTTAAAGAAATAGTTGGCGGTAAGGTAGGGCTCACGGTGGTACCAGTACAGACTACCGCCAAAATCGTTTGTGCCGGCACGAGTTACGAACTTAATCTGGACCGCGCCATCGCCCGCGCTCTCGGCACCGGGCGCCGCCGTCGAAATAGATACTTCACCCACCGCGTCGATTCGGGGCCGCACAAAAGTGAAAAAGCCATCATTCGAGCTGATCAGGTTGTCCTGCACATCGACGCCATCCAGGGTGATGTTCAGCGCGCCCTTGGGCAGCCCATTGACTGTTGAGGTGCGGGGCCGGCCAGTGGTCTGTACGCCCGGCAGTAAGGTGATAAGGTCGAGCGCATCACGTGAAGCCTGAGGTTGATCGATGATCTGGCGACCGGTGATTGTAGTACCAACCGTGGCACTTTGCGCCTGTATCAACTCACCTCCTACGTCAACTACCTGAACCGTCTCTTGTGGCGCACCGACCTGAAGGGTGACGCTGACGCTTGAAGGTTTGCCGACGTCCACCTTAACTTCGGGCACAACCGTCGTCTTGAATCCGGATGCGGTAATTGTCACAGTGTAATTGCCCGACGCGAGAGCCGGGACGTTGAAGGTACCATTGTCGGCTGTCGTTGCGGTGAACTCCTGACTCGTCGCATTGTTTTTTACGGTCACCGTCGCACCGGCCACAACCGCCGTTGTAGGATCGGTAACCGTACCGGCGATGGAACCGGTTGAACCACTCTGCCCTTGGGCCGGTGGTCCACTCATCGCGAGAAGGATCAGCGCAGCAGCGATTAGAAATCGTTTCATCGTATATCCCTCCAGAAATTCCTATGATGTTCGACTGTGTTTCCGAAGTTTCGGAAGTGATGGAAGCAACGTTCTGCTTCTTCCTTTACGGAGTGGCAAGGATCGTTCCGGCTTCCTCTGCAGCATGGAGCAATCGATCTTTCGGTCGATCGGTCTGCTTGAAGATCGTCGACGCAGCGAGGTCTTGCCTAATTTGGATTTTTCGAGGTGGTAATCTTGCTGGATTTGGATGAAGGAGGTTTAGAGGCTTCGCGGGACGGCGTCGTTTCTATGAATTCTCGGATGACTCTTGATCGATCCTAAATAGCAACGGATGTTGGCAATCATCGTTTGGCGAGACCGCTCAACCACGGAACCATTTGCAGTAGCCAATTTATCCCAGCACTCAACTCGAAGCCACGGCTGAAGACTCGATCTGGTTGAGTGCTTCCGCAGGCGGTTCCGTTGTTGAGTGGCGCTGGTTAAGTTGAATGCCAGGATCCATTGGCTACCGCAAATGGTTCTGTGAGTGCTTCCACTAGGTTGAGCCCAGGATCCGTTGGCTACCGCAAATGGTTCTGTTGGGTGAGTCGTTGCCGGTTGCCACTGATGTTGATCCTTCATCGCTATTCAATCAGCTTCGCTTTCGCGATGTTGATCGCTTCTTGAAGTTTCTCAACATTTTTCCCTCCACCCTGGGCCAGATCCGCCTTGCCGCCACCGCGACCGTCAAGCATCGCGCAGACCTCACGCATCAGCGCACTCATGTCGCCTTCAGTGTCTTGCGAACGAGCGAACACCACCCGCGCCGCATCCTTGTCGCTCGATCCAAGCAAGGCGATCGTCCTGGGTTGGCTAATCAAACTCACCGCCAGCTTCTTGAGCGATTCCGCATCGCGCGCGGTAAAACTCTGCGCAACGATCCTGACTCCATTTCGGCCCGCCGCCGCGCCGGCAAGCAGCTCCTCTGCTTCCACTCGCGTAGCCACCTCCTCCAGCCCGCGAACACGACGGTGCAGTTCCTTGTTCTCTTCTACCATGCGTTCAACGAGGTGAGGCGCATCATCCCGACCGGCGCTAAACAATGCAGCAATCGCACGCGAGCTTCTGTTCGCGCGACGGTAATCTGCAAGAGCGCGCGTGCCTGCAACAAATTCAATACGCGTCAAGCCTTTCGCGCGCTCCCAGGAACGCACTCCAATCATTCCGACCTCGCCGGTGCGGTAGGCGTGCGTCCCTCCGCACGGTGTCAAATCAAAGCCGTCAATATCGATCAATCGCAGATCTCCTGCGCGAGCCGGCTCTTTTCGGAGTGGAAGCTCGGCAGCCTGCTCGGCTGTCGCGTGCCTTACTTTGATTGCGCGGTCCTCCCAGATAACGTTGTTGGCGAGTTCCACCGCGCGTTCGATAACCTCACCAGTGGGGTTGTTCAAATCCACATCGATTTCACACGACACCGCCAGCACGCGAAAGCTGCGAGTCGGAGCACTGAAGAGTGTGACGAAAGCCTGCGAGAGGATGTGTTGTCCGGTATGTTGTTGCATGTGATCCAACCTGCGCGCCCAGTCGATTCTTCCTTTCACGATTGAACCGATTTCCGGAGCGCGTCCCTGGATCACGTGCAAAATTCCGTTCTGCGCGTCATCAATGCACTCGACTACCCTCGTGCCATTGAGTGTTCCTGTATCACTGGGCTGACCACCGCCGGTGGGATAGAAAGCCGTACGATCCAGGGTTACCGCGGTCCAGCCGCTTACGCGTTCAGACGTGTCAATGACGCGCGCCTCAAACTCGGCGAGATGGGAGTCGGTGTAGTAAAGCCGTTCGGTTTCGGGCATGCTTTTGGTCTTGGGTCTTTGTATTTTGTTCTTTGTAGTTGAGTTAATAAACCAAGCGGGCAAAGTCAAGCAAGAAAATCAGTCGAGCGTTACGGAACCGCGAGTGGTAGCGACCGGATCATTTTCCATTTTCCATTTGACATTTGTCATCGACCATTTGTATCCACGAGGCTCCTCATAACCAGGAATTCTCCTGCAGTAGAAATGACAAATGAAAAATGAGAAATGACAAATGGAAAATGACCAGGTCGCTACCGCTCCCGGTTCCGTATTTGACCGGCGCCAACCAAGACAACACAAGTATTTTGACAGTCCTTCGCGAAACGAACATAATCCGCGACGTTTCTCATCTATTTTGTACGACCAGCCCCCGGAGCCGCGTTCCATGAATTCTTACTACCCGAAGCTCTTTTCACGCTTCTTGATCCTCTCCTTCCTGGTGGCGTTGTCAGGCACCGTCGCACTCGGCCAGCAACAGCAGCCACGTTCGATAACTTATCGCCTGGGCATGTCGCGACCCGTCTCGCATCTGTTCGAAGTCAAGATTGAAGTAGAGCTGACCGAGACCGGAAATGTGCAATCGCTCGACTTCCAGATGCCTAAATGGTCTCCGGGTCGTTATGCCGTCTTTGATTTCGCCAAGAATGTTCAGGAGTTTCAAGCCGCGGCAGGAATCTGCCCTCCAGGAAGCCGTTGCGATATGGCGATGCGTCCGGTCAGGAGAATTGACGATCAAACGTGGCGCGTTGAAACGCTCAACAGCCCTAGTCTCACCGTGAGTTATAAGGTCTTTGGCAACGATCTCTCCGGCACTTTCTCTCAGCTCGATGCGCGCCACGCAAATTTTAATGGCGGCTCGATTTTCATGTATATCGCCAACCACAAGCCAGACCCAGTTAAGTTGGTGACTAGCCCGCCACAGGGATGGCGCGTTGTCAATGGTTGGAGCGAACGCGCCGACCAGCGTGAATGGCAGTTTCCAAACTGGGACGTCATGATCGACGCGCCAACGGAGATCGCTCCGGATTGGACGCAGGACAACTTTGAGGTGGGAGGAAAGACGTATCACGTTGTCGTTCATTCTTTTGGTGAAGAAGGAGGGAAGCGCGGCAGGTTAGTCCGGGACATTGAAAAGATCGTGCGCGCGGAGACAGCGATGTGGGGCCCGCCCGAATTCGACTCGTACACATTTTTGCTTCACTTCGGCGCCGTGGATCGAGGTGACGGCATGGAACATCTAACCTCGACCCAGATCATCGAGCCCGGGACACTAGCCGAGCGAGGAGTTTACGAAGACACGTTGGGTACCGTGGCACATGAGTTCTTCCACGTTTGGAATGTGAAGCGTCTGCGGCCGGTTGAGTTCGGTCCATGGGACTTCACCCGCCCGGCAAACACGCGGAGTCTATGGATTGCCGAGGGACTCACTAATTACTATGGACATCTGATGATGAGACGCGCGGGAATCTGGGACGATGCTCGCTTCCTGCAACGGGAATCTGACACCATTGAAGGCATCGAGAACGCCCCGGGGAGCCGGTTGATGAGCGCGGAAGAAGCTTCGCTTTCCGCTCCCTTTATCGATCGAGCGCAGCACGTGCAGCGCACCAACCTGGCGAACACATCAATCAGTTATTACCCGAAAGGAGAATTGGTGGGCCTGGTTCTCGATCTATTGATTCGCGGAAAGACGAACGGCCAGGCGTCGTTGGACGACGTTATGCGGCGCATGTATGCCGAGTTTTACTTGAAGAGTCCTAATGCTACTTATTACCTGCGTGGACGCGGTTACCAGACGGAAGATTTTTGGCGAGTAGCGTCGGAAGTAGCTGGGTCGGATCTGAGCGAATTCTTCAACCGATATGTGCGGCGCGTCGAAACGCCGCCATACGATGAAGTCCTGGGCCATGTTGGGTTGCGTTTGATTCGCGAAATCGCTCCTCAGGCGTTCAGTGCCGGAGTTGTCCTGGTAGACAATTCTGGGGCAGCGAGGATTCAGAGTGTTCGCAACAACACACCGGCCGAAGATGCCGGATTGCAACAAGATGACATCATCCTGTCGGTTGGTGGCAAAAGCGTAACGAGAGACTCGTGGCTGTCTTCTCTTAATCGATACAAGTCAGGCGATCGAGTTCAGATTTCGTACCGGCGAAATGAAAACACTTTGCAAACCACGCTGGTGCTTGGACAGCCTGATCGATTCGAGTATCGAATTGAGGAAAAACCGGATGCTACTGTACAGCAGAAAGATCTGCGAGCTGCGTGGTTGCAGGGGTGACAGCCTGTCCGAGTGAACTTTTCAACCGGAAAAATTTGCAGGTTGGGAAGGGTGGTAAGGCGCCAGCCGCACCCCCGCCCAAGATCCATTGGTATTCGAATTCCATCAAAGACAGTCGGTTGGTTTTTTCGTCTTGAAAGGTCTACTGCAGCTTGAGAGACAAAGAAACTTGAGCGGGGGTGCGGCTGCGCCTTACCACCCTTCCCAACCTGTAAATGTTCTTCAGTTGAAGAGTCCATTGATCAGAGCTTCCTTCAGTTTGTCGAAGTAGTCTGTTACGCAACTTGAAACGACAAACTAAAGTGTGTCGGACATAAAGCGCCGTCGACGCTGCGTTCTGTCGACGCTCTCCAAAGACGGCAATCTACGGCACGATAACTTCAATCGTTTCGCGAGCGATCTCGAAAGTCATTGGCAAATTGCCGATCAATTCACCATCAACCTGAACGCCTACTTCGCCTGTGGCGCGCGCACGCGTTGCGCGCAAAAACCGAACGCCAGACTTATCCGCGGGTACACCACCGCTGCGCATAGCGTGCGACAGCAAGTGAAGATAACGCAGACGGCTGTACGACTCGATAATACAGATTTCGAAATCCGGTTGGTCAAGCTGAGCGCGCGGAGTAACAGTAAGGTCGCCGCCATAGGTTGCAGCTTTGCCAATGGTGACGAACGTAGGGGAGAAGGTTTCTCCATTCACCTCAATCTCGAAAGCCTTCGGTTTCCAGTCTGCCAGATGGCTTAAACCTGAGAACCAAAACGCGCCCTTGCCGAAACGCTTCTTGAGCTCTGGATGAACCCGCCGCACAACTGAAGCGTCGAGGCCGATGCCTGCCATTAAGAGAAAATACCTTCTCGTGCCATTCTTCTCATCAACCGCGCAACCGACGTGAATGCGACGAGTTTTGGCTCGAGCTATTATCTCGGCAGCCCGCTTACAGTCGAGTGGCAGTCCAAGTTCGCGGGCAAGCACATTTGCCGTCCCTCTGGGTAGAATGGCCAGCCTCGCGTTTGTGCCTACCAGACCCTGCAATGCTTCGTTGATTGTGCCATCGCCGCCGGCCACGATGACGTCACATACACCGTTGCGAGCTGCGGTAGCAGCTATGCGCGTTGCATCGCCGGGGCCGCTGGTGGAAATAAGTTCAACATCGAGGTTGTGGGATTTTAGCTGCGCGTAGACGTCTTCGATAGGCGGTAGTCGCCTCGAAGCATAGCGACCAGTCTTTGGATTTGAAATTAGGATTGCCTTGCGAGTGGTCATTTGCCTCGTAGTGCGTTGGCAAATCAAATGCCGCACCAGCTTTTCTTTCTGTCGGCTATTCCGGCAGACGTACGCCGTGGGCTAAGTCGGGTTTGCTTATTTGCACCGACACATGTCGGGTTATTGCTGCTGGTATCTTATGACCTAGCACGACACCTCGAGGTCGGCTTCTTGGCTCAAGGTGTAAGTCCTACGCGTTTCTCGAGTTGGATGAATCTGGGATCGGAGCGCAGATGGTCGAACACCGGTTCCACTTTCATGAGAATGAGGTAAGGGTGTCGTTCATCGGCCGCCTTCTGCAACCAGGCAATGGCCTGGTCGTCTTCCTTCAGACCCACATAAATGAGCGCAATGAAATAAGGCGATACATGATTTCATAGCGACCAAAACGCGTTCCTTGAGAGATGACCCAATTACTCCAACCTGTAGTTTGGCGCTTCTTTCGTGATGATGACGTCGTGGACGTGCGACTCCTTGAGTCCAGCGGAGGTTACCCGGAGGAAGCGGGTCTTTTCCTGAAACTCCTTGATCGTGCGACACCCTGTGTAGCCCATGCCCGAACGCAGTCCCCCAACAAGTTGAGTGGTCATTTCCGCGACTGTGCCTTTATAAGCAACACGGCCTTCAATGCCTTCGGGCACGAGCTTCGACTCGCTCTCCGCCATTTCCTGAGCATATCTGTCACGTGAGCCTTCGCGCATCGCGCCAATTGAACCCATGCCGCGATAGGTTTTGAATGAACGACCCTGAAAAAGGATGACCTCACCAGGAGCTTCCTCGGTCCCGGCAAAGAGCGAACCGATCATCACAATGTCAGCTCCTGCGGCGATGGCTTTGGCCACATCACCCGAGAATTTCACACCGCCGTCCGATATGACCGGAACATCACTGCCTTGTGCGGCTTTTACGCACGACTGAATGGCCGTTATTTGCGGCACTCCTGCTCCAGTCACCACGCGAGTTGTGCAGATTGAGCCAGGGCCGATGCCCACCTTGATCGCGTCGACTCCGGCGTCGATCAATTCCTGCGCTGCTTCCGTCGTGCCGATATTCCCGGCGATGACATCCGTGTCCGGATGACGCTTTTTGACCTCCCGAACAGCTTCCAGGACTCGCGAAGAATGGCCATGGGCAGTGTCAATCACCAAACAATCCACCCGCGCTCTCACCAACTCGTCCGCGCGTTCACGAAAATCCCCCGTGGCGCCGATGGCCGCTGCCACTCGCAAACGCCCCAAATTGTCTTTCGCAGCCGTAGGATACTTGATTGCCTTTTGAATGTCTTTAACCGTGATTAGTCCCTTGATGCGCTTATCACCATCCACGACGAGGAGCTTCTCAATACGGTGCTTTTGTAAGACCGCCTTGGCCTGGTCGAGCGTGGTGCCGACCGGAACCGTCACCAGTGGTTGTTGGGTCATTACATCCGAGACAGGAATGTCGAACCTGGTTTCAAAGCGCAAGTCTCGATTCGTGATGATGCCGACGAGGTGGCCGTCCGCGTCAACCACGGGAACGCCGCTGATGTGGTACGTCTCCATCACCAGGAGGGCCTCGCGCACTGGACGGTCTGGTCGAATCGTGACCGGATCGACGATCATTCCTGATTCGGAGCGTTTTACCTTGTCCACTTCCTCCGCTTGCCGCTCAATGCTGAGGTTCTTATGAATGACTCCAATGCCGCCCTGTTGGGCCAGGGCAATAGCGAGCGCAGCTTCAGTTACGGTATCCATCGCCGCGGAGCAAAGTGGAATTTGCAACCTGATGTTGCGTGTGAATTGTGTCGAGGTGTCAGTTTCAGACGGCAGCACATCGGAACGGGCGGGAATCAAGAGAACATCGTCAAATGTCAGACCTTCTGGAATGTTAGACGAAATCATAACGTTGCTTACTGCTCCTTAATAGTTGAGTAAAATTTCGGAATGAAAATGTGCGGCCTGTGGAAACAGCACTGCCCGCTCCAAAGTAGCGGGCAGTCACTTTATTCACGACCGATGCCGCACATTTCTGCTCTGCGCCTTACTGGCACAGGCAGCCAATCAGCACAAACACTATTGCAAGACTTCTTCGTAATCAGCTTTCCAAAAACCTGAGTCGGCGCCGGGCTGAGACGCGGACGCCGAACCCACTCGGGTTATCAGAGCTACTGACGTGTTCAGCGGGCGATCAAGCACCGCCGAGCGCCTTTGAAACCAATGGAGCGCGGCAAGCGCCCCTAAAGTCAAGATGCCCAGGATCAGAATTGCCAGAACCACAGTCAGAACCGGGGAACGCGTCGCTGGCGCGTCCGTATAAACCTTTGAATGATGCGGAGTGGTGGCGACGTCATCTCCGCTCTCACCTTGATCGCGCATGTAGCGCGAGTAGGCTTCGACAGCCTCTTTCTCGTCATATCCTACGCAACGCGCATAAGCCTTAACGAAACTCCGGTTGAAGATTCCGCCAGGCAGGCGTTTGTAGTCGTTTGATTCGATGGCTTCGAGGTAATGAATCGAGATACGTGTTTCGTCGGAAATTTCTCGTAGCGGAATGCCGCGCTGCTCGCGCGCGAGTCGCAACTGTTCACCGATAGTAACTGCCATCACCAATCCGCTTCAGCTCCTACGCTTGGTTCGGTTGGTTGTAAACCTTGCGATGCCCGTGATGTGTCATCTATTCGTTCGGCATCGCGCGTCCTCTAGCCCTATATATAAGACCGACTTAACCCTTGGCCGCAATATAGCTTGCATGCTAAACGCTGTCAAACTCTGGCTGCTCCTAACTCTCCCAATATTGCTACTTGGGCAGTGCTCTAATTTTGTGACTTCTCATCAAGGTTGCGCGACCATGGGATGTACGAGCGTTACGGAGCCGGAGCGGTAGGGACTGCTTCAAAACTCAGAAATCCCACTCACGGAAGTGGGTGGATTGTGTTCAGCCTACACCGGGCGCTGGCTCAGATAGTCTAAATCCCACCAACGGCGTGGATTCTTCAGGTCCAACCTAGTCACTAAGTTGGCTTTTAGTCAATGCGCCGTATTTCCAGATGAAACAAGCGAAGAAGGCCGGACTTGAACAATCCACCAACTGCCCGTTGGTGGGATTCTAAATAGTCGCCACGACGTTCTTTCCAGGCCGGACCTGAACAATCCACCCACTTCCCCGTGGGTGGGATTTCTGAGTATTGACACAGTCTCGATAACGACCGGATGCCGTGCTCAACTAACCAAAAGAACTGTAAGACGTACTTTGAATGCCGGCATCCGGTCGCTCCCCGCTCCCGGTTCCGTATTTGAATGGCGCCAACCAACTGAACGCTCCTTCGACCTTTCCAAATTAGGGCGTTACCGCTACATGGCGTCTCTTGATTCTTCAAGCGCGCGGTGATAGCTTGACGACAGTAATCCGAAACAATCGCCTTTAATTTCTACAATAGGAAAAGTGAGGATATAGGAGATGCCCCTAGAAGCACTCGGAATGGTGGAAACCAAAGGATTCGTAGGAGCCGTTGAAGCTGCAGATGCAATGGTAAAGGCTGCCAACGTTCAACTTTTGGGAAAAGAGTATATAGGTGCCGGCTACGTCACTATTTTTGTTCGCGGAGACGTAGGAGCCGTCAAGGCTGCCACTGACGCGGGCGCGGCCGCGGCTCGCAGAGTAGGCGAGCTGATCAGCGTTCACGTAATACCTCGTCCACACGCGGAGGTCGAGCGGGTCCTTCCTGTCGACGGTCGTACGGGCCTAAGCCCTGATGAACGTTCGCTCCAGGGCGGCGCGCGCGGCCAGCTCGGACAGGGAGAACAGGGTCGCTCGCTTCAGGCCGGGGCGCGCGAGGCAAATAAAGAGCGAGCGCGGTAGTCTTCGGTTGCCGATTGTCAATTGCCAATTGCCGATTGATGGACCGCCCGCTTTGCGTTGAATCGGCAATCGGCAATTGGCAATTGTCAATCGTACGCGGAGGTTGTTATGTCGGTAGACAAAGATCTTGTCTCAGTCCAACAGGCCCGTGATCTTGTCGAAGCTGCACACAGGGCCCAGGCGGAGGTCGCTCGCTTCGATCAGGCCAAGATTGATCGCATCTGCGAGGCCATGGCCCGCGCCGCTCTGCGCGAGGCTGCCCACCTTGGGGCAATTGCGGTCGAAGAGACCGGCTACGGAGTTCCCGACGATAAGCGAGAGAAGAACCGTTTCGCGGCCGAAGATGTATGGAACTACTTTCGCGGCCTACGCACTGTTGGCGTTGTATCCGAGTCGAAAGATGTCGTCGAGATCGCCAGCCCGCGCGGCGTCGTTGCCGGAATTATTCCCTCCACCAATCCGACATCGACTGCGATATTCAAAATCCTGATCGCAGTCAAATCACGGAACGCGATCGTTCTCTCGCCGCACCCGTCCGCCGCACGCTGCATAAATGAAACGGTTCGCGTGATGCGCGAAGCGGCCATCAAAGAAGGATTGCCGGGCGAGGCGATTGGCTGCATGACCACGGCGACTATCGAGGGAACCGAAACCCTCATGAAGAACAAATACACGGCTGTCATTCTGGCGACCGGAGGTATCGGCCTTGTACGAGCCGCTTATTCATCAGGAAAACCTGCGTTTGGCGTGGGGCCGGGGAACGTGCCGAGTTTCATCGAACGGACTGCGAATGTCCCGAAGGCAGTGCAGGATATCTTGACAGGAAAATGTTTCGATAACGGAACTATCTGTGCTTCAGAACAAGCGGTGATTTGTGACGCTCCCGTCGAGAAGACGGTGCGTGAACAGTTTAAGGCGCAGGGTAGCTACTTTCTTTCCAATTCAGAAGCTGATCAATTGGCCAAGGTTGTTGCTACGCCACAGCGTTCATTGAATTCCGCGATTGTCGGTCGTTCTGTTGACGTAATCGCGAAGATGGCCGGACTTAGTGTGCCACCGGGAACACGATGCCTGATTGCTGATGTGGGCGGTGTAGGCCGAGAGTATCCACTTTCAATGGAGAAGCTTTCGCCGATTCTCGCTTTCTACGTCGTAGATGGCGTGGAGCAGGGAGCCGAGCGCAGCCGGGAAGTCTTGAGCTATGGCGGGATGGGACACACCGCGGGAATGCACACACGCTCGCGTGAGGCGGCAATCCAAGTCGGTAGCGAGCTGCCCGCATCACGCATAACAGTGAACACCCCAACGACGCATGGAGCAATCGGGTTTTCCACCGCTCTGCCGCCATCAATGACACTGGGTTGCGGCTCCTGGGGCGGAAACGTTACTTCAGACAACGTATCGCCGCTACACTTGATGGACATCAAGCGCATAGCATTTGAAACACGGCCGGTTAAGAGCACTAGACCTGCGGTGTCGGCCGGCGCGGCCATTCCGGCACAACCGGTAAGCAGCGCCGCTCCCAGCCGTAAGCAACCGGCTGTTTCAGCAACCGGTGGTAAGATCAATCGCGAGGAGATTGCTGCTATTGTGGATCGCTTCCTCGCTGGACGCCGGCCAGGCGAGGGAGAAGCGGCAGCGCCCCAGACAACCGAGCGGCCAATCGAAGCCGAAGCCGGGAGCATGTATTCCGCGCCGAGCTCCGCTTCAGGAAGTAGCAGCGCCATGCGGGCCGGAAGCGGTGAACCTTCCCGGCAAGATGCCACCCCGGCGCGACCTTCGAGCGCGGCAACCAATGGACGCAGCGCTGTCGATTTCGTGAGTGAGGATGATGTGCGACGCGCAATCCAGAAGGGCGAAAAGATCTATATCAATTCGAAGACGATCATCACTCCGGCCGCCCGCGATATTGGCGAGCCTGCGGAAGTGTTCGCGAAAGTGTAGTCAGTTGTCAGTATGTTCTTAGCCAAAGTCGTCGGCACAGTTTGGTCTACCAAGAAGACCCCGGATCTCGAAGGCGTCCGGTTTCTGGTGGTGCACCCCTATGATCTCGATAAGGAACCGACCCGTAATATCGTAGTCGTCGCGGACAGGTTGGGAGCCGGAACCGGGGAGATGGTGATGTGTGCCTTCGGCAAAGCAGCGCGCTCGGCGATTGGAGACCAAGACATGGCAATCGAGGCCGCTGTCGTCGGCATTGTCGATCGAGTGGATCTTCACGAGCCTGTCTCGGAAGAGATGCGCGATGCCGCAAGGGAATTGGCGCGAGATAACGGAAGACCGTGAGGCAGAATTTCGGATTTTCAAGCAAAAGATTTGATCTGTGAATGTCCAAGCCCTCTTTTCTAAATCCGAAATTCGCAATCCGAAATTCGAAATTCTCCCAATGGCCAATGAAGATTTGATCTATCGCATCACCCGAGCGGTCTACGGTCGCTTAGGTGCGGGCGTCGACGAACAAGCGGTCGAGCAATTAGTCACCGACATCTATCGAGAAGTGGAACCATTCCTCCACACTAACGGACCCACCACTGCATTTTCGAGATCATCCCCCTCAACCGCGAGCATGTCCACGCAGTCTCGCGAAGGATCTTCGGATCGCATGGTTATTTCCGTTTTTGGTGTCGACCATCCGGGTATCGTCGCCGCAGTTTCACAGATACTCGCGGAAGCCGACTGCAGCATTGTGGACATAAATCAAACGGTCGTGCAGGGTAAGTTTGCGATGGTGATCATCGCCGACACCTCCCGCGCACGTGAGAGCGCAACCGAGTTGAAGGAGCGCCTGAGACTGGAAGGGGAAAAGTTGGGTGTGCGCATATACGCCCAGCGCGAAGATCTCTTTAACGCGATGCACCGGATCTAAGAATTTCGGATTTCGGATTGCGAATTTCGAATTTTCAACCAAAAGAAATGTAGGATGTCCGAGCCCTTGTTTCTTCAAATCCGAAATCCGAAATTCGCAATTCGCAATTCTTATCATGTTTCTTCAAATCCGAAATTCGCAATCCGAAATCCGAAATTCTTATCATGACTGAGCCAGAAATCTCCCGTCGTTGTTCATCTTGCGGCGCGTCCATTCGTGTACGCGCATTTTTTTGCCCGCAGTGTGGTAAGACACTGTCTCCAAAGCCGCAAGCAATAGAGGCTAATCAGGAGTCAGGAGAAAAAACGCCCGAGGCTCCGGCACAGGAGCTGGGCGAAGAAACATTAGGCATTTTGTCGACAACGCAACTGGAGCCTGACAACCGGGTCACTATACCTCCCGCCGTAGCCGTTCAGAAGCCTGCGAAAGTCCATAAGCCGGGAGTAGGGGCGCTTCACGCAGATGGGCGTGCCAGGGTGTCACGACGTGAGTTGGGCGACGATGACGCTCTTCGTGGCGTAGAAAAGTGGCGCCAACTCTCCAGCGCTGTGCTGGACGAGGCAGCATATGATCCAAGTCTCCGCTTCGTGCTCGTTGCGGCTGCATTATTCGTCTTGTTTCTAGTGATGTTGATAGTGAGCGAACTGATAACGTAGGTCGGACACCCAACACCCGACACCTGGTACCCGGCACCCGACACCCGGCACCCAATCATGGAATATTCACAGGCCGAAATCCTTCAGACCGTAGCGATGACGGAGATGGAGCATCTCGATGTGCGCACCGTCACGCTGGGCCTAAGTCTGCGAGATTGCGCCAGCGAATCGATTGAAAGGACTGCCGAGCGTGCCAGCGAAAAAATCAGGCGAGTCGCTGACCGCCTCGTGCGAACTGTCGACGAGGTTGGCGATGAGTTTGGAATCCGCGTTGCAAACAAAAGAATTGCAGTCACGCCTGTCTCAATGATTTCCGAAAGCGCTGCCGGCGATCCAGTGAAACTGGCCCGCGCAATCGACGATGCCGCCGAGGCTGTCGGCGTTGATTTCATTGGCGGTTACTCCGCGCTGGTGCACAAGGGTGCTACTAACTCGGAGCGTGAGTTCCTTGATTCGATTCCCCGGGCGTTAGCACTTACCGAACGCTTGTGCTCCTCAGTCAACGTTGCCACGACGCGTGCCGGAATCAACATGGATGCCGTTCGCCAGGTGGGACAAATAATCAAGGAAGCTGCCGAGCTCACGCGCGATCAGGGAGGAATCGCCTGCGCCAAGTTTGTCTGCTTCGCGAATTCCGTTGAAGACAATCCGTTCATGGCCGGCGCTTTTCACGGAGTGGGTGAGCCGGAGGCAGTCATTAATGTAGGTGTTTCGGGTCCGGGAGTGGTGCATTATGCCGTCCGGCACGCCGCGACTGATCTGCCACTCGAGGAAGTAGCGGAGATCATTAAGAAACTTTCATTCAAGCTTTCCCGAGGCGGAGAATTGGTGGGGCGCGAAGCCGCTCGCCGGTTGGGCCTCCCATTCGGAATTATTGATCTCTCGCTCGCGCCTACACCTGTACCCGGCGATTCAGTTGCGAATATCATTGAAGCGATGGGGTTCGAGCGCGCCGGCACTCACGGCACAACTGCCGCGCTGGCGCTGCTCGCGGACGCGGTAAAGAAGGGCGGCGCCATGGCAAGTGGATCAGTGGGTGGGATGAGTGGGGCTTTTATCCCTGTTTCGGAAGACGCGGGAATGATCGAAGCCGCACGTATCGGCGCGCTCTCACTCGACAAACTCGAAGCCTGGACCAGTGTCTGCTCAGTCGGCATCGACATGGTTGCCGTGCCCGGATCAACGTCCGCGGAGACAATCTCCGCAATTATTGCTGATGAGATGGCCATTGGCGTAATGAACAACAAGACTACGGCCGTGCGCATTATCCCTGTGCCAGGCCGCGAGGTTGGCGAAATGGTTGAGTTTGGCGGCCTGCTCGGCAGTGCGCCCATAATGCCCGTTAACGCTTTCTCTGCGGACGGTTTTATTCGACGCGGCGGACGAATTCCCGCGCCAATTCACTCATTAAGGAACTGAAGAACGATGGAAGAAGCACTAGGTATGGTTGAATGCCGGGGCCTCGTGGCTATGATTGAGGCGGCTGACGCAATGGTCAAAGCAGCAAACGTACAACTGGTCGGCTACGAGAAGATCGACGCTGGGCTGGTCACCGCCATTGTTCGCGGCGAGGTGGCAGCTGTCAAAAGCGCGGTCGATGCTGGAGCCGCGGCCGCAAGGAAGGTCGGTGAGGTTGTAGCCACGCATGTGATCCCGCGCCCGCACGCCAACGTCGATATCGGTATTCCCGTCTTGCGAACGGGCGAAACTACGCGCAAGAAGATTAGCGGTTCGGTGCGTCCAAAGTAAGGGAGTACTACGGAACCGGTAGCGGTAGCGACCAGGTCATTTTTCCATTTTCCATTTGACATTTGTCATCGACCATTTGTATCCACCAGGCTCATCATAACCAAGAATTCTGCTGCAATAGAATGACAAATGAAAAATGAGAAATGACAAATGGAAAATGACCCGGTCGCTACCGCTCCCGGTTCCGTAATGCTTCTGTGCGCTAGATTCCACCACGGCGCGAATGAGTCTGATTCTCTATTTCCTTCGGCATGGGCAAACCGAACTTAGTCGCGAAGACACCTTCTGCGGGTCTGGTTTGGATCCTGAGTTAACTCAGGAAGGTCTGGAAATGGCCCAGGCTTTCACCGCTGCCTACAGCACAACCACCTGGAGAGCAATTTACTCGAGCAACCTGCGGCGAAGCCTTGCTACAGCTCAAACACTGGGTGACGCGCTGGCAATGAAGATAGAAGTGCGAGCTGACCTGAAAGAGATCGCTTACGGTAAGTGGGAAGGGAAGACAAAGGAGAGTGTGGCAAGAGAGTACCACGACGATTATCGTAGCTGGCTCGCCGACCCGGCCTCGCATGCTCCAACCGGAGGAGAGTTGGCCGTGGCCATTGCCCGTCGTGGCCTTCGAGTGATTGCGGAGATCACACAGCAGTTCACGGATGGTAAGGTCCTGGTTGTATCTCATAAAGCGACGATAAGAATCATTCTTTGTAGCCTACTAGGTATCGATGTCGGCCGCTTCCGCTACCGTCTGGCTTGCCCCGTAGGCTCAGTCAGCGTGGTTGAATTCGCTCACGAAGGACCGCTGCTACTCGCGTTGGCGGACCGTTCTCACCTGAGCGAACAGCTGAAATCTCTACCGGGCACCTGAGTCATTGCCAATTGCCGATTGCCGATTGCCAATTTCAAAAGCGTGGGAGTGGTCTGGTATCTGCTTTAAATCGGCAATCGGCAATCGGCAATGACGTTGAGGGGGTAATTATGGCGCGAAAGAAAAAGCATAAGCATAAGCATAAGCTGAGTCGTTTCCTGGAGCAGTTATCGCTCAAAGCCACAAAAGCCAGCGGAACGTCCGTGGCTTTTATTCTGGCCGTTGGTGTGATTCTCGTCTGGAT
>JBOGOU010000243.1:0-2911 GCA_050748205.1 Pyrinomonadaceae bacterium | reverse complement strand
CTGAAGGTTATTCCAGCTTGAGGCGGGGGCAAGCCCACCTTCCCAACCTGTGAGACTCTCAGACTTGAGTGGTTTTCCTGAACTAGAGAGGCGTTCACTCTGGCGATGATAAATGGAGAATCTCACTGATCTTTTTTTCTCCTGCCATCCCGTTTCACTCTCGCTAATCATTCTTGAGGAGTGAAATGCGTTCCGGAGGTAGCGTAACAAAACAAGAGTCGCCAACAACAAGGCCGTCAGGTTGAAGCACCAACGCTTCAAGGTTCAGGCCGTTTGCATCGAGTTTAACGGTGGAGGTTGCTCCGGCGAAGTTGATTTCTCGAACTCGTGCCGAAAGGACGTTTCCGCTTCGAGGCCCCGTCTTGTCGACCAGCAAATGCTCGGGACGGATGGCGAGAACGCACGGTTTGTTCAATGGCGCCAGATCGTCATGCTCGATGGGCAGACGAAGGGTATGGTCTCCTTCAAGGGTCTTAAATTCAGCTGATGCCTCCTTGCTTGAACTAAGGCGCATCGCGCGGATCAGATTGTTGCGCCCGAGGAAGCGAGCCACCGAAATCTGGGAAGGATGTTCATACAACGAGCGGGGCTGGCCAGTATCCAGAATTCGTCCTCCCATCATGACACTGATGCGATCGCATAGCGCAAAGGCCTCCTCCTGGTCGTGAGTTACATAAACCGCCGTTAGGCCGAGTCGGTTTACCAACTCGCGCAATTCACTGCGAGTTTCCTCGCGCAACGTCACGTCGAGATTTGAGAGCGGCTCATCAAAAAGCAAAAGCGCCGGCTCGATCGCGATTGCGCGCGCGATTGCGACGCGCTGTTGCTGGCCCCCGGAGAGTTCATCCACCCTTCGTTTCTCATACTTAGGAAGCTGAACCAGTTCCAGGGCATTGCTAACACGTTCGGCAATCTCGGCCTTAGGCTTGTGACGAGCGCGCAGACCGAACGCAACATTCTCAAACACGTTCAGGTGCGGGAAGAGCGCATAGTTTTGGAAAACCATGCCGAAGCCGCGCCGCTCTGGCGAAAGAGCAGTGATGTCGGCGCTGTCAAAAACGATTCTGCCGTAATCAGGTTTTTCGAGCCCGGCAATCATCCTGAGCGTGGTCGTTTTGCCGCAGCCCGAGGGACCTAACAGGCCAAAGAACTCGCCGCGCTCAACCTCGAGAGAAACGTCAGCGACTGCGGGGGTTGAGTCGAAGTGCTTGGAGATGTTATTCAGCGCGAGTAATGGCATACTCAATACTTGTTTGATAGAGAAAAATTATTTCTTGCTCCGCTCGCGAATCTCCGTATCCCAGTAACGCAGCCATTCGCCGCCTTCTTTCCGCAGCAAATCCCAGTCGAGCGGCATGCGCGTGAATGGCTCACTCATCCAGGCTGGGAGTTGGGCGCGTTCAATGTCGCTTCGCACGGGAATCCGATAGTAAGTCTTCGCGGCATGTACCAGGCTCTCGGAAGTCGTTACGAACTCATAGAAGCGGCGCGCTTCGGCTTCATTAGGCGCTCCTCGCACGATAGCGATGCCATCGGTGATTACGGGAGTGCCGCTTGCTGGTATTACGTAGGAGAGCGGAAATCCCTTCTGCTCTTTGTAGATCCAAACGTCAGGCAGGTTCCACAAGCTCACAAGCCCTTCGCGGCGAGCCAGCTTTTGCATCAGCAGCGTGCCGTCCGCGGTATACTCGTGCACGTTTTGATCCAGACCTCGCAGCCAATCATAACCCTTCTCCGGACTGCGCGTGTCTTTGTAAAACCGCCAGATCATGGCGCCAAAGATCGCGCGCATGGAATCCGATGGGTTCGGGTTGCGTATCAGGACCTTGTCGCGCCACTTCGGATCGAGAACGTCGTCCCAATCACGCGGCGCATCCTCTGCTCTCACTGCTTCGCTGTTGTAAACGATAACTTCAGGCGTCTCGTAGATTCCGTACCAGCGATCCTGAGTGTCACGGCTCGTGGCCGGCGCCTTATCAGACCAGGCCGGACGATATGACGCCAGGAGATTCTCGTCGGCTGCGGTCTGAAAGGTGGTATGAGCTGCTCCCCACCAGAGATCGGCTTGGGGCCGGTTACGTTCAGCCCGGACGCGCTCGAGGATCTCGCGCGAGCCCATATCGAGAAACTGCACTTCCGCTTCAGGGTGCTGTTGTTCATAACGCGCGATGAAGTCGCGCAACTGAGCCTGCCCGTGCGGCGTGTAAATGAGAAGCTTGTGAGCGCCTGAGCCCTGTGGCTGCCTGCAGGAAAACAGTGACGCCGTTGCAGACAGAAGCATCAGGAATACGAAACAAGTCCTGAAGGTCATCAATTTGATTTGGTGATCCAAGAGCACTGTTAGAAACGGCCCATGCTAGCACACAACCATTTCCGGCAATATCTCATCTGGTAGGGGGATGTCACTTACTGGGACGATTCGGGTTTGTGATAGATTTGCAAAGACAGAGAGGCATTCTGGCACAGAGATGACGGCAACTATCAAGCGAAGAATGTTCAGGGCAGGCGGCTGGGCATTGATCAAACGGCTAATCAAGCCGATTCCGATCATTGGCTCCGTTTTTGCTGTTGGTCTTGCAGGTTATGAAATCAAGAAGAAGGGCCTCGTACCGGGAGCAATTCACGTGGGCCTGGATGTGACGCCGGTTGTTGGCACTGCCAAGAACGTCGTGGAAATCTTCACTGGGGATTGGATCCCCGATAAACCTTCCAGGAATTCAGAGAACGGCAATCCTCCACAATTGAAGTCCGCGGATAGTTAGCACTCACCGGAACAAAATCACAGGCATTAGCCGCGGATACACGCGGATAACACAATCTGCAAAAACCAAATGTCCGACATGCTTCAGCTTGTCGTCAAGATTGGGAACTCTCAATGTGCGACGTTACGGGTAATATCATTGCTTGAGTG
>JBOGOU010000242.1:0-2308 GCA_050748205.1 Pyrinomonadaceae bacterium | reverse complement strand
GAAGCCGCGCTCAAGGAGCCGGTGCCGAAATGAGAAGAGCCCCAAACAGTGCATGTGTGATTGCGAGGCTTCTGAATGTAGAAGGGTTTACAGACTTCGTGGCGAACGGTGTTGAGCAGTATTGGCGTAAGAAATCTGGTTTGACTGAGCGGCAGAAGCGCCAAATCGAGCGGCTCGACAAGGAAGTTGCACGTATTATGGCGTCCGCAGCCGAAGGCGACAGACAAATCATCGGACGTTTCATCGGCCTTCATAAGAAAATGAGTTTCGATACTGGTCTGCGGATTGGTCTGATGACCCTCATTTTCAGATTGTCTGAGGAGATGGACGCAGCATTCAAGCGGGAGCCGGTGAGCGAAGGAGCGGGGAAAGGAACAGCATGACTAATTGGTTCACGAAGGGTTGGAAGTGCTGGCGATGTGGATTCCTCAATTACTGCCCATTCTGGAATCTGCGCTGTCACAACTGCGGCAAGTGGAGGAAGCCATGAGCAACGAACGAGCGCGGGAAGTGGCACAGCTAGTTGTATCATGGCTACCAAACCTGAAAACATTTGATGGTATACCAATCGCGTTTGATTGGAAGGCCGATTTTGAGCGCCGAGTTTACGGAGAAATTACCGCCTACGGGCGCGAGGAAGCTGGGAAGGCTCGCCATGAAATGAATCAGCAGATCGGCGAGTATCTGCATCAGCCTGCGAACTCGAAAAGTACACTGCAAATGCTGGAAGACGGTTTGCGCGAGGAACGGGAGCGGGCGCTGGAGCAGGGGTTCCGATTTGGTTGGGGTGCCTCAATGTCTGATATGCACTGGCACGAAGCAATCCAAAAGTGCCGCGCCCTCGCCCAGCGCGAGACGCAGGAGACGCTAAGGTGCTCAGATTGCGGGAACGTATGGCATGGTCAACCACCCTGCCCAAAGTGCGGTTCTAGCGGAACTATGCGGGTGATGGATCAGGCGCAAGCAGTGCGCCGCCCGAAGATTGTGTGCCTGTGCGGTTCTACAAAGTTCAAGGATGCTTTTGAAGCAGCCACATGGGTCAGGACTCAGCAAGGCGAAATTGTTCTAAGCGTCGGATGTTTTATGCACTCTGATTCGCGGAGTATTAGTGCAGAACAGAAGATTGCCCTAGATGAGCTTCACAAGCGCAAGATTGACCTCGCCGATGAGGTGCTGGTACTCAATGTTGCTGGGTACATCGGCAGCTCGACGCGCAGCGAAATTGAATACGCCGAAGCACATGGCAAACCTGTGAGCTATTTAGAGGCGCAGGCGAACGAGATTCAGCAGGACACGAGGCGCAGTGCGGACAGTCAAATGAGTGGAGACGCTAACCGAGTGGAAGCCCCGGAGCCGCATCCTGGGAACTGCGCCCCCGCCCTGAATCTGAGTGCTGACCTGCTCGCAGCGGCGCGGGAAGGGTGCGACAAGCTCTCAATCTTGGCGGGAAACCGGATTCCAATTACCAATTTGATGGTAGAAGCGGTGGCCGCCGCTTTTCGCCCGCTGGTAGAGCGGCTGGAGCATCAACGTGCCGATGAGTTCGCTTCCATGGACAGTCAGAACAGAGAGTTGCAGGCAGAACTAGTCGAGCTTCGCAAGCCGATGGCGTGCTCTGTATGTGCTGGAACTGGTGTGCCATTCTGCGGAAAGCCATGCATTTGCGGTGGCGCTGGGATAGAAGCAGAAGAAATCAAGGGACTGCGCATGGAACTGTATAAGGCCAACGAGCGCGACCGCGACATCCGCGAGCGAGCGGAGAGGCTGGAGCGGGACTTTGCGCGTGAGCAGGATATAGTTATTGCTTTGCGAGATGGTCAGTTGAAGCTACGGGCCGAAATAGTCGAGCTTCGCAGCGCTGCTCCGCCTGCATTTACGATTACGGTATCATCGCAAGATGAATGAGGATATGTGAATGGTGCGAACAATAGGAGACTTAGATGGCACTTAAAATCAACATGGTCTACGGCGATACGGGCTCCACAAAAACCAGCCGCTTAGGCGACGCGGCGGAGTATTATAGCCGGAAGTTCGGCAAGCCCGTCCGGGGGGTGTTCAGTGATACAGGGGGGAATGGGGCTATCCAACATCTTGTAGATGACGGCACGATAGTGGCGTTTGTGTTGACTCATGAGCGTGGCGACACGTTGATTGAGGACATGGACAAGCTGTCGCGGGGGTGGTGGCCTGAAGATGTGGATAACCCGAAATCCAAACTGCTGCCCCCCTCGCTTGCAGGGGTGTCGGCGATGCTGTTTGATGGGGCTACCTCCTGGTGCCAGATGATGATGACCTTCCACGAGGGGGC
>JBOGOU010000241.1:0-11692 GCA_050748205.1 Pyrinomonadaceae bacterium | reverse complement strand
CAGCTGACGCCAAAGGCGTCACCCTTGTGGACAAAAGGTTACACCCTGCAGGTGTTTGTTTGAATAATTGCCGTCGTTTTGGATGTCACCCGGTAAGCTTAAACTCATCGCCTCGCGGCTGGCCTTCACGGGTTTTCGTGGTGATATCTGAAAAGTCCCTGCGGGTAAGCATAATAAAGAGGCATCTGCCGTCGCTTCGCGATTCCCATGCTTGGCCGGCGAGTCGCTTTTCTTCGGCGTCAGTGTAAAGGTGTTCGCCTTTGTATTCGACGACTAACAGTCGTCCGTCAGTGAGCCTGCAAACGAAGTCTGGATAGAACCAGTCCTTTGAGGTCGGCAACCGGAAGGAATTTGGCTTTTTCGAAAGGTTGCGCACCCAATATTTCACTTCAGGCAAACCATCGATGAACTGGGCGCAGTCGCCTTCCACGTTGTCCGGCAATTCGCCCGGCTTTTGCCCAAAGTAGTGTTTCTGAAATTGGAAGGAGCCTTTGTACAGCCAGGTTGGTTCGTAGATCGACGTGCGAAAATCAATCCCGCGCGAAGAGTCAACGGTCAACGCGGAATCCGGCAATAGAAGTGATTGAAATACAGCTTGTCGTTCGGCCTTACGATGCTCATCGATTCGCGCTTCAAGAGCGTCGCGCAACCGAAATCGATCCAACGCTAAGGTGCCTACGTCCGAGACATCGAACGTGCTCATTAAGCCGCGCAAGGCCTTTTGAATAAACTTTATCGATTCGGCAGAAGTGATGTCAGGGTGTCGGATCTGACTATCCAGGAAAACTGCTAACTGATTAAATGACCAATCTCCTGGTACACCATAATTGAGTACTTGCTGATGAAGAGTCGTAATGAAGTCTGGAGTCTGCTGAACAACGTTTGTCTCCACCTCACCCTTAAGACTGACATCAAGCACGCCCGACCTTCCAACAGGCCGCTCCAGCGGATCATATTTTTCTAGTGAGGCATCCTTCTCACTGAGCTTCCATTCATGTTCCAGCAAGATGGTGCTATCGAATGGCAATATTGCCTGACCCTCCCGAACTGATAGCAAAGGCACAAAGAACCCCATGCTCAATTCAAAAGGTGAAGCGCTGCGCGGCTTGCCCTCGCCAAAAGCGGCGTCGATTTGTCGAACGAGTTCAATCGTCTCGGCAATCTTGTCTTGAGCCTCAGGAGTTCGTCCCCAAATCTTGACCTTTTCTTCTTCCTCAGTTGTGAGCGGCACTAGGATCGTAAGCGCTCCTTGCTTGCTGTCGAACTGCACCTTTCCTGTCAATTCAATCGCTTGCGCCTGAGCGAGCACGCTATCAATCTCTGTGGCGGTGTCTAGCTCGATTGTCTGCGGCTGTACGCTAAGAGGAAGTCTCTGTGGAACCGCCAGGATTATTCGTTGGGCTTCGGCCTTTGTGAAACCATTTCCTTGTAGCGCGTCGCGTAATTCTGCCAGCACCTCGTTGATCGAATCTGACACCGAGAATACGTAGGCACAGTTAAGGCGTTGATCCTGCTTAAAGCCGGCATGCGGAAGCCGCAAGATCCGGCCAACTATCTGTTCGATTGCGGTTGCGGAGCGCGTTTCCTTTAGGCTGCACAATGCATAGGCGAAGGGACAATCCCACCCTTCACGAAGCTTCTCCACTGTTATAATGAACCGCACGGGACAATCGGGCGCGTTGATGTCCTCCACACTTTTCAGTTGATCTAGCTTTCCGGTTGAAATCTTGATCTCGTCGCGTCCAATATTGAAATCTTGGACCATGCGGTCGCACAAGGGCTCGCACGCATCAACGCGCTCAGCCTGAATCAATAGAATCGGCCTGACATATTCGCCGGTCGCTTGCCCTTCGCTAATCGCGACTCGTTCAAGATCAGCCCGCAAGCCAATCGCATCACTCAGTAACTGATCTTTTTGTCCAATTGCTTGGGTTACCACGCGCAATGGCAGCTTAATCATCTGCGCCGCTTTCAATTCTGCGGCCGAAACGCGGTGCAGGACATTCGAGCGATTCTCTTTCGTCGCAGGTGTCGCGGTGAACTCAATAATGCATGCCGGAGAGACGCTCGCCAGAGTAGCAAACGAGAGATCCGTGCGCGCGTTGTGAGCTTCGTCTACGATAACGACCGGGCGACGCAACCTCAGGGCATTTGCCAGAGAAGGAATAGGGCTACCATCAGCACGCTTATCTAACTCCCCAAGCCGGTCAGTCGGCACGTCTACAAAGTGCTCCAACAGCGATCCATTCTCCGCGTAGACTCTCCGCCCGGTTTTGTCTTCTACGCGAAAACTCTGAATCGTTGAAACAATGACTACGGTTTGACCGTCAACTGCAGCCCGCGACAGGTGTAACGCTTCCTCTATTGTCAACACTTCGACGGTGCCACATTCCAGCTCCAAGGCCCGTCGGTGAGGATGTCGCGGATTACGTAAAGCGTCTGCGGTTTGATCGAGTATTGTATTGCTGGGAACAAGCCAAAGAGCTACCGACCGATCGGCGTGAAGCAATTCTTTCATCGCTATGCCAGCGGCATGGCACGCCAACAAAGTCTTGCCGCCACCGGTCGGAACGCGAAGACAAACGTAAGGTAGTTCCGACAAACCCGCGACATTGACGTGCTCGTATGGCACCGACGTTTCGGTGTCTTCATCAGTTGTGACTTCGCGGAAGGCAGCTTCGGCGTTCCCTGTCTGCGAGCAGACCTTAAGGAATTTACGCAATGAATCCAGAACCCGATTTTGATAATTCTTAAGTTCGATCATGCAATTCTTATCTCGTATGGGGTCTGCCGAAACGTGATCCGCTCGGCTTGCAATCGTTCTGTGCCAAGCAAGCAACCGGATGCGTATATCACCTTTTGGCCGTCGAACCCCGGCAAACTAGTCAATGTTGCTCGCGTCAGGATGTTGCCGCCATTAGCTCGCCTATCACCCAAGATGCCATTGAAGAGCAAATAGACGGCGACGCCCCGGCAGATGCCAAGCAGTGGCGATTTGCTCACGCGCTCACGGGGTAAAGGTTCTCCTGTTTCCGTGAAATAGACATGGCGGGCCAAATCTGAATACGACACGCTATCGCGGATACGACCTTCAGCGTCGAAGAGCGGCTCACCAAGTTCGCAATAGCGAAAGCCGCCGCCGAGTCCCTTCACCTGTTCGCCTTTCGCGTTTTCATATCCTCGCGCCACGCGGTCAATACGTTTGGCCGTGATATCGCGAGCAATCTCGGACTTCATCTCAATCAGGATGAAGCGTCGCTGTTGATTGTCCGCCCGATTCAATTTGAGTGTCGCTTGCCCTGTCGTGCCTGAGCCCGAGAAAGAGTCGAGAATCAAATCATTTCCAGAGGTCGTAAAGCTCAGAATCTCCTCAATTAACCCTGTTGGTTTCGGAAAGTCGAAGGGACGCTTATCCTCCGGGAATAATTCTTTGATTTCGTAGGTCCCTATTCGACCATCCAGTTCGAAAAGGCTTGAGAGCTTTGCCCGATAGTCTTCTACGTAAACTTTCAGTTCGATGATCTTTGTTTCATCCTCTCCAAAGAGTACGCGTCCACCTTTCAACAGTTTCTGCATCGTCTCTTCTGGAAAACGATAACCCATAAGCGGCTGCACGCATGGCTTTCCAGTCTTTGGGTGGATCACGTCGTAACGATAGCCTTCCTTGCCAGGGTTATGGACGCTCTGACTGCCGGTATAGATTCCGTCACCGTCGATATACTTGTATCGATCGAAAGGCCAAAGAAAGGATTTGTTCTTCCTGAACCACTTGGTGTACTCCTCCTGTCTCGTTTGGGGATCCGAATAATCGTGTATGAAGGTTGACCCTATCGCAAGCAACTTTTCTTTTACTGCCAAGTTCGCAGATTTCCATTCGGGCGCTAGTTTTTGTCTGTCTTTTGCATAGCACAACACGTACTCATGCTCGATCGCGATATTGGTTGGATTATTATCAGTCGCGTTATGCCAAACGAGCGTTCCGACGCGATTCGCGCTTCCAAACAGCTCGTCGAAAAGAAATCGGAGAGATGCAAACTCGACTTCGTCGATGCTTGCGAAGATTACACCGTCTTCTCGTAAGAACCTTTGTAACAGTGCAACACGCGGATACATCATACAGAGCCATTTGTCGTGTCGAGATAGGTCTTCGGACTCAGCGCCAACGACCTTGTGAAGCCACTCGCGAATCTCAGGGCTATTAACATTGTCGCTATAAATCCAACCAGTCCGTTTACCATCTGCGCCTCGTTCATCGACTCCTGTGTTGTAAGGGGGGTCTATATAGATACATTTTACCTGCCCAGCGTAGTAAGGAAGCAGGGCTTTGAGCGCGACGAGGTTATCTCCCTCAACGATCAGATTGCCACTGCCGGGATCGCCGACGGACCTTTCGCCAACATCTCGCAACAGGCGAAACGGTACGGTGTGGTGGTGATTCCTCACCGCCTCCTTCCCCATCCAGTTCAGTGTCGGCATCTATGTTTGATCTCAGTCAAATCCGTCGAAGAATTTCGGATCGATTTCGTAGGTGGTACGCGCTTTTAGACCTAACTCGAGTTGTTCAAGCATCGCCACTAGCTTCTCTCCATCGACAAGTTCGATAGGGGGAACTCCGTCCCGTACAGCTTCCTTACGCGAGTCAGCAGTAAATGATCCGGTCGTCAGGATGATTCCTTTGTCGGCACGGCCCATCATCGCACCACGAAAAGTCGCGAACCTGAGCAACTGTGACGCTGCCGGAATAGCGCTTACATTGAAAGAGCACCTTGAAGCTGACCAGCACGTTAACTTGAAGAATCCCGATACCATCAATGCCGCCATCTCCTGAACGGCCCGTAACCGATACTTCTTGAAAGCCTGATTCCCTTAATAGGCGCTGGCAAAAGCGCTCGAAGCCTGCGGGTGACAGCGCTTGCAGTCTCGCCGCAAGGTCATCGCGATAGCTCAAGTGAACTAGTGCATCATCCTCCACGGGGATCGTTGCATCATCAACTTCATTAGCCTCCGACGGTGGCTGCTTGCTGCCTTTTGATTTCGCAAACGTAGCCGAGATTTCGCGAAACAATCGCCGTGCTTCCGTATCGGTAAGTGGTAATGCTGATTGGCCTTTCTCGGTTAGGGTCCAAACGCCTCGTTTTGATGAACCGATAAGACCGGCTTTTGAAAGATAGAAGCGAGCCCAATGGACCTGATTGTCAAAGCGCGGCTGCGTCTTGCTAGGAAGAGGCTGGGACTGTTCTTCCTCCGAAAGGTTCAAGCGCTGTGCGATGACGGAGCGCACTTCGTCTGGCCCACCGGAGCCCCCGAGTTGCTGAAGCGCCTCTAGCACGGGCGCGAAATACTTTACAAACTGTGGTGCACCTGAGAATTCTTTCGACATTAGATTTCTCCGGAGTTTCGCAATTTAGATCAATCCGCGACGGGTTCGTTGTTAATAGGGTTCAATCATATTACCAAAGGCTGGCAACAGAGCCCGATCGATTCGTTGTCTGAATTCACCGTTTGCTACTGCTTGTTGCACGCCGTGAGGTTCCCAATGAATTTTACCAGTAAGGTTTGGTTGAAATATCTGAGATACATTCTCTTGGAGAGCGGTATAGTCTCCCAAAGTTACAAAAATAACGTCGCGTAGCGAAATATTGTCTCTAAGGCCGCCTGCAAGCAAATATTTGAAATACTGATCGGTTTTGGGCATAGACGACCCAATCACAATGATCCGGCTAGCCTCAGAGATGGCATCGAGCGCATGAGTCCACACAGATCCCAAAGCTCCGGCAAATACCTTACGCCACGTGGGAGGAAGCAAGTAAGGATGTTTACCATCTGCAATCAGACCCGCATAGTCGGAATAAACGGAGAGGGTGGACTCCGTTTGCGATAGTCGATTGATCGCCCAATTTACGGAGCCGTGCAACTTGAGAACACGCATTGCTGACCGATCAAGCAAAGCAGCACCAATCTGGACAGCCGAAGGGTGATAGTCTGCGCCGTTAAGCGGCAACTCATAACTAAACGGTATCTGTAAGTTGGTTAAGGAGTCTTCAAGCAGAGTGTCGTAGTTGAATGAGATTACTGTATTCCGCATCCCCGGCACCGCTGTACAAAATAGGCCACTTATTAATCCAGCATAAAGATCATAGACCGAAACGCGGTAAGCGTTTGGCTCGGCACGCGACGCGTCACCGGCTTCTGATCGCCACGTCGAGGGCGGTTGGAATTTACTACCGTCGACGGTGATTCTATAAGTGCGAGCCTCTTGTTGCGAGGCGGCGTACCTCAGGGTTGCGGCAATTGCCCTGGGAACGTAGTCGTTGCCCGAGTCGCGTTCGCTGGCTGATGCCAAGCTGAATAGCTCTTCAATGTTGTCAAGATCGACCTGTACACGCTGCGCCGCTCCTGCAGCCCAGTGCCTGAACTTAAAAACCTCATTAACCGCCTCACGTTCGGCAGCGGTACCGTTCTCAGCGATCCAGTCCACCCCATCACGCATCTGGTCCAAAAAGTTACAAATCAGCGGTAGCCCGGCATCAGTAGAAAAGCCAGCGCCAAGAATGTAGACGTTGTGACTACGAAAGACTTGGTAACGATCATCCATATGCGACTGTCGTCGTTCAGAGGTTAGAATCTGTTCGTCTTCTCAGAAGAAGCATTCTAACTTACCTAAGACACAAAAGTTGGTTGTCCCTCTCTATTTGACCGAGCAAGCCCAATAAGAAAAGCCGGCGCGGCAAGCGTTAGTCAGACCATGACTTCTGGTAGTCAGGAATACAACTACTGTCTTCGCGACAGCAACTCTTCGACGATACGATCAGATTTCTGGTCGGCTTGGGCTGTGAGTTTCTTCCAGGTGGCTGCTGTCGCCTCCTCGTTGCTTAACATTAGCTTAAACCCGTGCCCGACGAGGAAGCGCAGCAAGGCGATCTCTTTGTAGAGCATTCGCTCATTCTCTGTGAAGGTGTGGCCTTCGCTCGACTTCGAGAGTGCCAGCTTCCGACACCAAGTGTTCGGGTCGTCGCCGGCGGCTGCGGCCGTTTTCTCGATCTGCTCGTACTCCTCGTCCGTTAGTCGGAAGGCGATGTTCTTGGTTCTCTTGGTTTCAGTCATTTTCTCAGTCCCCAATGTCAGGAAAACAGTCTGCGCGTCTCGCGCGCCAATTGTTGAAGAGTGCGTTAACAAAGTTAACGGGAAATCCTTAAGTATAATAAACACGTCCGTTAACAAAGTTAACGCGGCGTTTACAACGTAAACGCCACAGCCCCGAAATTCGGGGGTGGCGTGTCCCATATTTTTCAGGTGCGCAGCACCTCTGAGCCCTTGATCAAGTGAACTGGGATGTCAGGTTATCCAGCAGAACTGCCCACCGCGAAATCGTGGCCTGCACTCGCGCCAAAGGGGTAATCATCGAGCGCTCTCCTATCGACGTTGCGGCGCCTTCAATCATAGATCGAGAAGTACGAAGACGAGCACGTGACGGAGTTGGCAACCGAGTAGGTTCACAATGACAGGGCATTAGCCCTACCGTGAGTGAATGCTCCGTTACACGATGCGAGTGGTACCGACAAAACATGAACTCAACTTGATGGTTACATCCGCTCGCTGCGCGCTCACGGTTCTGTACCAGAGGCATTTTTTCAATTGCATGTTACTCGACAAGCTGCGGCAAACCGTGATAAAAGGCCCGCCTAAGGCGACGACTCGCATCGAGACTCACAGACTCCGAACGCCGAATTATCTTTGAAACGGATGCGAAACTCGTGATCAACCTCAAGAACGAGCGCGCGGATCGAAAGTCTCTCTTGAAACTAGTTCGCACACGAACCGGGCGCGGGCAGGATTGAAACCGTAACTGACAGGAGAATCCCATGAGCACCGCATCGCGTGAAACCATCCGGTTTCATATCAAGGTGAACATTAGTAAAGGGCAGATCAAAGTATCGCCAGATCCCGCGTTTGTCGACCAAGGTACGGTCGTCGGATGGTACTTCGTAGTCGAGCCAGGGTTACCGTCCGTCAACTTGGAGGTGTACTTTTCGAATGGGTCTCCTACTGGTTGGCAAAGTAAGAATACGAAAGCTCAACTTTCCGAACGCGGCTCGACCCCGACCCCGTCCGTCATCGAGGCGGTTGCAAAAGAACCTGGTGACTATAAATATGGCGTTAAAGCCGTCAGCCTCGGAACGAAGGAAGTTATCGCGGATGACGATCCATACTTGATTGTTCGTCCCAAACGCAACTAAGGCAACCTCATGTTTGCTGTTGAAGTCCTGACTATATCAACAGAGCTGCGAAAGCCGATCAGCCTGGCCATGGATTCATTGAATGGCCTACAGCAAGAATTTCATTTCGCTTTTCCCCCTGACGGCCTGCTTGCTCAAGCGGAGGTTATGCAGCGCGAACGCTACTCAACTACCGAGATCTTCGCCTGGCTCCGCAAATATCGAGAGGATGCGAAGGGGGACAGGCGGCATTTGATTCTAGTGGTGGATGGCTTTCTTTCATCAGCAAAGTTGCATAACATTTTCGGCTCGCATGAGGCGGGCGAAGGACTCGCGACTTTTACCACTCACGACAGCGGTCGTTTTGTCCATGATCAAGTCCGCTACATTCGCTACTACCTCGTGAGGTATGGCCTTAGCTTTCTGGCACCGGAAATCAAGAGTCACGCCGAGGCGAGGGCCTGCTTCTTTGACCGTAAGATGACCAAGAGCGATCTGAAACTGAGCATAGATTCCGGCGGAATATGCGACGAGTGTCGCTCACAACTTACTTTCTGCTGGACGACCCCCATAAAGCGTGCAATCGAAGATATGGCGAGCCTGATTGCTGGCGACTACCCTCATGCTCTCGTAATGAAGGGTGGCGGCGTGAAGGGTCTCGCATTTGCCGGCGCGATGTTAGAACTCGAGGATCACTTTACCTTTGACGTTTTCGCGGGAACTTCGGCAGGATCGATTGCAGCTTTGTTGTTCGCGGCGAAATACTCCCCAAGAGAGTTGGAGACAGAACTCTCCACGCTCGATTTCGGCACGTTTCGTGACGCGTCTCTGCCAAGAGCTATTATTAACTTTGTGCTCAAGAGAGGACTCTATCCAGGCAAAAAGTTGAGCGAATGGGTAGAAGCACGCTTGAAAACAAAGCTCGGCGCGACCGCCGATGTAAGAATGAGCGACCTACCTTCACGCGCAGTCATCTACGCATCGTCACCCGGACTTGGCATTCTGACCTTCGATACCAACGGTGAGCGCCGCGAAACGCTCGCTGCCTTTGCCGCCCGCTGCAGTGCTTCAATACCTTATTACTTTGAGCGTCAATACGTTGATGGACAAAGTGTGTATGATGGCGGTTTGAGGGAGAACTTCCCTTTTGAAAAATTCCTTCACGAGAATAAGGCTAAGCCTACGATCGGACTTTATCTCACTACACCGATGAAGACCTCTTGGTTTGTCCTCTCAGATCTAATTAATGTCGCTGCAAGCGGTGACGACGCTAACACGATTCGGAAGCACGCAGACAAAATCGTACCAATTGATCCGAGCCCACTCAAGACAACGGATTTTGACTTGACGTACGAAGACAAGGAGCTTCTGATCTCAGCTGGTCGGTCGGCAGCCAAGCGCTTTCTTCTCAATCAAAAAATTGATGGAGGGCCCAGCGCAGCAAATGTGCAAAGCGCGGAATCCCGAACGGGGGAGCTTCGGGCTAAAGTGGCAAGGAGGCGTAATCGGCGTTTATGAAGTTGAACAGATGAAACTCGCGTTCGTGACTATTTCAGATCAATCGGGTAGGAGGCGGTGTCACCGCCGCCGTCCTCCCACACCACCGTACGTACGGTTCCGTATACGGCGGTTCATGAAGTCCACTGAAGATAGCGCAGTTGAGACAGCAGCAACTTGATTCGACCACTGCGGCCTACAACGCTCGCCTGCTTCCGAGCAGAGAATTCTCTCCTTGCCGTGACCTTTGACGCACCCAAGCCATCCTCTCGCCAATTCCGTTGGCTACCCTCCGGGTGGGAGTCGAGCATCTCAGCTCTTCTATCTGCGTCTCCCTGGTCATCGAAATTCAAGTCTCCGTTCTGTTACTTCATGTTCGGGCCTTCAGTCCGGTCGTGGACCTACTATGCCCTCGGCTGACTTCTGCCAACTCTTCCCGTCACCTCTCGGTGGCGGTAGTACGTGACAAGTTGACAGATCTCCCCGGGTAATGCGCTCTCACCTTCACGCTTATGCCCGCCGCATATACATACAAACTTTCCGTACAGGTATTGGACTTTGAGTCTATTGGCCCTCTCATCCAGCTTGCACGCCTCGTATGCGATTTCTGTTCGTCGAGCCAGCGTTTTGCCTGCGGCTTCCTTCAGATTCCACCTCGCGATGGACACCCTTGCCGTCCGGCTAACGATTCCCCCTGTCGGGTTCGTAGGAGACTTTCACTCCCTAGTAAGAGCGCCCTGCCGGGCGCACCAAAAGAAAGCCCAAGCTCGGTCGTTGCCCAAGCTTGGGCCCGTTGAGGCTTGGCTTCGGTGGAGACTTAGCGACCTCGCTCTTCGTCATTAACCTCTCGTCGTCCGGCGCGCAGAATCCGGTCAGCCGCGCGGAAGATCTTCTGGGCGCTCTTTTCAGGAATTGCGTTCGCGTCATAACCGATACCTTGATAAAGCCAATTCTGCAGATACCCTCGACAGTAGTCCGCTCCCTCAAGGCCCAACGCTTCGCAGCATAGAAGTGCGACCGCTTCCGCTTCTACCTCGCGCAAGTTCCTTGGGGTCTTTTCTGTGTCGGCGAAGTCGGATTCCAAAGTGTGGCCGATCGCGACGTGGGCCATCTCATGAAATAGCGTCTTGTGGGGAAGCTGGGCCACGGGGTTGATCGCGATCTGCCGCTTGCGGGCGAAGCCTTGGCAATTGCCGTCCGTGCTATCGAACGGAATCTGATCAATTGCGAGAGCTGCTAACGCTCGCTTCGCATCCCACTCGGGTATCACCTGCGGTTGGAGGTCCTCGCCTTCCGTCTGTGTAAGAACAAACCATCGAGCCTTATAGACAAAACTCGTAAATGTACCTTCGCCGTCTTCCTCGTTGGTTGTCTCATCGCGTCGCTTGCACGTGATCGGGATGCAAAGCAATAACGCTCGCTCACCGCGTTTGACGTGTCGGCCAAGCTCTCGCCACTTCGGGAATGTGTTGATTGGTCCAGGCTGCAACCCGCGCATCTGACATTGCACAAGCGCGAGCAATTGATTGCCCAGCGAATATGAATGAAAGTTCGAGTACGCTTTCATGATCAGGCCGGGCTTGTTCACTGCTTCAACGAGTAGCGCTGACCACTTCGGAATGTCTGCTGATTGGCTTGTATGTCTCTCCATCGTCGTATGCTCCTTCTCTTGTTTTGTGCTTTGAAAGAGGAGCTTCCCCCTCGTAGCGACTGAAGGAACACGACTGAGCGCCCACTCCGCACACCGCAGGGCGAAACGCAGAGAAGCACTTGGAGCGAAGCGGAAAGTTGTGCGGATGGGCTGTCGTGAGACGATGAAGCGCAGAGGGGCAAATTGGATTCAAGATTCTCGTGTGAGTTCTAGAAGTGGATGCGAATATACAAAAGAAGATGCGAATGGTTACAGAAGTGAATGCGAATGAGAATCGGGGAAGCCGTCAGCATCCACTTCTAGAACTCACGTTCTCGGCGGAATGGAA
>JBOGOU010000240.1:0-30845 GCA_050748205.1 Pyrinomonadaceae bacterium | reverse complement strand
TCACTGAATCGATGCTGTTGGCGGATGGGCCATTTGCCTGAACCACCACATTGGAAGTTGACAGTCCCGGAAGAATTGGACCGTTTGATGTGTCGCTATAGTCTCCGTAGACGACCATCTTGCTGGTTTCAGGAAACGTCCAGGAGGCATTGCGCTGCCACTTGCATGCGTGACGGGCGCCCGCCCGAACGGCATTGTCCAAAGCGGAATACGTGTAGAAGAAGCGGCCAAACTCGGCCGCGCTCGCCATTAGGACCATGAACACCGGCAACACGATGGCTAGTTCAACCATCTGCGTACCGCTTTCCTGCTTGAAAAACTTCGTAATCAGTCGGATGGGCCAAAAATCGGTTTTCATTGTTTGCCCTCCTACTTGTAAAGAACTGGAATGGTTAACTCAGGCATTTGCGTGTTTCCCGGCGCGTAGGTCCCAACCGGAACGGCCATCGGCGCTCCGATGTACTCAACGTGAAGTTTGCAGTCTGGTCCTACTTTCCTCTTGACGAAAAACCCTGCCAGGCGATTAGCCACTACAGTGCGACTGCCTGTGTTGTAAGCGGTATTCATTGCTATTGGAAGTGTCAGGATGCGACGGTTTTTCATGCCGCTGGCAGTGCTCGTTGGCTGGTCAGTTCTGTATTGCGCATACGTTATCCCCTCTGTTGTGACAGTATCTGGAGGCTCATCAGTGGGGTTGGTTCCCGGGTGAACGCTGTAGTCTCCGAAACGCGTATTCATACCGATCTTCGCGTAGCGACACATTTCCGATGCCACCAGGTTGGCGACCGTGTAGCTGCTGCCGATGTACCCATAGGCGTGAACTGTGCCGGTGAGAATGAGGTCTCCGTCAGGTCCTGCCAACACCCGATAGCTGGTCGGAGAGCTGTCGTTACCGTTCTTCGGATCGAGTATGTATGAGTTGCCTTTAACCAAAGGCGCGCCAGTGGATTCGATGAACGTATATGCGGTGTAGAACTTGTTCATGCCGAGTCCAATAGACATTCCCGCGGTTGCCTGCGCGCGTATATTCTGCGGGTTCGCAGTGACCAGGGCGGCAAAAGTAATCCCAACCGGTTTTGGAGAAAGCGCGACCTTGACAAACCGAATGTTCGTCGGATTTGACTCAGCGTTGGACTGGTCCACATAAGTGCCGTTGAGGTTGTTAGAAAAAGTAATATCGGAACCATTAATCGCAACGTTATTGCCGAAGTTGTATTTGTTCAGTGCCTTGGTGGCTTCAGCGACTGCCATCGTGATTCCTCCCGAGGTTGAACTGAGCTGAGAAGCTGCCGCGAGCGCTGCCGCATCAGCGGCATTCTGGAGTTCCGCCTTGGCGGTATATAGATGGCTAATGTCTATCGCTAAGCCCGTTGCGAGCACTAAAGAAACCATACCGATCGAAGCGGTAGCCAGGATGGAACCTCGCTCGCCCCGTCTTTTGTTTCCCTTTCGCACCTGCTGTTGATTCATCACACCCTCCTCGGATTCATCCGAACCCAGGACCGGGTGAGTTGCACCCGGTCCTGCACATCATGAGCGCCAAAGGCGCGTGTGCGTTTATTGAGGTCTGGCAACTTCGAAATTGAAGTTGGGCATGGGTTTATATGGAAGGGGCATGTTTGCCGTTCGAGTGCTCGAAACAGCTGCTGACTCATTACTGCCGGTCTCTGTGGTCTTAGCTTTTGGCTCAGTCGCCTTGGGCGGTTCCACAGGCTTGGGGGCGGCCGCCGGCGCAGCTTCCGGGTTCTGACCGCTTATTGAGAAGCCCGTCTTACCCTGGATGCCTTCGCCCTTTGGCTCAACACCCAGTGGCGATCCCTTCTTCAGTCCGTCGATGCCACGCAGCTGCGGCAGGTCATCACGATCCACCGGTTTGACCAACACTGCCGTAACGAAGAACATCAATTCTGTCTCGTCCTTCTGGAACGACTTCGACTTGAAGAGATTTCCCAGAATCGGGATCTGACTCACGATTGGGACTCTGGAAAGCGACTTTGTCTCTGAGTTGTCGAGCAGACCGGCGAGGGCAAATGATTGTCCATCGCGTAGCTCGACTCCGGTTTTCGCACGACGCGTTTTTAGCGCCGGGATCACAAAGCCGTTAAACTTTACGCCGTTGGCGAAATCAATCGTGGAAACTTCGGGTTCCAGCTCAAGACGAATGTGATCCTCATCGATGATGGTAGGCTTGAAGTTCAGCCGCACCCCGTATTCTTTGAAGATTATCGTTATGCCGCCCGTGCCGTTGTTCGTACCGCCACCCTGCATGATTGGAACCGGGAACTCGCCGCCTGCGAGGAAGCTCGCCTGCTGTCCGTTCATAGCGATTAGATTCGGCTCCGCCAATTCTCGGAATGCCCCTTCCGTGCGGAGCATGCGCAGCATACCCGCAGTGTTGATCTGGCGATTGAACACGAACAGGTTCAGCGCCGGCGACAGCACCGTCTTGATTGCGGCTCCCGCCGGGCTGGTTGCAACTTCATCGATGATGCTCGGCCCACCGCCGCTATTGATATAACCTGAGGTTCCACCCTGCGGTAGGGAAGTAAATGACGTTCCATAGTCGCGAAGTTTATTGCGATTTACCTCGGCCACGCGGACTTGGAGTTGGACCTGCGTCGCATCCTTCACCGGGGAGCTCAGCATGTTGACTGTTTTGAAGCCTGCAGCCTCGACAACACTCTGCGCCTGAGTTGCCACCATAGGATCGGATACACTGCCCGACATCACGACCGAGCCATTAGCCTGGCTTAGGCGAATGTCGTCTTTGGGAAAGAGCGCGCGCATCTGAGAATCGATCAAGGAGAGATTGGCGCGAACATAAACGTCGAAGACCAGATACTCACCACCCGACTGTTCCCAGGCGATAAAGTTAACCTGGCCAAACGCTTTTCCGTTGACCAATACCTGATCAGGAGTGACCAGCACGGCCTCCGCGATCTCCGGATTTGAGACTGAGAAACGTCCGACGGGCCGGTCGAAATTGATTACGCGAGACTGCCCGACTAGAACGTTCACTGGCACCGACTCTTTGTTGGTTTTGAAGGAGGCCTTGTAAGAAACCTCCTGGGCGGGCGCCGCGGAGCTGACGAAAACAACGACTAAAGACGCCAGTACAAGGCTCAGGCGGCGTGTGATTGAGGGACTGCTGTGCATGATCTCTTGCTCCTTTTAGTTGCCAGTCGAGTGACCAGCTTCATCAGATTTTCAAATTCGGTTGTGTAGTTGCGGTCAATCGATTTCCCTTATGGAAAATCGACGCTGCGCTTCTTTGCGCCTTCGATCATCTCGACTGATGCGCGTGGTTTCTCCGGGCTCTGAGCAGCAACCGGTTTGGCTTCCGCCTGCACGCGAACACGGCGCACCGGCTTCGGTTCCGAAGGCCGCTCGCTCTTCAGTGATCCCGGATCAGGCGCCGGCACTGCTTTATCACCGTGGAGCAAGGTTCGCTTGTTGATTCCGATAGTCTGCTCGTTACCCTGGTCGGTTGGGTTGCGCATGACGAGTTGCAGTTTTCCTTCACTTGCCGACAGGGCGAGCTTCTCAGCCTGCTCGGGAGTTACCTGGAGGGTGACTGCCTTTACGCTGTTCGCTTCGCGCTGGCTTTCACCTTCGGGCTTGTCGATGTTCTGCCCGTTGGCCAGGACCTTGATGTTCTGCAGGACGATCTTCGAAATAGGATCCTGCATCCCCGTCTTCTCCGCCGGATCAATCACGACAACGACGTCGACAAGCGTGCCCGGCATAATGAAGCCGGAGATGCCTACGACATCGTCAACTTTGACCGTCATCGCGCGATACCCTTCAGGAATTACCGCGGAAAGTCCGCCGGCAGTGCCTTCGGGGGCGAGCCTCGCTTCGGTGACTGGCTCACGCGCGCCAATATTTACAATTGCCACACGTCCAACCAATTTCTCCGCTGTATCAAACGCGCCATCAGGAGTCGACTCCTTGGGGAACTGGACCACCATGATTTGTTCCGCGATGATTTTTGTCCCCAACGGAATGCCGACCTTAGCAACAGCGACGGGACTGAGGTTTTTGCTAAAGGCCTGAGCACTCGACAGGTACCGGCTAACTGAAACAGCTGCGAGCAGTCCGAATAAAAGTGCTCCAGCCAAAACGATTAAGAAACGTTTGTTGCGCATGTTTGACTCTCCGTGTGATCAGGTTGACCTGGTTAAAGGCTTGCGCTTGTCTCTCAAGCGCGAAAAATGGCTGTAGAAATAATGCTGCCGAGCGTAATCGCCACGCCGTAGGGAATCGTGTAACGACGGTCCGAAGGAATGGCGAACCTTGGCATTTCCCACCCGGGTAACATGCCAACAAAGATCTGCAGAACCCGTTGCATCGTGCTCACGACTATGCCTGCTCGAATAATTGAAACCAGCGCCAGCAAGCCACCAGTAATGACCACGACAAAAAAAGTCGGCACCACAAGCGGGGCACCCGTTACTGCTCCGATTGCGGCAAAGAGCTTGACGTCTCCAGCGCCCATGGCGCCGAAGATGTGCAGCATGAACATCAGAATGAAAGCGAGGGCGCAGCCGCCGAGGCTGGCGTAAAGTCCCGGTAATCCGGCAAATATGGAGTTGATCGCCAAACCGCCGGCGAGAGTTGCCAAGACAAAAGGATTGGGAATGCGACGATAGCGAACATCGTAATAACCGATGATTATCGCCAGCGGGATAAGAAGAAATATATTTACCAGCGCTTCCGACATTTGTTGTTTTTCATTCTGGGATTTCGCCTGGTCCCAAACAGTAGCGCTGTAGCCGTCGCGAATTTTCGAATGGCTACGCGCCCACTCTGCTCACAAGTTCGTTGAGCCTGACGCCAATCGCGTCGCCCAGAGCTGTAAATGCGGCTGCTACCGCAATAGCTACGAGGGCGGCTGCCACGGCGTATTCGGACAACTCCAGGCCCGTTTCATCTCGAAAGAATCTCTTCATGGTGTTACCTCCAGGACCAGTCGGAGTAAAGGTTGTTAGGCCTGGAAAAAATTAGTCCCTCTGCGGTTTTAGGGAGAGATGCCGGGGCGCTTAAGCTAGCTTCCTTGCGGCCAAAAGCGCGCGCCCGGCTTCTCAATGCCTGGCGGCTTACTTGGCCACCGTGTCACCAAGCAAGGTGATTTTGCCGCTTATTGCAGTACCCAAAGCGGTGAAGGCGGCTACGACGGCTAATGCCACCAAAGCTGCTGCGACCGCGTATTCCGACAATTCGAGACCAGCTTCATCGAGTAGAAATCTTTTCATGCGCGTTCACCTCTGCGTTGAGTCAATTTTTTTTGGAGTGTCTAATCGTGGAAAATCGCGCCAGCTTAACGAAGCAAGATGGCGGCGCACTTTATTTGAGTTTTAAAACTCAACCAAAGCGCGCCGGACCATTTGCGTCCACCGTTGTTACTTGGAGATGGTGGTACCGAGCGTGGTGATCTTGCCGCTGATGGCCGTGCCCAGGGCTGTGAAAGCACCGACGACGGCGATCGCAACCAAAGCTGCGGCGACTGCGTATTCCGACAACTCAAGACCGGTTTCATCGCGAAAGAATCTCTTAATCATTTTGTTGCTCCTCTGATTGGGTTAAGGGTTACTTTGGAAAGCCCTGGGTCCGCATTCGTAGCCTGCAGCTCAGGGGCTCGTGAGAGCCTGACACCCGAGGCTCATGAGGTAAGGGCCACACCTGGACGTGATCCAGCGCGGCTGTTGTGGGAGCGAGTCTTAGCTTTGATCGTGCGCCGACCAAAACCATTGATGGCACCCACGGCAATGCCGCAAAGAACCAAAGCGAACATCAGGAGATCGTTCTCAGCCACAGCCATTGCACGCGCACTAATGACGATTGCCAGTGCAAGTACCGGGGCCATGATGGCGATCCCTGCGAGCGAGATGAGCTCCTGTGTGGTCACTTTCTTCATGGAAATCTCTGGTTTCGTTCTCTCTTTTCGAGTGATGCGACGCATTGTCGTGCCTCGCGAACGCAATAGAGCATTACAAGACCCGTGCCAGTTGGCCCGAATCACCATCTGTGGGGAAATTCGAGGCTTTTGGGGGTTGATAACTGGTTTCTTTGTAGCCGCGGGTTGACAACCGCCTCGCCGTTCGAAGCGAAGCGCGCCGCCCGCGTACCACTGAGTTGTCGATTTCCTTAGTGTTCAGCGCGTTGTCGCCCGCAGTTGACAAACCTTGAGACCTTATCGGCTGGGGGCTACAGGCAGGGGGCAGGAGTCGCGAGTCGAGAGTCAGGAGTCAATAAGAATTTCGGATTTCGGATTTCGGATTTCGAATTTGTTTCTGGGCTGCGTTGAGTGACCACGTGATGAGGGAACTCAACGAACGGCAGAAACAAATTCGAAATCCGAAATTCCCTTCCGAAATTCGAAATTTCCTTAATGCCGCTCAGTTCTGAGTTGCAGCCCGGGCTCGGTGTCTTCCTGAAGAAAATCCCCAATGTCGATGGCCAGCCGTTTCAACTTCTTGTATAGAGTTTGACGGGAACCGAGGCCCAGAGCCTCGCTAGCCTTCGCAACATTGCAGTCGTGACGTTTCAAGGCCTCAGTTATCACGCGGCGCTCATAGTCGTCGAGCAACTCATCAAGATTCTCGCGCGAACGTCCGTCGGCAGCTCCATCGTGAAATCTCTGCGGCAGGATGTGAGCGCTAATATGGTCCGGCGCGATGTAAGAATTGTCGTCTGTGTAGAGCACCAGACGCTCAATTTCGGCGGCCAATTCACGGACATTGCCTGGCCATGTGTGCTCTTCCAGAATACGAATGGCTTCATGCGTAATGCCGGCAATGGCTCGATCGTTTCTGCGTGCATAGTGCGTCAGAAAGTATGAGATCAGTGTCGAGACATCTTCCGGCCTTTCTCTTAGCGGTGGAATCTTTATCGTCAACGACGCGATTCGATAATAAAGGTCTTCACGGAAAACTTTCTCGCGAACTAACTCCTCGAGGTTTTTGTGGGTCGCGGCAATCACCCGCACATTGACCTTTCGTGGCATGCGCTCGCCCAGGGTGTGGATTTCGCCCTCCTGGAGAAAACGAAGCAACTTAGGTTGTAGCGCCAGCGGCAGGTCGCCAATTTCATCTAGGAATAGTGTGCCATTCTCAGCGCCTCGAATTAACCCTTCGTGGTCACTAAGCGCGCCCGTGAAGGTACCCTTCCGATGCCCGAACAACATGCTCTCTATTAACTCAGCGGGTACAGCGGAACAGTTGAACGGAACAAATTCCTTTTCTGATCGCTTGCCCAGACGGTGAATGGCCCGCGCGATGAGCTCTTTGCCGGTGCCGGATTCCCCGGTGATCAGTACAGTCGAATCTGAATCCTTGATCCGTTCTACATCGCGCGCCACCTCAGCCATAGCGCGGCTGGTGAATACCATTCCGGGAAGGGTGGAACTGGCAACCAACGTCTTCGGATCGTCGGCTTCAGTTTTGAGCTGGGCCTTGCTTACCGAGACGTGCGAATGTGCCAGGTGGGCCACGTCGATCAGGGCTCTTAGATTCTTTGCTTGTTCTTCGCTAAGAGGACGCACGCAACGGGCATAAAGAGCAGCGCCGTCACGCTCTCCGTTGGGAGTTCCCAGGACGAGGCAAAAGCATGAAGACCCTGGAGTGATCGCGGGAACTTTGCCATCCGCTGTGAGAGTCTGAGCGACGACATTCTCACCCTCCGTGATTTCATCCTCTTCGAGACCCTCCGCCCATTTCAATCGCGGACGCTGACCGTTAGCAAGAGTCCAAATTGATAACCCGTAGGTGGGCGCGGTCGACTCTACCATCAAACTCAATTTCAACATGACCTCGTAAAGCAGATCCGGGCCTGCGCTCGCTGCCTGGCAGACGGCGCGCACAATTGAGCTAAGAGGGAGGCTGTTTGTCTCTGGAGAACTCTCTTCCGCAACTGCCAATTGCGATTCAAGCGAGCTAGACATATCCCACCTTTCGTTGGGCTAATGATCTTCGAATGCACCCGGCGGCAGGGCCAGGCAGCGATGCTTGAACTTTTACTTGGGCAAGAATCTAAGCGGTGAGCCGCAGTTTGCTGACGGGCCGAACCAGGAAAGTCAGCCGGGTTCCGAGTCTAGTCGTCGAGATGAAGCGTGTCAACAAGTTTTGCATTTGTGGATCAAACAGCTCGTTTAGACCTGGATTATCGTTCGCCTAGCGTTCGCCGCTTTGGTCCATTAAGCGCTGTTACTTCAAGTAAACGTTGAACTTAGCTTACGAAACCATTGCAAAGAAATGTCTTTACTCACTTAAGCGCCGATGCTACATTCCGCCAACCGTTGCTAAAGTATTGACTGGTAACGGATTGGCGACAGCCGAAGCACACTACCTTGGGGCAGCAGGGTTGGAAACACCAAGTATCTTGTGGTCGGCCGCGAAAATCTAGTTAAGCAGCTTCTTAACAATCAGACATGTCAATTCGCTTCGGAACCTCTGGCTGGCGGGCCGTAATTGCGGAAGACTTTACATTTGCCGGAGTGCGCAAGGTTACCGAAGCCATCTGCACTCATTTTGGTGAGACAGTTCACACTAACAAACCCATAGTAGTGGCGCACGACACGAGGTTTCTGGGCGAGCGCTTTGCGGCTGAGTGTGCCGGGATTGTCTCAGCCAAGGGCTTCCGCGCGTTGTTGTGCACTGAGCCGACGCCCACGCCTGTGATTTCCCACGCGATTCTCACAGAGAATGCGATCTGCGGGATCAATTTTACGGCGTCGCACAATCCTCCAGAGTACAGCGGCATGAAACTCTCCACCTCCGACGGAGCTCCTGCTCTGCCGGAGATCACTCGGCATGTGGAGAGTCTAATCGCAGCTTCCAGCAACTCCAACGCGACAATAAATGACAAGCATTCTCAAACGTATGAACCCCATCAGCCGCGTTTGGCTTATCTGGCTGACCTTGAAAACAAAGTCAATTTCGATGTAATCGCCCGCGCCGCCGGACACTATGGTTTTGATCCGTTGTGGGGCACAGGGCGCGGCTATCTTGATGAAGCACTGCGCCTGCATGGTCTACACGTTGAAGCTATTCACGACTGGCGCGACGTTCTCTTTGGTGGTCGCTCACCGGAACCTGAAGCCAGTCACCTCGAGGAGTTGCGCACTCTTGTTTTGTTGAAGGGTTGCGTGCTTGGTCTGGCAACTGATGGAGATGGAGATCGATTTGGAGTAATCGATTCAAACGGCGAATTCATCACGCCAAATAAACTCATCGCTATTCTTTTTGATTACCTGGCAGACTCCAGGAAATGGGATGGTGGCGTCGCACGCTCGGTCGCAACGTCCCACTTGGTGGACCGTGTTGCCAAAGCACGCGGGCTTCCGGTCTATGAGACACCAGTAGGTTTCAAGTACATCGGAGAATTGATCAATGAAGACAAGATTATCCTTGGCGGTGAAGAGTCGGCGGGATTATCAATCAAAGGTCACTATCCGGAGAAAGATGGCATCCTTGCGTGCCTGCTTGCGGCGGAGGCAGTCGCGGCGCGCGGGACGAGTCTGACTGAACAGTTGGAAGAGCTCTACGCCAGAGTAGGCAGACTCGAATCAGCGAGAATCGGTGTTCGGTTAACGCCCGAGTTGATGAGTTCTCTCGCTGAGAAGCTCAAACAGGACGCCGTTGAGATTGGCGGCCGTCGGGTTGCCCAGACCAACCGGACGGACGGAGTGAAATTTATTTTCGCGGATGGATCATGGTTACTGCTGCGCCCGTCAGGCACAGAACCGGTCGTCCGCATTTACGCGGAATCAGAATCGGCAAAGGACTTGGAGGTGCTTCTTGAGCAGGGTCGCAAATACTTATTGGGTTGACGAACGAATTCGCACGCAGCGTGTAGCACCACGCGCAGCCTCACCGTTTGCGCCGATGCGTGAGATCTCGTTAGATATTATTGGAACTCGTGCCGAGGTAAGGCGGCGGGGCGGAATCATACCTTCCTGGGTGATCTTTGGGATGATTATCCTGGCTACATTTGCAGTTTGCGTCACAGTCACGATGCGGACTCGAGCCAAAATGAACATGGCTTCCGAGCAGTACGTCAAGATTCAAAGGGACGTCCAGGCTTTGCGTGGCAGCAATCAATCGCTGCGCCTGGAAGTTGAGCAGCTGCGAACTGACCCGCGCACTATTGAAGCAGCCGCCCGTAGCCGGTTGAACATGGTTCGTGCCAATGAGATTGTAGTGCCCGTCGAATGAGCAAACAGGGGAAGCTCCTTCGCAACGGAGGGCGCTGGATAATTTTTACGCCTGCCATCGCCGCCGCTAGTTCCCCCGCTTGAAATCCACGCGTCCTGGGTCCTGCCCTGCAAGCGCGGCTGTGACTGCCATCGCAGCCGCGCCCCCTCTTTGGGAACAAGGAAAAATGCATCCGGAAAAAGAAAAATGACAAATGATCCGCTTCTGTAATTGAGTGGTAACTATCAAGAGCTAGTCTCTCAAGTTCAAACCAAGACATTCTCAACGAAACCGTGGTTGACACTCCCCTACCCCTCCACTAATATTGAATTCTTCTGCAACTATTGAGACTCGAGAGGGCTATGCCTGAAACAAAGGAAATCACCTCGCCGGCTGGTCGGGACGTTGAGCGATGGCAACGGGAAACACTCGAGCCGGCGCTTCAAAAGAACCCCGAAAGAAAGAAACGTTTCGAAAGCGTATCGCTGGAAGAAGTCAACCGGCTCTACACGCCGGCGGATATTTCTGACCTCGACTTTGCCGAAGACATTTCCTTTCCAGGCGAGTTTCCTTACACACGAGGCATACACCCAACAGGTTATCGCGGCAAACTCTGGACCATGCGACAGTTTGCCGGCTTCAGCACTCCGGAAGAAACAAACTCCCGCTTCAAATACTTAATGGAACAAGGCCAGACTGGCCTATCGGTAGCTTACGATCTGCCCACGTTGATGGGCTACGACGCCGATTCACCGCTATCTGAAGGCGAAGTTGGCAAATGTGGCGTCGCGGTTTCATCGCTGGCTGACATGGAAGTCCTCTTTGCCGGCATACCACTGGAAAAGGTGACCGTTTCTCAAACGATTAATGCGCCAGCGTCAGTGTTGCTGGCCATGTACCTGGTAGTTGCGGAAAAACAGGGAGCAGATTGGCAAAAGATCTCCGGCACGCTTCAGAACGACATTCTTAAGGAGTACATCGCGCAGAAGGAATGGATCTATCCCATCCGACCGGCTATGAAACTGGTGATAGACACGTTTGAGTTCTGCAACGAACGCGTGCCTCGCTACAATCCGGTTTCGGTCAGCGGCTATCACATACGCGAAGCAGGCGCCACCGCACTCCAGGAACTGGCATTCACTTTGCGTGACGGACTTGAGTATGTGGAGTGGGGGGTGCGCGCGGGTCTGGATCTCGATCGTTTTGTTCCACGCATCTCGTTTTTCTTTAATGCCCACAACGATTTCTTTGAAGAGATCGCCAAGTATCGCGCGGCACGCCGGATCTGGGCGCGCGAGATGCGCGATCGCTTCGGCTCAACAAACGAGCGCACGCTAAAACTTCGGTTTCACACGCAGACCGCCGGAGTTTCACTCACCGTTCAGCAGCCTCTGAACAACATCGTGCGTGTTGCAATTCAAGCACTGGCCGGCGTGCTCGGAGGCACTCAGAGTTTGCACACTGACGCATACGATGAAGCCCTGGCGCTGCCGACGGACCACGCCGCACTGATAGCGCTGCGAACTCAGCAGATAATTGCCGATGAGACAGGGGTTGCCAATACGGTAGACCCGCTCGGCGGCTCATACTTCCTCGAATCCTTGACGGAAACAATGGAGCAGGGTGCGCGCGACTATTTCAAGAAGATCGACTCGCTGGGCGGCATGGTCGCGGCAATTGAAAAGGGTTTTCCCCAACGCGAGATTCAAGACTCCGCATACAAATACCAAAAGGCCGTCGAGCGCGGCGAGCAGGTGATCGTAGGCGTCAACAAATACGAAATGGAAGAAGAATCGCCGATTCCTACGCTCGTGATTGACGAAGCTGTGCGCGACCACCAGGTCGAACGGCTGGAACAGACCCGCTCGCGCCGCGATGCGGGTGCGGTCAAAAACGCGATCGAGAAACTCAAGGTGGCTGCCCAGAAGGAACAGAATACTATGCCCGCTACGATTGAAGCCGTGCGCGCGTATGCCACGTTGGGCGAGATCTGCTCGGCGCTCCGCGACGTTTATGGTGTTTACGAAGAACCCGCGTTCTAACTTCACGCCTGAGGGCCTTTGCCACCTTCCGAACAACCTTCATGCAGCGGTTGACTCTGTTTTTTCTTTCACTCCTGGCCTTCACTACTTATGCGGTTCAGAACTCAAACCATATCTCAACCGCAGCGGAGCGCTTGGTCAATTCGTCCGTTGAGGTAGAATGGACTCTATGAAGGATCGGAAAATCCGCGTATTGGTAGCCAAGCCCGGCCTTGACGGTCATGATCGTGGGGCAAAAGTAATCGCTCGCGCGCTACGCGATGCGGGGATGGAAGTTATCTACACAGGCCTGCGTCAGACACCTGAGATGATTGCCGCCGCTGCCTTGCAGGAAGACGTCGATGCGGTCGGAGTATCGATTCTCAGCGGTGCCCATAACACCCTCTGCCCGCGTATAGTTGAGCTGCTGCGGGGACAAGGAATGGATGACTGCCTGGTGCTCCTCGGTGGAATCGTTCCCCAGGAAGACATACCCAGGTTGAAAGCAGAAGGCGTTGCTGAGATTTTTTTGCCGGGCACGTCTACTGAAGACATCGTCAAGTTTCTCCGCGAGAATGTTAAGCCGCGTACTTAGCGCGCACCTACAAAAGTCAGGTCTTCGTTAAATTTAGGTATTGATGCAGTTTCACAGGACTAAGAAGTGCTGAATGAGTCAATGACCGGCGACCGGCCTCTACTAGTCACGCATACAACAGATTCCATATCAGTCATTCGCTTTAATCGTCCTTCCGAACGTAATCCTCTCTCAATCGGCTTACTCAAAGAGCTCCAACGTGTGCTCGACTCAATCTTGCCGCGCGAAGACATCAAAGCCATTATCTTCACTGGCGACGAGGATGTTTTTGCCTCGGGCGCAGACATTCGCGAGCTAACAAGCCTCGACTCGCAATCCGCGCGCAGCTTTTCAGAGTTTGGTCAGAATCTATTTCAGACAATTGCCGACGCGCGACAGGTGACCATCGCGGCAATTAACGGCTACTGCATGGGTGGCGCACTCGACCTCGCTCTCGCTTGCGATATTCGTGTGGCTTCAGCAAATGCGGTTTTCGCTCACCCCGGAGCCCGCCTCGGGATCATTACCGGATGGGGCGGCACTCAGCGTCTGCGAAGGATCATTGGCAGGGCACGCGCACTGGAGTTCTTCGCGACTGCGCGCCGTTTGAAAAGCGAGGAAGCATTGGAGATGGGTTTAGTCAGCAAGGTTTGCGATCCAGTGCTGGACTCCGCCATCAAACTTGGTAACTCCCTTGAAATGAAAACAGGCGCCGAGTTGAATTCCGGCGCCTGATAAGAATTGGAGAGTGGTATCTCCTAGAACTCGACTCGCACACCCAGTTGAGTCGTAAATGGCAGGCCGACTGGGGGTCCGAAGCCAGGCCCGTAGAGTGCCTGAGGTTGCAGGAAGCGGCTGGAGCTGAGTGAGCTCTGCCCCAGGCGACCACCAAACGACAGGTTCTCAACGTTGAAGATGTTGAAAAGGCTTACGTAACCTCTAAGCCTCACGCTTTCTCCAAGTTTGATAGTCTGCGTTGCACGAAGATCCGCGTTAAAGAAACGGCCGCTCCGTTCTTCAATGCTGCCACCCGTGACGACGAAGCCCGTCCGTTGGGCGTTTATCTCGATTGGGGTACATCCCAGAGCCGTGGCACCTGCGGGTATGGTGCCGCTTAGCTTAGCTTGCAGCAACGCCCTCGGATCGAAACCGGTACAGATCCGGTCGATAGTGGATCTACCGTCACCGTCTATATCCGAGCCGGTATTGATATCGTAAGGTCGCGCGGTTGCGAACTGAATGATCGGCGCGAGTTGAAAACCATGAGGAAAATCGAAAAGACCGCTGAACACGACTCGGTGGCGTTCGTCGATCCGCGTCGGTCCAAACGATCCCGGTTTGAACTGGTTTTCCGGCGTCACTGCAATGCCGTTGCCGCTATAGGAAGCAGTCGGCTGTCCGCCCCACGATCTCGAACTGGAGAGCACGTAGCTTGCGGATAGCAGCGTTTTGCGAGTGCGGCGGCGGAGAGTTGTCACCCAGCTATCGAAGAGTGAGCGGTTGGTCGCAGTAAACATGTTTATCTGCTCGAGTCTTCCGGCGCCCAGACCAGCATCGACGAATGCTCTGTCGAAGAATCGCGTGCTAGCCCCTCTCACGCAGAGTGACGCTGCCGGAGTCGAACCGGGAAATGCCGGGTCGCAGACGCTGCGGATGCGAGGGTTAATGTTTTGGACCCGGTTCTCGTGAATCCCAAGAGTGTGGACGTAGTCGCTCGAGAGGACATAGTGCTCACCGAGCTTGGTCTCAACTCCGAGAGACCATTTCTGCACATAAGGATCCTTCAGAGTGGGGTCGTTGATGCGCCCGAATCCGCCGACCTCGAGTTCAGTATTGTTAACGACAGCGGGCACCGGCAGCGGATCGACCCCAAACTTGAAAGTCGCCGTCTGGCCGGTACCGACTTTGTCTAAGGCATTTAGGTCAAGCACTGTCTGGTAGATGGTGGGGTTCGCCTGTTGTTTAGCGAACAGCGTGAGATTCTGAAAAATCTGATCGTAGAAAATCCCATACCCACCTCTGACCACGGTACGGCCGGTTCCATCAACATCCCAGGCAAAACCCAGACGTGGCTGGAACTCTTTGAAGCTGGTGGTGGTCTTGCTTACCAAACTTGCATCGCCGGTAATCGCCTGAGCGCGAGGGTTATTAAGCAGCTTGAGGAGTTTGATGGTGCGGTTATTGGTTTGGTCCACCAGCATCTTTATGTTGGCGTCCCATCTGACTCCAAGGTTAAGAGTGAATCTGGGAGTCAACTTGTAATCATCCTGGAAATAAAGCGCCAACTGATGGAACGGAGGCTGACTCGTATCCCCGGCGCCCGTGTTGAAAGTTATTTGTCTGACAGCTCCGGGCGTCGCGAATCCCTGCGGATAACAGGGCACGGTTGGCACCGGACAGTTAGGCGAGAGCAGGTTGTTCTTTATTACCAACGGATCGTCGAAGAAGAAAACCTGATGACCGTTTGCCCCGAAGAAGAAAAACCCATTCAGCAACGTACGAATGTAGTTCACGCCAAACTTCATGCTGTGCTTACCGGAGATTACCGAAACATCATCGCGAAACTGGTATTTGCGTTCCTTCGTCTGTTGCGGCACGTTCACGTTGGCCCCGATCTGCACGGACGGGAAAACCACGTTCGGATTTGTCGTAACTCCGAGAATCTCGTTTTTGAAGTCCTGGAAATGAAACGAAAACTGGTTCACCGTCGTTGGGGTAAACGTGTACGTATGGTTGATGACAAAGCTATATAGCTTGTTGTCGTTTGTATTGCCGCCGGTGAGGTCCGTGTTGGCAGGATTATCAACCTGGTCATTCGGTGAGCTGTTCTTCTGATATGAGAAGCGGTAGAACATCGACTGCTTGTCGCTTATTGAGTTGTCGACCTTAATAGTCAACAACGTGTCATCGTATGGTGACGGAATCGAAGGCACCGGGGCCGCCCCTGGAACTACGGCTAGTTGCGGTACTGCTGAGGGGTCGACCAGTATGCTCTGCCGTTCGCGAAAGCGCTCCAAGGCCCCAAAGAAAAACAGCTTATCTCTGATGATTCGGCCACCAAACGAACCGCCAAATTCCTGGCGGCTGAAATCAGGTTTCTCCAGGCCGCCAGTCTTTTCGAAGAAATCCTTCGTCCGCAAAGACTTGTTGCGGAAGTTGAAAAAACCCGATCCATGAAATTCGTTCGTTCCAGACTTGGTAACCACATTGATCACACCACCCACTGACCGGCCACTCTCCGCCGTCCAGCGATGTTGCAAGACCTGAAACTCCTGAATCGATTCGTACGCGAAGTTTTGCAGCAAGCTGCCAACGACATTGTCTTTGTTGTCGCCGCCGTCCACGTTGACGTCCACCTGCCGGCCGTCGCCACCACTGAAACCGATGTTGCCAACGCGAGTCTTCGTCGGATCAAAATTGCCCACAGGACGCGCCTCAGGAGCTATCACGGATAAGCTCGCGAATGTGCGGTTGAGCAGCGGTAGATCTCGAACTTCAGCAGGCGTAATGCTCTTGCTTATTTCTGACGTGGTGGTTTCTATAAGATTACCCTCAGATGAAACCAGGACGGTGGCGGTTACCTCGCCAGGCTTTACCTCGAAGTTCTGAGTTTTCGTGGCGCCCACGTTAAGCTCAAAATTCTCGGCTAAAGATTTGCTGAAACCCTGCGCCTCTACCGTAAGATCATACGTTCCGGCGGGCAATTGGGTAATAATGTACGTGCCTTCGTTGTCAGTTGTCGCGGTTCGAGTCAGGCCAGTACCCTTACTCGTTGCGGTAACTGAAGCCCCCTTCACCGCCCGCTGCTGGGAATCAGTTACACGGCCGGTGATGTCTGCTGTTGTTACCTGGGCATAACTGGGCGTTAGGAATAGAACGGTGAACGCAAATAAAAACGTGAGGGTGCGATTCAAGGCGTTTAGGTAGAGTCTCATGTGCTTTCCTCCTAGGACTTAAGCAAGTTAGATTTACAAGCAACAACAGAAATCGGGCTCCTCCTTAATTTCCTTAGGCAACCTGTAATTTCCTTAGGCAACCAGTAATTTCCTTAGGCAACCAGTGTTCCAGAGCGCGAAAGTCAAACTCCGGTCGGACTACTAAGGAAAAAACGTACTTTCGAGAACAATGCAATTATGTGTCGAGTTTGAAAATCCAAAAGCTTAGATTCTTATCAGTTCTTTGGATTTTTGGGGGCGGGAAGCAAGCTACTCCCTCTTCAAAAATCTGGCAATACCCTGCTGGCAGTCGACTGTCATGCGTGCTAACACGTTCACGTCTACACCAGTCTCGAGCGCTTCGTATAACGCCATTCCATCCGTTTGATACAAAAGTTTCTTCGTCAGAGCGATCGCAGACTTGCTGATCTTCTCAAACAATCGCACGTAGGAGTTCACGTCACTCGCAAAGCTTTCGTCGCTGAATACCTTGTTCACCAGGCCCAGATCTCTGGCTTCGTCCGAACTGATCTCAGCGCCTCGTGTAAGCAGTTCAAAGGCACGTTTCTCCGATACGTTGCGACGCAAAATCGCCATTATCATCGCAGGCACAAATCCGATCTTCACTTCCGGATATCCAAAGCGCGCGGAGCTTGAAGCAAGCACGATGTCGCAGGCGCTCGCAAGTCCGCAACCGCCAGCCAACGCCCGGCCGTGAACTGCCGCAACAACCGGCATGGCCACCTCGCGAATCAGCACGAAGAGTTCCATCAGCGATCGCGCATCGTCGATGTTCTCCGATACTGACGCTTCCGAAATGTTTTGCAGGGTTGAAAGATCTGCTCCTGAACAAAAGTCCTCGCCTGCGCCGGCAATCACAACGCAGCGAACGGCATCTTCGGTAACCACCTTGCGCAGAGCGTCTCGGAGGCCGTAGATGAGCGCGTCATTTAACGCATTTCTTTTCTCAGGACGATTGAGGGTGATGCGAGCAACGCTGCCCTCGACAACAAATCGAACCGGTTGAGTCTCGTCAGTCATCATCACCTCAGTCACTCAGGACGAATGATAAATGTTCTCTTGGACGGCACGGCGTCGCACTCCCGAGGTCTATCATTCATCCGCACTCAGAAACTTCTCCAGCGCCGCATTCACTTCCATCACCGCCTCGTTTTGCACCCAGTGCCCACTGTCAGGAATGCGCACCTCGTGGTAAGGAGCGTCAATATAATTCCCTACCCCATTCACTGTCTGAGGCAGAATAGCGAAGTCTTGCTCGCCAAAAATGAAAAGCGTGGGCACCCGAATGCGTGCACTTACTTGACCTGGCGCGTCGGCGGCCGTTCTATGGGGTTTTCGCATTATCCGAAAAACATTTGCGCGATAGTAGTTGATGGCGCTGGTAAGCGCGCCGGGCTGACGCAAGGCTTCCTTATAAGCCGCAATGTCGGCTTCTGTGAAACTGCCGCGTCTAGACACTTTCTCTGTGAATACGCGGTTCAGCCCATCAAAGTCGTTCCTTCTTATTAATGACTCGGGGAGGCGCGGAAGCTGGAAGAAAAACATGTACCAACTGCGAAGCAATTGCCGCAACGTAAGGTTTGCTCGCCATGCGGCAGCCGGAGGCACTTGTAAAACTGCCAGTTTCGAGATGCGCTCCGGGTGCTTCTGAGCAACCGCCCAAGCCACGCCTGCGCCCCAGTCGTGGCCTACGATAACGGCCTGGCTTGCTCCGAAGTGTTGAATCAGACCCACCACGTCTTCCACCAACACATCCACAACGTAGTCTTCCACGCGTGAAGGCTTGTCGCTCAAATTATACCCGCGCATGTCAGGAGCAACGACGTGGTAACGCTTGCCGAGAAAAGCGAGTTGATGTCGCCACGAATACCAGAACTCAGGAAACCCATGAAGAAGGATAACGAGATCGTCACCGCTCCCACACTCAGCGTAGTGGAGGCGGATACCGTTGACTTGGGCGTAGTTGTGCGTTATCGCCGCCTCAGCGCTCAATCCATTTTCCATTTTCCATTTTCCATTTCTCATTCGTCATTGAAAGAAGGAAGGGCTCTCCATTTCCAAGGGGTCGCATAGGTTACAGAGTCTCAAAGGTCAGGAAGGTGGGCTTGCCCCCACCCTCAACGTAAAAGAGCTTCACATCACAAAAAATCACTCAAGTCTAAGAATCTCACAGGTTGGGAAGGTGGGCTTGCCCCCGCCTCAACTCTGAAAGCCATTCAAATCAAAGAACAGCCATTCAAGTTTTGAAAGTCTCCTGTGACCTGAAGACTCTTCCAACTTGAGGCGGGGGCAAGCCACCCTTCCCAACCTTTGAGACTTCATAACTTATGTGACCCCTCGGAAGTTGGAGAGCCCTTCCATCCTGCAAATGAAAAATGATGAATGTTAAATATGTCGAATGACAAATGGAAAATGCTCCGCTTCTAATCCAACCCAACTCTCCGCGCTTCTTCGTCCGCCACTTCGATCTGCATCCTGAGCAACGCAGTTGAGAACGTCTTTCCCTGCGCGTCAGTCATTAATGAAAGGGTGCCACCCCCGCCGAGGCTTTCGTGAAGCAGAAAGTTGAGTGCGCCGAGGTTTGGTAACTCGAATCGCTCTACCTTGCCTTGGCAGATTCCTTTGAAGTGTTGCTTCACTCGTTCGGCTGTCACTTCACGAACCAGCAGAGGATAAAACTCCTCACGCAGGGCAATTAATCCGACATTTGCCGTGTCGCCTTTGTCGCCGGAACGGGCATGAGCGAGTTTTGTCAGTTGGACGAGCATTATTGGTTGGTGGTCCGTTGTCAGTGGTCCGTAGTCCGTTGTCAGTAGTGACATCCGCGGCAACCGTTATAAGCCAGCGGACCACGGACAACTTACTACTGACAAACTTGATATTGATTCTGGGCTTTCATGCTTCAATCACTTCAACCTTCGGCTTTATCTCATCCTTCGGAATCAGCGCGGGCCAATAAGCGACAATCTCTTCCACCTTCGGCCGCCCGCCAGCGAAACCTGTCACACCGGGCGGTCCGGTTAGAATCAAAGGGGCGATCTCTTTTGTAAACCTTTCCACCGCCGCCCTGTCTTGTCCGCGCAAGCCCACGCGTAACTGTACTTCCGGTACTTCACCCGAAGGTTCACCCGCGAGAGCACCGTGCGTGGCATTCACGCCCACAAACTCCGTCAGCACTTGATCGAAACGCAATCCCAGCCTCTCCAGCCGCGCGCGCAGGATCTTATCGGCAGCGCGGGCCTTTTCGTAAGCATCGGGCCAGGAGTAGACAAGGGTCCCGACGGCTTTGAACCCAGCCGAATAACTAATGGAGACTTTGAGAAACTCCGTAGCCGGACGACCTTCAATCCCGTAAACGCGGACGCGGTTTGGACCGGCATCTTCCAGTCTGATCGTAGTGAAATCGGCGACCACGTCGGGTGTGATGTACTCACGCGGATCACCCATTTCGTAAACCAGTTGCTCTTTGATCGACGGAATGCTGACGCAGCCGCCCGTGCCCTCGTGTTTCGTAATGACAAACGTCCCGTCCGGCGACGCTTCAGCAATGGGAAACCCGACATTTCCGAGGTCCGGGATATTGCGCCAGTCATACTGGCAGTTTCCCCCTGAGGCTTGTGCACCGCATTCGATAATATGCCCGGCAATGGTGCCGGCGGCCAGACGGTTCCAATCGTCCGCAGCCCAACCAAATTCATGAATCATTGGGGCGAGCGTCAGTCCCGTGTCGGTGGCTCGTCCGGTGATGACAATCTGCGCGCCGCCGTTCAATGCCTCAACCATGGGCCAGGCACCCAGGTAAGCGTTCGCGCTTTGAATCCGATCACGCACAATGGCGAGCGGCTTACCCGTGTCCATATTTCGTAGTTCAATGCCTCGGGCCAGCAACTCATCGAGGCGCGACATGATGTCATCACCTGTGACGATGCCGATGCGAAACTTTCCGGCAAGACCCAGTTCGCGGGCTACGCCACGAACGGCCTCCGTGCAACCCGTTACATTCACACCACCAGCGTTCGCAGTGACGCGAATGTTACGTTCGACGCAAGCCGGCAGGATTTGTTTCATCAAGGGAATGAAATCCCTCGCGTAGCCTGCTGACGGGTCGCGCGATCGCTGCTTCTGCATGATCGACATTGTCACTTCGGCGAGATAGTCGAGCATCAGGTAGTCAATCGGGCCGCCTTCCACCTGACGCACCGGAGCGTCGAGCAAGTCTCCCCAAAATCCCTGGCCAGCGGCAATGCGAATCTTATGTTTCATGAAAGTGTTCTAACTGCTCACGTGATATCCCAAACCTTCATCGAATCAAAGTCGCCGGTGGCGATCCTCTTACCATCGCCAGAGATAGATATCTCAAGACAATCGGTCTTGATTCGGCCGGTCTCGGTCCCATCGCTTGTGTTCCAGAAGAGTATGCCGTCGTTGCCACACGAGGCGATGTAGTGTCCGTCAGGAGTGAATCTCGCGCGGTGCACACTACCATCGTGCCCTAAGAACCGGCGCACCTCCGCACCGGTTTTGATATCCCACAGTCGAGCCGTACCATCGTGGCCGCTTGTCAGCAGATATTGACCATCGGGAGAGAAGGCAACGCTTGTAACCTCTTCGGTGTGACCGTCAAACCCACAACCTGCTTGAGTCATCACCGCAACGAGGACACAGGTGACAAGAAGAACCCGGGTCATTTTACTGACCTGCTCCATCGAAGTGAGGATCCTTTTGAACACAAATGGTCAACGACAAGTGTCAAATGCGCATTACCTCAAACCACACCGGGTGGCAGGACAAACTGACCAATATGGGGGCCACTGTAATTCAAACTCGTGCGCAACGAGAGCTCCAGGGCATTGCGAGTCACTTCAGGCGTTATAACCGCATCCACAAATCCTCTGGCCGCTGCGTACTTGGCGTCGAGTTCCAGCTCGTAAGTTTCACGCACCTGATCCATCTCAGCCTCAAGCTCTTGATCGGGTTCTTGATTGCTGCGTTTGAGTTTGTCAAGCTGACTACCAAAGACAGCTTGCACCGCCGAGTCGCCTTCCATCACGCCCATGCGGCCAGTGGGCCAATTAAAAATGAAGTCCGGATCGAAACCCTGGCCGGCCATCGCATAATAGCCTGCACCCGACGCATGATTTACCGTGAGAACAATCTTCGGCACTAACGCTGTGGCCATTGCTTCAACGAAACGTGCACCAGCGCGAATGATCCCCGAGTGCTCCGCTTCCGGGCCCACCATGAAACCGGAAACATCCTGAATGAAAAGCAGCGGAGTTTTGCGACGGTTACATGTCTCGATGAAATAAGCTACCTTTTCAGCCGACTCCGTATAGATGATTCCGCCGAACCGCGGCGGGCCGCCCCCGGGCGCGCGAATCATGCCGCGATTGTTGGCTATCACGCCCATCGGTATGCCGCGTATGCGCGCATGACCGGTGATCATCTCTCTGGCATAGTCAGCTTGAAACTCGTCCAGGTGTCCACCATCGAGCAAGCACTCAAGCAGATGACGAACGTTGTAAGGTTGTCTGTGATCTTCAGGAATGATGTCGTAGAGATCTTCAGCAGGGCGCGCCGGCCCGATATCTTCTGTGATAACCACCGGTCCAAGCGGGTTTAGTGGTAACTCAGAAACAAACTCTCGAATTTTTTCCAGGCATGCCTTGTCGTCCTTGACGCGGTAGTGGGCCACTCCCGAGAGTTCATTGTGCGCGCGCGCGCCGCCCAGAGCTTCATTATCGATAGTCTGGCCTGTCGCGCCTTTTACCAGATTCGCACCGCCAAGTCCCATGAATGATGTGCCTTCGACCATGACGATGACGTCGGATAGTGCCGGCAGGTATGCGCCTCCAGCGATGCAAGGCCCCATTACCGCGGAGATCTGGGGAATCTTTAGATAGCGCCGCATTAGCGAGTTGTAATAGAAAATCCGCGAGGCTCCGTACTGGCCAGGAAAGACTCCGCCCTGGTAAGGAAGGTTCACTCCCGCGGAATCCACAAGGTAGATGATCGGCACATGCGACCGCATGGCAATTTCCTGGGCCCGCAGGATTTTCTTGATCGTCTCCGGCCACCACGAACCTGCCTTAACGGTCGCGTCGTTTGCGACCACAACAACTTCGCGACCTTCGACTCTGCCGACAACAGTGACCACTCCCGCCGCCGGAGCGCCACCGTCATATTGATCGTAAGCAACGAGTAATCCAATCTCTTGCGCGAATGAATCTTTATCGAGCAATAGATCGACGCGCTCGCGTGCCGTGAGCTTGCCTTGCTTATGTTGCCGCTCGATCTTATCTGGCCCACCACCGAGGCGCAGTTTCGCCTCGAGTTCTTTCAGTTCTGCCGTCAATTCTTTCAGACGTTTGTTGACTTGTTGTGTCGTGGACCTTTTCGGTGAGGGCTCTTTCACAAGGGATTCGTTTGCGGTGCGTTTCACTGTTTTTCGGTTTCCGGGATGCCCGCGCTCCAGGTGATTAAGGCCGGGCAAGATGCCCGCGCTCCATGCTGCCGGTATCAATAAGGAAAGTAACATGGGTAAGAGATTGTGACAATTATTGGCAAGTCGGGGAGGGTTCTGCCTAGTCTGAGAGACGGCTTGGTGGAAACAATCGATCCGCGAAACCACACGAACGAACACGAAATTCTGTTAGTGATATTTCGTGTTATTTCGTTTTACTACCGTCCTACCCCAGTCACCCAGGTCCCGGAACGGAAATCAGAACACTACCCAGGTGCGGAAGCATTTTGTTGCCCGTTAACAGCAATCTGTGTATCTTATTAACTGCGGATTCTCACGTAGGCGTCCCCAGCGACATCCATCCGCGCCCCTGGTCTAGAAATCCAATTCCGGAGGAGCGTCGCGATGAAACGCTGCATACAGTGTGACTTCGTCTACGAGGACGATCAGGTTCTTTGCGATATGGACGGTAGCGATCTGGCTTATGAGCCTACGCTACATCCCTTTGAGCGAAACGCTGCACCGGAAACGGGTGGCGGATCAACGAGATCGAAGTGGAAGAGCATTGCCGCGCTACCGGTTGTCGTGTTTATTTTGGGTGCAGTGCTCTTTGTAGGTAATTACAGCGCACACCGTCCTACACCTCAGGCCGCCCACCAACCAACAAAAGTCGTCGTCGATCAAGCAACCGATCAACCTGCCACTCCGAATCCCGTTGTTGAGACACCAGTCGTTGAGCCGCCGGTTGCTGAGCCGCCGGTCGTGGAGACGACACCAGCAAAGCAACAGCCTCCACAGATTCCAGCCAACAATGTGAAAGCGAGCAAGGGTGCTGCGCCGATTCTAAAGCCCTCGCCGGCGCGCATACGCCCAGCGACGCCCCCGCGAGTTGAAAGGAAGCCCTTGCCGGCGAAAGCCAATCACAAGAAAGAGTCGAAGATTGGTGGGTTTTTGAAGAAGACCAGCCGGTTAATTAAGAAGCCTTTCAAGAATCTCTGATTAGTCTTGGGCCTTTGGGCGTTGGACTTTGGGCTTTGGACTTGGACTTGGCCCTATTGCCTTGACAGCATCAGTTTATTCAACCTTCCAAAATACCAGACATTCTGTCCTGCCAAACCACTGCGATCTGGCTGATCGAAAAAAGCGACGATCTCGGCGCCCTGCCTTAGTTCCGCAAACATCTCCGGAGTAAGGGTGAGAGTCAGCAAGCGCCCGGTGTGATCACCGGAAAGCTCGTTCAGGAAGAAACGTCTGCCTATCTGCAGTTGTAAGGCGGTCTCTCGCGCCGGAAACGGACGATCTGTTTTCAAGGTGATCTGCACCAGCGGCAGTCGCGTCGCGCCAATCGCTCTGACAGCGTTGCGGATACCAACCACCATATTCCCGTCTTCAACGTTTCCGCCGTCGCTTGCGGCCGGCTGAATCCCTACTTTCATGCTTTCGGGCAACTTGAGTCGCTCAGGAAGCGAGTGCATCTGGCTGCCGTCGTCATTGGACATTGATATCTCCGCTCCATCCCTTAGAACTGAACGGTCATAGATGAGTGTGCCCACCTCCCGCGAGCCCCTCGGCGAGAACACCGGAAACGCGGCATCATCAAGCCAGATCATCCGAGTCTTAAGTAAAGTATCGCCACCGTTGAGCATGAGGCGATAAGCCACTTCCACATTTTCCTTTCGGCCATGAATCTCGACTTCTCTCGGCTCAGACAGCGCAACCTCCTCTAGTCGATAGCTGATGGATTCTGCGGGCGTGTTTGATCCGGTTTGTCCCTGGACCAATACTCTGCCGGGCGCATTTCTTAGATTCGCCGCTACCGTGTCGTCGAGTGCCAGGTGCTTTTGCCGTGAACGGCCGGAAGCGCGCGTGACGGTGTAAGAGATAGAGGCGGGAAAAGCAAAAGGTCGAACAGTTTGGATGGTAACGGTCGTCGGCACAGAAACCATTGAGAGCGATCCCAGCCACGGCTGGGGCTCGAGCGTCGCAAACGGAAACTGGTAATTGCCGGAGAGAAAACCCATAAGCTCTTTCGTATAGATTGTCTGATTATTGGCGTCCAGGAACGTCACCAGGAAATTGCTACCGTTGTTTCTGCCGTTAGTCCAGCGAAGGTTCAGAGCGACCGCCTGACAACCCCCCAGATTAATGGGGATTTCGAAGCTCTCGCCTTGCTGCCGGAACATATGAGAGCCGGACGTTTGCGGAGGAGGATCCGGGCAAGTCTGGCCGCGCGCGGTCCCCAGGCCGATCAGAAACAGTTGGGTGGCAAATATGAGCAACGCAATCGAAAGGCCTGGTTTAGTCAGAAATGTTAAGGAAAGAGCGATGGAACGGTCGAGGACCCGTGAACCATTCGTTAAGAGTACTGATTGAAGAGCCATTTGCGCACCTCCAGGCGAAAAGCTGCCGTTAGCGATTCTCTTTGGGGCTCTGCTTCGGTGGGCTTTTTGGGGCGGTTCGAGTGAGGGTTGTTTAGGGCTATGCTCAGGCAAAGTCTTAAAAGCTGCCTTAGCCAGCAACCATACTAACCGATTAGGCCTACGTGCGCGCAAGAAAATCGCACCTGTGAAAAAGGAATTGGCCGCAGATTAACGCGGCTGACGCAGATCAAAAACAAGGGCTTTCTTTGGTCTGATCCGTGTTATCAGCGTTAATCCGCAGCCGATTAAAGTTTTTTCACAGCTTCTTCTGCCGTTGGGGGATTTCCGATTTTGACGAAGTTGTGGGATTTGAACTCAGAATCGCAGATGTTTTTTCCGGTATGTTCTATTTCAGTACTGTTTACAGTTGGCTGCCCCAGGGATTACTATTCTTGAGGTTAGGACCTGAGATCACGTTCTGTGATCTCAAAAAGGTATAGGCGGTCGACGACACCTCCCTATACCCTGCACCGAACACGGCGCGGATTGGAATTTCGGATTTCGAATTGCGAATTTCGAATTTGAAAGACGATCCACGAAACCACACCAATCAACACGAAGTTTGTCTCATTTCTGAATTTCTGGATTGGTTTCTTCAAATCCGCAATTCGAAATTCTTCCCCGCAATTCTCATTATGAAACGTTGTCCCAAGTGTAATTTCCTTTATCTTGACTCGGATAAGATCTGTGATCTTGATCAAACTCCACTCGTCGCAGACGACTCGAATATCGAGGTGGGCGTGCCTAGTGATCTGAACGAAGAGGTTAAGAAGGCTTCGGCTGGAGTCGCGACGCAACAATCGAAACTAAACAGGAGGTCTGTGACAATGGTCACGGCCGCTGGACTCGTTATCGGATTGGTTCTGCTTATCAGTTACCAAAGGCTCTCGAGGCCGGTACTCCACGCGCGTCAGGCCCCGCAGACTTCTCAAGGGTCTCAGGAATCCCTGCAGAGTTCCAAAGATTCACCTGCAGACGTTGCCGGCAGCCAACAAGAGTCACTTCCCTCTTCCTCCGATTCCTCGCGAAATGAAACCGAATCGGCGTTAGTCAAACCGTCACTGTCAACTGCCGGAAAGCCGTCGCCCGCAGTGCGAACGGAACCTGCGCGCCTCAGCTTGAGTTCAAGGCCCGTTTCGACCGGTGCAGCCGGAAAGGCGAGTCGTGGTCCCGTGACTATTCGGCTCACTGACGGTTCGAGTTTGCAGGCTGATGAAGTTTGGCGAACAAAAGCCGGAATCTGGTACCGGCGCAAAGGCATGGTCACACTGCTAAAGCCAAATCGCGTGCGGTCGCTGGAGTGAGAATTGCGAATTTCGAATTGCGAATTGCGAATTGCGAATTTGAAAGGACGATCCACAAAGAACGATCCACGAAGCCACGAAGCCACGCTAATCAACGCTAAGAAGAAATTCGCAATTCGAAATTCGCAATTCGAAATTCTAGATCCGCAGCCGCGCGCTTGAACCGCGGCGATTGGCAAGCAGCGACGAGCTCCTGGTAACCCGCCAGATGCTCCGCCGCTTTGGCCCGTTTGCCGGCAGCTTCACCCTTTTTCTCTTCGACCTCTGCGATGTTCCCTGCTGCTTCGGCTTCGTTGGCGGCTAGATCCGCGCGTTCGGCCGCCGCCATGAGTACCTCGATGTAGAGCGGGCCCAGCCAGAGACGGCTCACGCGCGACTCTGTTCCACACACAAGCTCGACAGCGACCTCACACAGCCGCTCTGCTTCGTCGACCTCGCCTCGACGAAACCGAACTTCTGTCAGGCATCGGAGAGACTCAAAACGTGAATAGAGCAGACCTGTTGGCTCTGCTTGTTCGAAATTCTCCAAGGCAATTTTCAACGCTTCGTCCAATCGCCCGCGTTGGGCCTGAAGCACCGCAAAGTTGCCTTTCAATAAGGAAGCTACTCGCTGCTCACCGACTGATTCCGCCAACGCGATGCCATCTACGAACTCTCGCTCAGCCCGTTCTTGATCGCCAAGATGCATCGCACACAAAGAGGTTACAAGATGAACCCAGGACAGACGTTCGCGCGAATGCAGCTTTTCCGCGATTTCACGCTCGCGCGCGGCGTATTCCAGCCCTGCCTCAAAGTCGCCCCTGTGAACGGCATCTTCACCCAGGAATTCGTGACCAATGGCTTGCGCAAAGGGCACGCTGTGCTTCGTGCCAAACTCGATCGCGCGTCGCGCCCAACGATCGGCGTCGTTGAAGAGTCCATAGTGTTGATGAGCGCCCGCAGTGTACGCATAGATCTGGGAAATCGTCGGCGCGGCGAAAGTGCTGATCTTGTCTGAGTCGGCAGCAGGTTGGACCAAATCAGCAGCTTGCAAGAGCAGCTCGATTGCCTTCTTGTGGCGGCCAGCCAGATGGTGAAAGCGTCCTTCAATTGACAAGGCATTGGCAGTTTCCAAAGGGTTCGTGACCGGATCTAACACAGTCAACGCTTCGCCGACGTACTCAACACCGCGCTGATCTCCGGTAGCCACCAATGAGCTGGCTGCCTGGCATTGAAGACGAGCCCGCACTTGTGGATCGTTCGTCAAAGCGAGGGCCCGCACGAAGTGCTCACCGGCGGAAATCATCTCACCATGCAGCAAAAAGGCTTTGCCCATCGCTTCTTCCTGAGCAAGCTGCTCATCCACCAGGCCCAACGCCTCGGCGCAATCGCGCGCGCGACCATAAGCGCCGATCGCTTCGTCAAGAGCAAACACCCGCTCGGCTTGGGCCGCCGCTTGTTTGGCATAAACGAGTCCGCGCTCGTAATCACCTGCCTGAATATAGTGATGGGCCAATTTCTCAACAGCACACTCGGATGTCTCTCGATTGCGCTCGAGACCCTCAGCGGCGTGACGATGCAAACGCCGGCGACGGATCGAATTCAACTCTTCGTAGAGCACTTCGCGAATCTTGTCGTGAGTGAAAGTGAACGAGTCGCCGCTTCCGGCCACAATCAACTGGGCGCCCGCGGCTTCATCCAGAGCGTCCAGCGTTGCGTCTTCGGTGTGCTCCCCGGCAGTAGCCATTAGTTCTTCGAAGGTAAAAGTCTTGCCCAGCACGGCCGCGGCGCGCAGCACATCATTTGTTTCCGGACTGACCCGGTCTAGACGATGTCCGATCGCTTCTTTCACGCTCTGCGGGATAACGAGCTGGCCCACGTCACATCGCTTCCATCGACCACTCTCGCGACGCACAGATCCTTGTTCGATGAGTGCCTTCAATACCTCTTCAACGAAGAATGGATTACCCTCGGTTTCGCGATGCACGGCGTCACCAAAGTCGGCGGTCACGTCTTCGCCAAGGAGCGTACCCAATTGCGCGGAGGTTTCGGCGGCGTCGAACCGCCGGAGCGCTATGCGCGTGACAAGCCGCTCGCGATTCCAATCGACGAGAGCTTTGGCGAGTGGGTGGGCACGATCGAGTTCCGTTTCGCGGTAAGCGCTGACAATGAGCACACGCTCTTCGCGAAGTTGACGCAGCAGGTGTCCGAGGAGCCAGAGAGTGCCTCGATCGGCCCAATGTAGGTCGTCGGCAAAGAAGAGCAGCCCCTGCCGGCGGGCAAGATTCGCGAACACCAGGACTACTGCATCAAAGAAAAGCAGTCGTTCCTCGTGAGCTGCCAACTCGGGTCGTTCAGGAAATGGACCCAGACGGGTTCCGATCTCCGGAGCAAGCTTCGCGATCTGCGTCGCCGCCTCACCGAGCATCGCGCGCAAGACGTCATCATCCTTTTGTTCGCGCGCCCAACGGCGAAAGGTCTCGACAAAGGGTAGATAGGGTGTCGTCGCTTCATACTCATAACAGCCCCCGCTGAGAACCGCTGCGCCATCGACGGCCGCCTGAATTGTGATCTCGCGCGCCAGTCGAGTCTTGCCTGCCCCAGGCTCGCCGCTGAGCATTACCGCGTGTCCATGGCCTTCGCGGGCCCGACACCACAAGTCGCGCAGCTCTGCGAGCTCGGCCATGCGACCAACAAGTCGCCCGCGCGAAAGGGCGTCAAGTATTGCCACTGAGGCTCCGGAGTCCTCAATGCCGGAGTCAGTCGCAGTAAGCGACGCGCGTAGGGCCACTGCAGTCTCAGCCGCAGTGGCAAATCGTTGCGCGGGATCTTTTGCCAGCAGCCGTAAGATTGCGGATTCGAGCGCTCGTGGCAGATCGGGACGCAACGCGCGTGGTGGAACAACGGGAGCGTGAACATGCTGAGACACGATTGTTAGCGGATCGTCGCCGGCGAACGGCAGCCGGCCTGTTGTCAGTTCATAAAGTAGAACGCCGAGAGCGTAAAGATCAGCGCGTCCGTCCACGGGTTGCCCAAGCGCCTGTTCTGGCGCCATGTAAGCCGCCGTTCCGACAATGATTCCCGCGCGCGAGATGCGTTCGCCGTAACCCGGCAGTGCGAGGCCGAGATCGGCCAGTTTTACTTGACCTGATTCGCCGGCAGTCGACAGGAGTACATTGTCCGGTTTCAGATCACGGTGCACGATGCTGTTGGAGTGCGCATGATCGAGTGCCGCGCAAATCTGACAGGCAAGCTCGATAATTCGCGGTAAGTCAATGGGACGCTCGCGCGACAAGGTGGGGCCCAGGACCAATTCCATTACGAAGAAGGGCATGCCGCCGGCCTCTCCCACGTCATAAACTGAGATGATGTGCGGGTGATTCAGCGCCGCGGCCGCGCGTGCTTCACGCAGCAAACGAGTGCGCGATTCTGGAGCAGACATTGTGCCTGGCAAGACTTTTACGGCCACATCGCGCATGAGCTCGAGGTCCGTTGCGCGATAAACTACGCCCATGCCGCCGCGACCGATTTCGCTGTCGAGCCGATAACGCTGGCGCAGTACAGCTCCAGGCGCGATGGCGCTGGCACGGATATCATTCGGGGTCATGATGCGAGTCTGTTGCGATTCATCCATGGGAATTTCGGATTGCGAATTGCGAATTTGCGAGCAGCGTTCCTTTTAAACTTCAATTAATCTTGATATCACAATTTGTGATTTCAAACTGTCAGCCTGGCAGCTAAACGGTTCGTGTAACTGATAGCCACGCATTGCTTTACCTAATGGGAACCGGTGATGCTTCAAAGTCCTGACTCGCAAACCACAAATTGTAAAAATTGCGACCAGACACATTGTAAGTCCAAGCGTTGTCTTTCAGAAATTGGCAAGGCTGGGGGAGGAATTTCGGATTGCGAATTGCGAATTTCGAATTTGGGAA
>JBOGOU010000239.1:0-29141 GCA_050748205.1 Pyrinomonadaceae bacterium | reverse complement strand
GGCCAGCGTCGCAAACTCCGTGCAGACTTCGAAGGCGTTCAAAGTCGCCCCGCGCCCGTTGGCCTGCGTGTTACTGACCCAGTAGTTGAGGCCAGGCGTGTCCGGCCCTCGCTGCAAGTAAGAGTTGTAGAGGTCGGTTACGTACTGAGAGTCAGTACGTCCGCGCGCGCTGTACTCTGACGACTGGAACAGACCGCGTGCGATTGACCTGGCGGTCGTTAAGAGTTGCGCCTCGCCTTGAACGCCAGCCTGGCCCAGCGTGTCCATTTCCTGCTGTAGCTCAGCGGCCGTGGCTTCGCGCGCAAAAATATTGAAATAAAGGTTCTTGACGAAGCGCTTGAGACGCTGTACGTCGCCACTCGTCACTGTGACCAGTAGTTCGCCATTTCGGTAGCCGTAGTCTTTCACTGCCAGAAACGGTGCAGCGCCCGCCTCGTACTCGGACAACAGCTCGCCATCCATGCCGTACACTTGCCACGTCTCCACTCCATTCACGTTGCGCTTGATGCGGTGGCCATCGGCATCGTAAGTATAGGTTTGCCATTGGTTGTTAGCCCACGCTTGCTTCATCCGGTTCTCGGCGTCGTAGGTGCGCTGACCCTGGCCGGAGTAGGAGTCATAAATCTGATTGCCAGCCTCGTCGTATTGCATTCGGCGTTGGTTCATGGTTTGTATAGCCGTGTCGCCTGGCGCGTACAGCCGGTTCGTGAATTGCGCGTCGGCCTTATCAAATTGCACGTTGGATATGCTGGAGCTGGGGTTAATCGTACGATTGCCCCAGCGGTCGTAGTCATAGCCTTGTGTGTAACTTGTTGAAGATCCATTTTGCAGCTCCGTTGCTGAGGCGAGCCGGTTCAGCGAATCATACGAATAATTCTGCTGCATCCAGTTGTAACCAGTGATCTGATCGTCGCTCGGAATCCAAATTTCTTGCCGGGTCACATTACCATTGTTGTCAGGGGCGCTGTTTGGATTCTGACGCGGAAAACCACTCGTGCTGTCATACCAATTGAGCAAGGCGCCGCGGTTCCAATTCCACTGATCGGCAGCCCACGCCACGGTGCTCAATCGGATGTCGTAAAGCTGGCCGCGAACGTTGTAGTGAAGCTTATGGTAAAGAGGGGTCTGCGTGCCGAACTGCTCTTGCTGTAGACCGCCGAATTCGCTATAGCTGATTCCAGTTGCGTACGTTCGTGTTACGCCATCGCCCAGGTTGCCGCTGAAAGCCAGATTCGAGGCATCCTTATCACCCAACCTTCCGGCCGCGTCGTAGTTGTAAATGACGGTGTGCCCGGAAGGATTAGTTTGAGTTATTACATGCCCGGCCTTGTCGTAAGTGCGGGTGATGTTGAAGGACTGGCCCCACGCTCCATTGACCCAGAACCTTTGACGGTACTGCGTCGGACGACCCATGCCATCGTAAGCGTCAAACACATTGGCCGAGACCCCCGCCGCTTGATCCCAATAGAGGCGGCCGCGGCCGTTCGAGGCCAAGTCGTAGTATCGATAAGTCGACACAGTTCCGTCTGAATAGGTGGTCGAGTAGTTGCGATTGAGCGCGTCATACGCATAGTTGGTGGTGATGTTGCGCGCGTCCACCCGCGCAGTCAGATTACCGTTATTGTCGTAGCCGTAGGCCATCGACCACTGCGTATTGCCGGTGATGGCGTCAGTCATGTTGGAGGCAAGTGAGCCTGCTGCCTGCTCGGGATTCTTTGCGCGGATCAAACGGCTGAGCGAGTCGTACATGAAGAAACGCTGCTGCGAACCTTGATCGACCTTGCGTAGGTTTCCCAGCGCATCGTAGGTGTAATTGGTGGGTTGCGCAGGCGCACTCGTGAGACCGAGATTGCCGTTGCTGTCCGGTTCGTCAACTCGGGCGAGGCGTCCTAGTCCATCAGTGACGCTGCGTCGCTTTTTCCCTGCCTGGTCAGTTACAGTCACCGTATTGCCGCTGTAGTCGGTAGTCACCACAGCACTGTCGGGCGTCGTGATCTGCTTCGGCCTACCTAGAGCGTCAAATGTGGTCTCAGTCCAACGTCCCGAAGGGTTGATCGCCGCCGTGCAACTCGACGATCGATAGGGACTCGAAACTTTCCAGGCGCGGCCCATTGCGTCGTATTTCATGTCGACTCTCAGATACGGATTGCTGGGATCCTGGCCGTCAAGACTCTCCGCGAGATAAGCCCTGCCGAGCCCGTCGAAGAATTGCCATGAATCCGTCCACCGCTCCGGCGACGAATCCAGCAACGTTTTCGTCTCAACATAGGCGCCACACTGGTGCGCGTCCACATAATTGTAAGTGGTGCGCCCGCCGTCCGGCTGATTCACTCGCGTCAGCCGGTTTAGCGGATCGTTGTACTCAAGAGTTGTTATCATGCCGTTAGCGTCAGCCATCGAAATGACAAGACCCGTAGAGAAATCGTAAGTGCTGGTGGTCACCAACGAAGTATTCGTCCCATAAGTGTTAGTTGGATCAGGCACGGCGCTGGTGCTTTGCGTCGGATAGGCATAAGCATAATTGGGCGAGTAGCTAACCTGTGACAGGTTACCTTTCAGATCCCACGAGTTCATGGGGCTTCCGCACTGGTCGTACTGGGCGTGCGATTCCAACCAGGTGTTGCCAATATCGACCCACTTCCTCGCGGTGGTCGGATTACCGCGGATGGTGGAAGCTGGATCAGTCCAACCGGTAATCGCGCCGTAGTTGTATAGCGGGTAACTCGATTCATCGTAGCTGACCGTACTCTGCGCCACCATCGTGTCCGAAGCGTTGTAAACCGTCGTCGATGTTGGTAGGCCGAGAATATTCCGATTGCGATAATTCGCGTCGGCGGTGAGATAGGTTGTTGCCGTCGTTCGCACTAACGGGCCGTTTGGGATAGAAGTGATCGTGCCCGTTTGCGCCAAGGCTTGATCCACGGGCACGTAGTCATATTCGATGACCGAGGTCCGATCGAAGCCAACATCAAACTGATAAGTGAGGTCATAGCCGTAAGTCCTTGTCTTCGCGAGCGCGCTGCCACCCGTATCCAGAATTATCTCGACTTCTCTGGTAACTCGCGGGTTGCGCGTTGCGGCTCCGTAACCACCTGGTGCGGGCCCCGATACTGCATATTCGGTTAGTTTTCGGCGAAGCATCTGCCCGGTAGAGGAGTAAACCCGCTCGTCATAGGGCAAACCGGCTTTCGCATCCTGAAAGCCATAAGCGGCATTCACGTTGCTACGGTGGACCGATCGAGTCGTGACTGTACCGTCTGGGGAGGTCGTGCTACCGGGCGTGTATTGCCATTGGATCTCGTCGGCGCCAGTGCCGCTGGGGCTGATCCAGCGCTCCACAACGCCCCGATTCCCCTGCGCGTAAACTCCGTCAAGCTGAGTAAGTGCTGCAACTTCGTCATACCGGTAACGTTCATAGCCGCCCATGGGGTAAATGATCTTATCGACCTCGCCCCAGACGTTATAACTAAACTTGTATGAGGTGCCGGTTGGCAGGATGATTTCTGACAAGACCACAGGGTTAAATATGCTAGAGCCATCAACATAATCGAGCGCTGCCGGCTGATCCGGATTCGGAATTGACACAAACAGGCTGGGGGTGTGGCCCCCATAGTCTCCAACATACCGAAGGGGTTGATTCGGATCAGTTCGCGCGTCGGCGAGGTTCTTCCATCGGAAGGTGTAGTTCAAAGTGGTGCCGCTCAGACCAGGCAGGCTGTAAATCCGGTCGCCAGGCGCACTGTTGTCCATCGGCGGCATGCCGATCGTTCTCCCGATGGTGTCGGTCCATTGCCTAGTTGAGGCACTGTAGGTCAGCGTGTTTCCGTTGCGATCAATGTACCGCACTATTCCCTGTCCCGGATAGACGTAACGCGAACCATCCGGCAGGTGTAATCCGGAATTTGGATCATACTTGATTCGCGAACCGTCCACCGCATAATAAACGCCGCTGTTAATTCCGATGCCATTGAAAATCTGATCGCTGGAGCGCAACTCGTATGAGGATCCATCAGGCATGTGAACCAACATGCGCCTGACATAGTGGACTTGATATTGCCAATTCGGGGGGAACTCGGTCGGCTCCGGGATCGACTGGCCGTAATCACCGTAGTATTGATCGCCCCCAGTGAATTCGTACCAAGGCAAATCGAGTCCAGTAGTCCATCCCGAAATTGAATGTTCAGCGTACTTCCCCTGGACAATGGTATGAAGAAGTTCGCCTCCGTAAGGAAGCGGCTCAGGGTAATTCCCTTGGTAAGCGATGCGCCAAACCTTAGAAGACCAGAATAACGTGGGGGAGAGGCTCGTCCCGCCGCGCCCCGGATATTGGCGGAAAGGTATTTGGATATTGAGACCCAGACTCGTGGGTTCGACAAGCAACTCGCTCCGAATCCCCAAGTCTTGCACGTTCTGCGTGTGCCGGATATTTTGCGCGCACACGCTTTGAGACACCGACAACAAAACAACCGTGAGCGCTATACTCAAGCAAGTCGCTGTAAGTGACCCACACGAACGCGCGCGAGAACTTGTAATGAGTTTGGAAAAGTCGTTCTGGTACTGCATGAGGCTGGTCTCCTTCGGGTTGATGAAGACCATCAAGGAAACGCTAGACGTATCTTAACGCTGAAAATAAAGGCTCAGCGGCAAGAGAAGTCTGCCTAATCTCTTTGTGATCGAGAACAAGGGTGAATTCGCCCCCGACCCCATGACAGTCTTTGAAAGCGGTTAACTCAGGGTACCACCCCCCTTCTACTCCGACGCGGGACCACAATCAAGCAACTTTTCGGTTGCGGATCTGTTGCAAAAGTATGGAGTGTCAAATCCTCCGCAGAAAAATCAAGCCAACTGCCACAAGTAAGAACGGCTTTGCTTGCGGCGCCTCAGCTAATTCCGGTGGTGCTCAATTTGTTCAGCCTTGATCTATTGTGCCAGCTGATCGCCGATGGCGGTCATGCTGAACTATCTTCAGTCTCAACTCAGGCCGAGTTGTTCGAACGATATTGGGAGAAAAGGGTAACGGCAAACGAGCTGCGCGATGAGATGACCAATGCTTTACCAACAACAACCTGATCGGCAGCGCCAGCGATAGCACGAGGCCGTTTCAGTTCATCGCCGGCAACGGCTTGCAAAAACAGGAAGGAGGGCCACTGTTTGCGGGAGATACTTATGCCAACGTGAAGATTGTCGGCGGCGTGGGCAATCGGATTAGAAAAAACTTCCTCGGGGTGAACAGCAACGGCCTGATTCTCGATCCTCCCGGCGATTCGAATGATACACAGTTCCAGATACTTCTTGATGGTCTGGACGTTAGCGGCGCCACCGAAACACCGATCGGCTGTCCGCGCAATGACTCGTTGCCGATACCATTTTGCAACCGGATAGTTGGGCTCCAGGTTTCAGGCACGAACGTTCGCGTTCAGGGCAACAGCCGGAGACCGTCACGCTCACGCTTTCGGAGATCACCGGCCGCGCCATCCCCGGCGCCCCAAGCACGGCCATCCTGACCATCAACTCTAACGATGCGGAGCCCGGCGCGAATCCGGCTGACAACGCGCTGTTCTTCGTGCGGCAGCACTATCATGATTTTCTGAACCGCGAGCCTGACCAGAGCGGTTGGGATTTCTGGGCCAACGAGATAACTTCCTGCGGCGCCAATGCTCAGTGCATCGAAGTTAAGCGCATCAACGTTTCGGCGGCTTTCTTTCTTTCGATTGAATTTCAGAATACCGGCTTCCTGGTCGAGAGCATGTACAAGACCGCCTATGGCGACTCGACGGGTAATTCGACGATTGGCGGACCACACCAATTGCCCGTTCCCATAATTCGGTTGCGAGAGTTCCTGTTCGATACGCAGGAGATCAGCCGGGGCGTAATCGTGCTCCAGCCGGGATGGGAAACCGTTCTGGAAAACAACAAACAAGCGTTTCGCGGTCAACTTTGTGCAACGCGCGCGCTTCACCAACGCATTTCCCACGACGATGACGCTGCACAGTTCATCGACAAGTTAAATCAGAACGCCGGTAATGTGCTTTCACCGAAACGAGCGGACGACGCTTGTCAGCTTGTTTGGCGGCGCTCCGGACACCAACAACATCACTGCGCGCTCTCAGGCGTTGCGCCACGTGGCGGAGGATCAGGATCTATTCAACGCCGAATTCAACCGCGCCTTTGTCTTGATGCAGTACTTCGGTTACCTGCGGCGGAATCCTAATGATCCGCAGGACGCCGACTACAGCGGCTATGATTTTTGGTTGACCAAGCTGAACCAATTCAACGGCAACTTCATCGATGCGGAGATGGTGAAAGCCTTCATTACTTCGATTGAGTATCGGCAACGGTTTGGGCAATGAGGTATTGTTTCGGGAAGGATTTTAGTTGTCCAACGCCGCTGTTTCAATGACTTTGGTTAAAACTTGGCAGCAAGCGGGCTCGATGAGATAAGATGAGCAAACTTTCGGTGAGATTTGCGAGCAATCGCAGTGTTGTTGCTGCCTCGTAACTTACTGATAATAAAGGACTTGTGCCCGCTTGGCTCAGCAACAAAGCACTCACCTCTAGGTTGCATCCCTAAACGACTTACAATTCTGGAACTCTTCCGTTGCGGACATTGTGCGGACATTTTTCCTAAGGGCGCTATATTCTTGTGTCTTAAGGCCTTCGGCGATCCCAACTGGACGCAAACATAGAATAAGCAGAATTTTATTGCCAGCCGTGCTGCACGATTCACGGCCGGAGAGAACTCTTCCATGCAGCGTGGCTCAGAGGATAGGAAGTTTGATTCGTGAACCGTGAAACCCGTGAACTGGTAAGAGTTATCAGAGGAGCAGAGATTGTTATAGGCCGTCTTAATCAACCCGTTGCTTCAGTGCGAGTTGGAAATAAAAATAGGAGTTTCCCTCGGCTGATAGAGGCACTGTTATCAGTCGTAGACGGCGAATTGGTGCTGTCATATCTGAAGCGGTTTTAATGGCACCAGCCCCTCGACTTTCGTGTCTGATTCTGAGTTCATGCTAAAACTGCCTTTGACACGGATGCCTGTGGCTGTGGGCGAGTTGATGTCGAGAAATTGAAATCGGCCGCCATAACGCCGAGCAACCTCTTCAACTAAGTACAGCCGAACCAGCCCTTCCGCTAGCCAGCCGCTAGCGCCAGTGGTTTTCAGAACTTCTGGGAGCACCTGTGCATCTGGTGAACTGAAAACCTGCTCAAAACCGTGGTTCCGGCGTTGCGCATCTGACTCTTGTTGCTCCCCGAAGAAAGCTAATCGCATCCACTGCTGCTTGGACTCTGCACGCCCATCAATGCCACTGTTGACCCGACTCCCCCATGCCAGTTTGTTGTGTCCGGCAATTAATCTCAACTGCGTCTTCAGCGGTAAATTCAGACTCGGAGGAAACTGAAACTACCTGCACGGGATAGCTGTGATCCGACCATGTCAAATGTTCAGCCCGCATACGGCTGAAGCCATTGCCCAATGAAAGCAAGGCATGTCGCACTCTTCCCGTTGAGACACGCGCAACAATTGTGAACTCACCGCCGCCCCCGGGGTTAAAGCTTGCCTTCACTTTGCCAGGAAAAACTAGGCTTCCTAATTTTATCCAAGTCCGATCACTCTGAGCAGCCAGTTCTCGTAACTTTACATCAAGGCTAGCCACCAGCATTTCCGGCGTGTCAAAGGTAGCGGCCGAGAGTTCGTTATAAAGAGATCCCAGCCAACGGTTGAGTTTAGCGTCTCTCTCTTGAGAGTCGACACCGCCCAAGGTGAACAACAACCGAGGAATGTTGCGCCCGGCTGCGCGCATCTCTTCCTTATTCGTTGGGGAGGCACCGGTGGTGTCGGATATTCCGTAACTGCGGCCAAGCAGCAACACGAAGATGGAAGCCTGGTCGACACCATCAAGGTATGCATGGCGAGCGTTCTTGTCCTGGGGCGTGATTTCCTCCCACATTAATGGTGCCGTTCCATTGCCGCGGAGGTACGTTCGGACCACATTGCGATACGGCGTCATTTCGGCATCCATGACCGAAGAAACAAAGATTCCTTGTCGGCCGATCCAAGAGCGGAACCGATCGTCGGCAAGCGGGATAGGACGAGCAGACGATTCGGCAATAATTTCATCCCACGAACTGTTCGAATGCATTATTTTTGCGTTGACCCTCGCCTCTTGCCAATCCCTGCGGCGCACCGTTCACTCTTCTTCTTAAGACCGACTCCTAGAATTGCCAACTAACCGACGATTCTACGAAGTTGCTTCAGAAAGGCCATCAACTCACTAGCCTGAAAGCCGCGTTCGTCCAAGTGATGCTTCTTCCATAGCTCGATTACGTTTTGCTCCTGTGAGGTAAATACGCGCGACGAGCCGCCATCGCCTCTACAGCCCTTAGTGGCAAAGATCAAATTGATCCGAGACTCATCGATTTCGACTAGGACACAGACCGAGTCCCCTCTTGCCGGCGTCGGTTAATCTGCTGCATCAGCAAATCTAACGATTGCAGTTGTTGTTCACTCGAGCCTATCTTGATCGTAACCAATTGCCCCCGACCTCCGTTCCGGTTCCGTTATGCCTAATTCTCTTCCCACACATATCTTTGTCCTAATCTCAGGCTGCACACACACACCTCAACTCGTCAGTCCGGCGGTGCTTTTTCGCCGCCGGTCGACGGTGAGATCTCATTCGCACGCACAACTCAGATTAACCTTTCGGCGGGAAAGGATCTTGGCCATATGTCCACTCAGTTCTCCATTGTCCGCCATCGCCTTGAATCAAGATCTGTGACAATGCACCTTCCTTTAAATGACTTGTTCCAGCGAGCCTGTCCACGTGTCATCTGAGGCCCGGCCTGAGAATCCTTCCTCAGTCACTTACGGAACACTCGGCGGCGCTAGATACCGAATATTTCTTCATTCGCCTCCCACTGATGAAGACTCCAATTGTTTCCCTCAACCGCAATAGCAGCAGCATAGCCTTGGGCAACGTCAATTGCCTCCAACGACCATCGTTGCATTTCGTACATATTCCACTGGGTCTCCACGAGCGAGGCAGGATCTCCTGGAAGTAGCGTTACAGAGAATTGATCCAGTGGAAAGAAGAGTCCCGAGCCTTTCGCTTTTAGAAAAGCCTCTTTACGCGTCCAGCAATTAAAGAACGCCCATACACGAACGTCGTCTGAAGGAAGCGAGCGGAGTTGGCGAACTTCATTAGTGGAAAACATGCGGCTCGCGATTTGTTCGATCTCAATGTCTGAACGAACTTGTTCAAGATCGACTCCGATCTCGCGTCCGAGCGTGAGCCCATAGAGGGCAAAGTTCGTTGAATGAGATACGTTAAACTTCAAGTCTGTGTCGGCGTAAGGCTCGGCGAGACACGGCTTCCCATGCTTTGTATAGTCAAATTGCAATTCATCGGCTCGACGATGAATATACCACCCGAGGATCATACGCAGAAAACCTCGCGCCACCACAAATCGGTGGCAATCCCTCTCGAAAACGAAGCGGTTGGCTCTATCTGTTTCATCAGCGGATAGCATTTTCCAAATAGAAGACACCAAAGGTGAAGGGACATCAATTGTCGCACGCCAGAGGTGTACTTCGTTTCGCGCTAATGACAGATTACTGGGCGGGAGTTGCCACTTTGCATCAGCAATAGTACGTTTGACTTGAGGCATTTAACGTCCGGATGGTTGAAATACGGTCAGCCTAAGTTATTAGACTCCCCCATGCATTATTGGTGGTCAATTACATTGTATAGTGCAGGCCTTTCTAAGGGGAGACCCGAAATCCTCTCACTAGAAACTCACGCCGCTGGGACCAACTGGTATCCCAAGGCAACTGCCTGCTTTTGCATGACCTTGAAGCGGCGTTCTTTGAATTTCTGCTCGTATGCTTGTTCGCCACTTTCTACATAGGTGGTGCCATTTTTGAGCAATGAATAAAGATCATAGCGACCTTGTGCGGCGTGATAGCTTGCGGAGCACCAACTCGAGCTTTGATGCGGCTCTCTAGAAGGCTCCCAACGCTGTGTTGCTGCGAGCGAGGCTGGAGGCCGGCGAGACGAAATGCTTGAGCAGCGCGATTAGCGCTCGGTTTAGTTTCGCGGTTCAAGACTTTTGCCACCTGAAATCTTGGGATTCGCGCAGGCCTTAGTCCGTCGGAGAGTTCGACTCATTTATGGCCAAGCGGTTTCGTGCTCTGGTTGAGCGGCTAAGCTTCCACCGAGCATACTCTAGCCATTTTTTCGTTTGTCACGCTCCTATCACGCGAGATTTTACACGAAAACCCAGACGCAAAGGATGGTCGTGAACGCAACGTCTCTGCGCCATCGGACAAGCACGACCCGACGGAACTCGCCTCGGCGCTTTCCTAAGACCTCGCCTCGCAACGATGCTCTTGCGCTTCGCTAACTCTTCACCTGCATCAGGTTGAGTGGAGACTTTTCCACCTCCTAGTTGTCGCCTATGCTCGGCGCACACAAAAAAGAGCGGCCCTGAGCGCCGCCCTACGTAAACGATATGGTTCGGTATAAAGGCTTCAAGTCACGGACGTAACCCGCCTTCGTTCAGATGCCGTTTTCCTTTGTCTTTGAGGTACGAGGCAAACCATCGCGCACGAATCTGACTGCGGAAGTAGAGTGCGGTGGGCGGTATGTTGCAGTTCGCGCTTGGCACTGGTCCGGGCGCTGAAGAGCGACGTTCAATCGCGAGCGTAGTGATTGGCGGGCGGACGCTGTCCCTGCTGCTTACGTTAATGGCCACGCCGGTAGCCTATTCTCTGCTTGATAAATCTGCGGCTTAATCTCTGTAATTCGCGCCCATACGATCTAATTTCCGCAACAACCCGGGCCACACCAAGTGTCCACCGCCGCCTTGAGTAACCACCGCTTCCTGCGTGGGACTTTGCGCGAAGATCTTCTCCGGGATCGGAACCAGTTTACTTCCACCTGACTGCGCCAGGATCTGAATCCGGCACGCGCGCTCTAACAGAAACATCGCGAGAAACGCGTCCGCGACGGTTGGTCCAATTGTCAGCAGTCCGTGATTCCGCAGAATCAAAAAGGTCTTCCTGCCGAGATCCGACGCCAGCCTCGGTTTCTCTTCGTCGTTCAACGCGGGCCCTTCATAGTCGTGATAGCCGAGCGACGCCAAAACGAAGAGCGATTGTTGCGAGATCGGCAGCAACCCGTTCTCTTGCGCCGAGACGGCGATGCCAAACTCCGTGTGGAGGTGTATAACGCAGAGCGCGTCTTCGCGTGCCGCATGGACCGCGCTGTGAATCGTGAAGCCGGCGGGATTGATGCTGTACTCCGAGTCCATCACGATCTTTCCGTTCAGATCGACTTTCACCAGGCTCGAAGCCGTGATTTCATCAAACATCATCCCATATGGATTGATCAGAAAATGATGCTCCGGCCCCGGCACGCGCGCCGAGATGTGAGTGAAGACCAGATCGTCCCAACCGTAATCCGCCACCAGTCGATACACCGCAGCCAGATCCACGCGCATTTGCCACTCTTCCAGCGAAACGAGATCGCGAACCTTCATAGTCATCCCTTTCTAAATCGGCTCGGGAGTTGAGAAGAAGCGGCAATGGATCGAACTCTCAAACCGAGAGATCACGATCGCGCGTCAGGCGAGCTGGTGGGTTTGTGTTGATCGAGCAGGAACTACGAATCAAAGGGAGTCAGCCAGCAGAATCTGCAGTTGATGCAATCGGGTCGAATGGCTGATGCGAATAATGGGGCTTGCGGCCTGCCCCGGCTGAGCAGGCCCGCGCCCGTCGGATTCGTTGTTTTTAGTGGCACTGACGGGCGACAATCAGATCTCCCGCGGGGAAAAAACAATTGACTCCGGAGAGGCTACTATGGACTGCTCCAGCCGGTACGTGCTGTCTGAAGTGGCGTAAAATGATTTGATCACGTCGCCTTTTTGCTCCGCCAGAGCTCGTGAATAAACCAGATTGCTCACAGCGATATCGAGTATGCCAAGTCCGAAGGGGCTGAATATGCAAGTACTCTCGTCGTTTCCTCTCGGCGCCGCTGCGCCAATCAGAATCTCCGGAAGCGTGCAGCGGATGAAGTTGCGGTTTCCCGTGACCTCTTCTGCCAGTTGTACAGATGTCCGAGCCCTACAAACGTGATCGACGTCATCCACTACGTTGTCGGCGGATAGAATTCCCTCACCCGAGATGTCTCGCAGGGAGATGTGGAGAATCGTACTCCCCGCACCGCAACATGATAAGTCGAGCACATGGGGTTCCACAGCCGTGGTTGCAAATGAGATGAGGAGGCATTGGGCTAGTACTTCCCGAATGTTCGTCACAACGCGGACTTCCACGCCGGCAAAGACGCTCTCGCATCGTCGGCTGAACTGACGTGCCCTCTTGGCATCGAGATCGAAGACGACGAACGAGTCTGCTCCATCATAGATGCTTCGGAGGAATCGAATTATTTCAAAATTAATCACGCCACATCCGATGATACCGATCTGAGATACCGACCGGTCCCTGTGAAGAACTTGCGCTGCCAGAGCGGCACTGGCTGCTGTTCTTCTTGCACTAATCATCGATCCCTCAAGAATCGCTGTCGCTCTGCCAGTCTTCAGGGAATTCAGAATTACGACGGCGGATGCCCGATTCAGTCCGAGATTCAGATTCGTCGGAAACGAGGCCACCCATTTTATACCTGCACTATCGTACTTATCACCGAGATACGCAGGCAGAGCGATGATTCGGCTGCCTTGCTCGGCCGGAAACGTTAAGAAGCTCGACTGGGGCAAGGACGTTTGCCCTCGCGCATGAGCCTCGTAGGCCGCTCGAACGGCGTCCATGAGCTCCAGCTCTCTGCCATCAAGCAAGGAGATCACTTCATTTTCTCTGACTATGAGTATATCGCCTTCAGCCACAACTCCACCTCCAGGTTGTTATGAGATTCTGGTTCAGCTCACGATTCCGGACTATGCCGTTTACCTCTTACAACGCGTACACGCGCTATTCGAGGAGAGCCTTGAAATCGACTAAATCAGAAGGAATTCTCGTCGCTTTCCATCATTACCTCCGGTGAGAGAATTTCGATACGGAGGCCGAGGATGGACCGAGGTAACAAAAGGTTGGGCTACGGGACGCGCCAAAGACGCTCTGCTGCTAACTCGCCCTCATGTAACGAGCAACATCGACCTTAGCAACAGCGACCATAACGGCGCTGAGAATTATGCCAGGTTTTGGAGTCCACACACCCTTGACTTGACAACTTGCGCTCTCTCCCAACAGACTGACGAGCGCCCAGTCATTCATGTCTCAATGCCTTGATGGGATCAATTGTTGTCGCTCTCCGAGCAGGAAACCAACAAGCAACTAAAGCAACCACAAACATTGTGCACGCAACTACTATGTAGGTTGACAGGTCATGCACCTTCACTCCGTAAAGCATAGAGCTCAGTTTTATGGTCTTCTCCAGATACATTTCCGACACATAAGACATTATCAATCCCAACGACAACCCAACCAACGTCACCAATATCCCCTGGCGGATAATCATTTTCAGCACTGCTGACTGATCTGCACCAAGCGCCATGCGAAGCCCTATTTCATTTGTGCGGCGCTTAACCGAATATGCTAAAACGCCATACAATCCAATCGCTGTAAGGAGCAGAGCAAACACTGCAAACAGGCCCAGGATCCTCGCGAAAAGCCGTTCCGCATGCAAAGTCTTATCAGCTTGCTCTTCCTGTGTCCTGATATTGCTGACCGGCAAATTCTTATCGACATCATATACCGCTCTGCGGACATCTCCGACTATCGAATATGGGTCATTACTCGTTCGCAACTCGATAGTTGCAGGAAACATCTGGTTCATACCCTGACGCCATGGCAAGTACACCATTGGCCGAATTTCCCTCCGCTGCATGTCATATTTAGTATCCTTTGCTATGCCAACGATTTCGATCGAATCAGGTTTCTTCACACTAAACGTGAATCGTTTTCCAATTGCGATTTCATTTGGGAAGAACCGCTTTGCAAAAGTCTCACTTACTATTGCAACTTCTGAAGAGGCCGAATCATCGTGGCGCTCCAAAGTCCGTCCCTGTAGTAAGGGTATTTGCATCACGTCGAGGAAATTCTCATAGACATAATTCACATAAACACTTCCGCTAGCCTGTATTCGACCGTTTGCATCGGGCGTAGCTTGCAACGCATCATGCAGATAGACGCTCCTTCCAAACCTGCTATTTGCGAGTAAGGGGATCCGGGAAATCGTGGCCGCGCTAACTCCCGGAATGGTATCAAACCTCTCGATCAAATCCGGATATAGTTGCGCGAGTCCTTCGGCCTTATATCCGTTCGACTCTGGAGAGATGTCAACCAACAGCAAATTATGCGCGTTAAAGCCCGTCTCCGTTCGCTTCAGATTGTATAACGTCTGAAAAAACAACCCCGCGCCAATCGCCAACGCCAAAGACAAAGCAATTTGCGTGATGATCAATACCTTGCTTAACCATGAGCGAGACGTAACTCTTGCTCCTCCAGAACTAAGATTTAATAGAATTTTTGCGTCCGTGTTGGCTGAGTTCCAGGCTGGCACAACACCACAAACAACTCCTGTTGCTATTGAAAGTAAGGCTGTAAAACCTAAAACACGCCAATCGAGCCTTGTGTTCAGAGCATTCAGATCTCCCCCGCCCCAGTCTTCTACCCTAAGCAAAACTTCCTTAATCCAGATGGCGAACACTATTCCGAGCCCTCCTCCGATACTGGAGAGGACTACACTCTCAATGAGCATTTGACGGACTATTTGCCAACGACTGGCACCGAGAGCCAATCTTGTGGCGATTTCCCGCCTTTGATCCGCTCGGCGCGAAAACTGCAGGTTTGCCACACTGATACATACTATTAATAAGACTACGATGAGCCCGCCAAGAAGTAGAGATAGACTGGGTGCATATTCTTCTCTTACGTCCACTTGTCCCCTGCTACCGGTTTTTAGCTTCAACTGAGGATAATACTGGGCCTCCAATGCTTTTATTGGAGTGTCTCCCTTCGCTTGAGCTTCTACTTGACGCGCCGCGCGATGTTCTACAACCGACTGCTGAAACACAGTATTCAATTTTGCAGTTGCCTGTTCGATAGTTGCGCCTGGCCCCAACCTCGCCATAATTCGCAACCACCAAGTACCAGGTCCATATATCTGTGACTGTTTTGGGTCAGATTGGATCTTAGGCTCCCATCCAAGTGGGATTGTAATATCTTGGGCTGATCCGATTTCCCCTGTTCCGTTAAAGTTGGCGGGAGTAACACCTATGACAGTAAAAGCAGTGTTGTTGATGGTAAGTTGCTTGCCTATAACGCTTGGGCTGCCACCAAATCTCTGGCGCCAATAACGATGACTAATAACAGCTACAGGGGGGGCGGATGGTGTATCGTCATCATCGGTAATTGTGCGGCCAACAATTGCTCGTAAACGTAGTCCAGTATGGTAATTGCCGGAAGCAACCTGACCCTCTACAACATCCGATCGACCATCGGCATTTACATTTAGGGTTAACGGGCTAAACGCAAAAACATCGGCTAAGCCTTCTGCGTTTTCTCGGAAGCGACTGAATGACTGATAAGTAAAAGCCGTCAATCTAAGTCTGCCATTTTCTACCTTCGTGCTTCCTGAGGTACTTCCATAATCAAAGTCCTCCGGCGCACTCGCTTCGAACAAGACAAGTCTATCGGGGTCTTCAACCGGTAATTGTTCGATGAGAAGTGCATTCATCACGGTGAATAAAGCAGTATTTGCACCGATGCCTATACCTAAGATAAGAATTGCCGAGAACGTCAGCACAGGCGCCTTCAACAGCATTCTTACTCCATATTTACAATTCTGTATGAGTGTTCGCATAACTTCCTGCTCCACAACTTAGGGCCACATTAGATCAGAGGTAATTCACACCCCAGCAGCGGAAAATGTTACCCGCCGCAAGCGCAGACTTGAAGTTCAAAGACTCGCGACTCCTCATCCGACTGAAGTCACCACTCAGGCGGGGTTAGAATCGCATTCAGGTTGTTTTGGCTGGATTGTAACACAGTGTCTCCCGTCGACAACGCGATTCATCCCATGCGATAACCTGGTTATTAGCCCAAAACGCCTGACTGAATCGAGTCTGCCTGCCAGCTTCGTAGTTCGCCTAATATTCAGGAGCGCGAGACTTCAAACTCGACAAGGTTCTACAATACCTGTCCCGACTCAGATGGCCTATCCTCTTATTGATAGATTTTAGTTGCGAGAGGGTGTAACAGACGCCATCTTTCCTCTGCCCGGTAGCGCTCTGTTATTGAGTAAATGTTAGGTAGCCCGAGTTCTGCGGCCAAAGCGGTAATCTGTCGCAGCCGTTTGTAACGTTCCAGGCGATCCGGTTTGACCTGTATTATTTCCCAGACCCTGAACTTTATGACGTCCGTCACATCATCGGGATAAAGCGAATAAGACTCATACTGTCTGGAAGCCACCTGCCCGTAAGGATAGTACTGATAAGGATGCGCTTCCAATTCATAGATGTTCTTGTGGTGCTCGCGAATGAACTCGCAGGTTTCAGCAAAGTCTTCCTCAGTCTCGTCCGGAAATCCAACTATCCAATAAGTGGTGGTCCGGACTCCCTGTGCAGCAAGGGTTTTTAGAACCGCAGCGATGGTATCGGGCGCGGTCTGTTTATTCATCAACGTCAAAACTCTAGCCGACGCGCTCTCAATTCCCAGTCTGGCGCGAAACAGTCCGGAGTCAGACCAGAGCTTAACGAAACGCGTATTGGTTACCGGCTTGTCAGCACGCAGGTAGCCGTCATATCGTACATTCGCGCCTCTCCCAACCAGGTCCTCCGCAAGGGCGTTTATGTATGGATTCATCAGGGAATCACCCATAAAGAACGCCTGGTTGTTATGTTTAGTGGCGAGGCTTACCATCTGGTCACCGAGTCGGTCGATCGGCTTCTTACGATATTCTCCCCACTGTATCGTCTCTGAGCAAAAATTGCATTGGAAAGGACAACTCCGCGCTCCCTCCAGAGATAGAAGAGAATAGTAATTTGTATTGAAGTCCGAAAAGTCCGGTATGGGAATGTCTTCCATAGGCAGCACCTTTCCGGACAAGTCAGCAAGAGAGACTAATCGTTTATGGGCCAGTTCCCCTTGCACAAGTTTAAGCAAAAGCTCTTCTCCCTCTCCAATCACGATATGATCTATCCATGGATATTCATTGATCAGAGTATTGAGGTTGTCTGATCCCAGGGCCAAATCATCGGCGAAAACTCCACCGCCCATCACCGTGATAATGTGAGGATGCTTTTCTTTGACCTTCTTCAGCAGAAATAGAGACGGGCCTAATGAGGTAGTGTAGGTGCTCGTACCTACAACTGCGGAGTCTGCCCAATTTACGCGGTCGATCACCACATCGAGCCTTTTGTAGAAATTATCGACCAGCGGTATTAAGGTTCTTATCACACTCTCATCAAACCTAATATCGAATATCGGGATCACCGTCCGGAGTATCCTTTTGCATACCTCAGAGTCCGCGCCATTAGCCTTTGCAAGCAGATGGGCGTTGAGAATCCACCATAATTTCGAATAACCATCGTTCAAAGAAACATCTTCTAAGCTCTGAAGCGCCGCGAAATACTTGTGATGCATCCCCCACAGATCTGGATCGACATTCAAGTCTATGCAATCGGCCTTGAAGCCATTCTGCTCAAGGAACGTTTTTATGATCGCGATTCCTAGCGGCGGGGTTAATGGCGCAAAGTAAGGTGGTTTTACTAATTTTATTCGTTTACTCGGGTTACGGGAATGGGAAGCCTCGGCCACTTGTGCGTCCTCAGGTAATCCCAGAATTTGATACAGTTCATTCATGGTGTTTCTCCTCCTTTAGTAAAACAGACTGGACCCCCAATTCGCGAACTGGAGACTTGTCCCGAACTTAGTTGAAAGTCGGATGAGGGTTGGTGCCATAGCCTAAAGCCGCTTTCTCTCCTCGGTTCGACGCCACGTTTTTAGCGTTCCAGATTGAGGTGATCTTCAACATCCCGGAAATCTCGACATCAAAGCTGGCGGGCATGCGAAAACGCTGCGGTGCTCACATTGATCGGTCGGGGGCCAAGGCATTTACTCGCCTTGGAAGAAGGCTATCGCGAATCGAGAGAGAGTTGGTTGGAAGTGCTGCGTCACTTGCATGACCGGCATGCATGCGCGTGTGTTTGCAGTGGCTGATGGTGCCTTAGGCTCAGATATTAACCAGACCTAACGTTCATCCCATTGCCACAAGAATCTTGCGGTCCCCAGAGTAGGGTTGGCGACCATGCATTACTAGAAGATTGTCGCAGAGCAAAACGTCCCCTGCCTGCCATTCAAAGACCCGCTCCTCAGCCGCCATGGCTATTCGGATGTTCTCTAGATCTGACTTGCTAAGTGGGAACCCATCTCCGAAAAATGCATTGTGTGGAAGTTCTTCTTCGCTGAGAATTAGAAGGAGATCCTCCAATAGGGTGCTGTCCAAACTTGACGAATGCCATTGCTCCGCCTGATTGATCCACACCCCTTCCTGGGTCGCTGGATGACGCAAGGTCGCGGGCGCATGCATGTAAATTCGAAGTGTGCCGTTCGGCCTCCACTCGAAAGCGTGGCCATCGGCTTCCAGATATTTCTCTGCTTCTTTGCGATCTTTCGTGCAATAAGTCTCCATCCACGATTTGCCTAGTCCCATCCCTCCATGCAGGTTGTTGACGTATCGAACGCCGCTGCGATCAAACCGGCTGCGTACTTGAGGATCAATGCGACTCAGGACACGGCGGCAATCTGCCAGCGGCGTGGCCCCTCCTTTTGCGGCTGGCTCCAGACAGAAAAAGAGGATACGGCTAGGCATGTATTTTAGATAAGAAGCTTCATTGTGCATCGAAATCCGCTCCTCTTTTGGATATTCAGTGGAAGTAAAAACATGAGAGGCCACCCTGGTGCGCGGTGAGTTGCCACCTAAATAGCTGCCAAATTTACTACAAAAGACACCGGCAACATCCTGAAACTCTTCCGCGGACGCGACTCCGAATCCCCTGAACAAGAGAGCCCCATGGGCATAGAGGAGTTGGTCAATTTCGTCTTTGTTGGCCAGGAGCCATTTCTGCAAGTGCTGGCCCGTGGACGGCTGTTCCTGAGCCATTCCAATGAGCGGTAACAACACGTCGGCATCCGTTTTCCATTCGATCATGGACAACCCTCACTGAGTCGAGCCTTGCGTCGCGAAATTTCAGGTGATTTTCAAGCCGGTGAGTTATTTTCCCAACCACCACGATGGCCGAGATTTGGCGTTCTAAGAGGCCTAACCCGAATCACGACAAACCATCTTGAATCAAGTTGGCGAGCGTCTGGGCGTGCGGCGCTTTGAGCATAGTTAAGTGGTTGCCAGGCCCCTGCAGGCTAACTAGACCAGGCGCGTAATGCTTCCAGTCCTTGATGACCTTTTGGTGGTTTTGCCGGTTGGATGCCTGATCCAGGCGCGGGTCATCTACGAGCACTAGCTTCAACGGCCCGCGATAGAACTTGTCGGGTACGTAGCGAGCACGGATTGAGGCGCCGTAGACTCGTAAGGGGCCACGTAATTCATCAGGATTGGATCTCGGCGGGAAGAGGCCCTCTCTTACTAAATTAGTATGCAAGAGTTCCCTCTGGGTAGCTTCTGAAAGCCATTCAATATCGGCTCTACTGATCCCCAGCGGATGCCCTAAGATTAACTCGCAGTCATCTATCCAGCTCATCAGCATGTCGGTCTGGCTGTACTGTTGGGCAACGCTGTCCGCCCGATCCGGGGCCTCTTTGTCTAGAATGATAAGTGATGCGACGGTACGGCCACTTTCGAGTAACAAATGAGCCATTTGGAAAGCCACCAAACCACCAAATGAGTGACCGAGGAGATGCACTGGGCCTCGGGGATACACCTCATTGATAGCCTGCACGTAAAATTCGGCAGCGGCTTCGACAGTAGAATGAGGAACAGCTTCATCTTCGATGCCGCGCGGTTGCAGCCCGTACACCGAAATCGTTCTATCCAGATGAGTGACCACATCCGCGAAGGTGATTACGGTAGTGCCAGCTCCGGGCACCCAAAAGTGGGTAGCCGCATTCTGCCGACCGGATTGCAAACAAAGCAAGGGAGAATCAATTCTTTCTGGCTTTTCGCCTGAGGTTTCGGCTGCCCCTCGAAGGGCATCCGACAAAACTCGAGTAAACCCGACAATATTAGCGCTGCCCAGGATTGACTGATGGGAGCCTTCTACAGTTAGGATGTGAAGCAACTCTGGTGGCACAACAGATTTCCAGCCCTCCACGCTTAGATCTCCGCTCTCGCGAGCAGCAAAAAAGTGAACCGGAATCGGCAGTGGGTGGGCACAGTACTGCAACAAGGCTATCACGATCGTGCGATTGCGAGTCAGATATTGGTGGACTTGTGTAGCCGTGAAACCGTCATAAAACGCCGGCAATACCAGCCTTTCCTGACACTTCCGTAGAAATGTGGCCAAATCCATGGTCGCGGCGTACAGCTTAAACTCATTGACGTCTTCTTGTAGGACCCGGCGCGGAAACTGCTCCGGCATGTTGTACGCATTTTCAATGATCTTCAATAAGATATGGTTATCGTCACTCTGCTGGTACAGTTCAAGAGTTTGCCGAACTTTGGACGGATAACCATTTTCACCTGGCCAGTAATGGGCGTCAAACAGACCGACAAATTCAACCTTCTGCTCGGCGCCGATCAGTTGCGTGGCGACCTCATAGGCCATCGGCCCTCCGCCAGAATAGCCAGCAATCCGGTAGGGCCCCTCTGGCTGAACAGCGCGCATCATTTGCACCAGTCTCATGGCCATTCCTTCAACGGTATGTTCCGAAGGATCACTCAGTGGCCTCGGAGGCAGGTCATAAACGGGGAAGCCAGGCGCAAGATACTCAGCGAAGCCATGACCAAAGTATCCATAGTTCGCTGGATGCACCAGGAACAGAGGGGGCTCTGAACCACCTTCTCTCACACAGTTGGCCGTGTTGGACGAGGTCCGTTTGCCTGCGGGCTCAACTTTACTGGCAAGCGATTCAATCGTCGGGTGGGCAAAAAGATCGGTTAACGTTAGGGTGTTATCTATCTCTTCCAGGAGACTGAGCAAGCGTACTGCAAGGATCGAGTGACCGCCAAGTTCAAAGAAGTTATCGCGGCGGCCGACTCGATCGAGTTGGAGCGTTTTCTGCCAAATCTCCGCCAGCTTGATTTCTATCTCCCCAACCGGTGCTTCGTAGCCAGTTGCCGCGTAAGCGTCTCCATCCGGTACTGGCAACCTTCGCCGATCTAACTTCCCGTTCGGGGTTAATGGCAGCGCATCCAATGGCACATACGCTGCTGGGACCATGTATTCCGGCAGTCGCTTAGCCAGAAATGCGCGCAGCTCTTGCGCCGTAACCAGTTGATCCACCAGGTAGGTCGGCGATGCTCGTTCCAGATCACGGTCTTCAACACCGCGGCGAGCATATAAATAGAAGTTGGTTCTAGTGGATTCCTCCAGTCGCCAGTCCTGTTCCACGGCTACTTCATAGCCGCGACGCTCCAACAACTCAACGATCTCCTTGAGTCGGCCGTCGATGTCGTGAACTTCCATGGCAATCTGACGTATTTTGGGCCAGTCCTCCTCCTCAATGCCGGCCAAAACATCCATCTCGCTCTTCTCGACGTTGATCTTGAGCAGGTCGATGCACTTCACATTGTTCTCACGCATTACGTCTGAAAGTGTCATCATGCCGACTTCTATTTGGCGTGATTCGAATCGGTCTTCCAACAACTCTTCCAACACTTCAGAGTCGAGATCTTCTTCGCCGTTCTCGCCGTGCTTACGGATAAAAGATCGAACCACTTCCTTATCGTCATCAAGGTTGGCATATATGCCGGAGAGGAACGAGAATTTCGGATAAAACGTCAGGGTCATCGGCCTGCCGTCTCTAGAGAGGCCGGCACGGTATAACCGTGCGTTGACGGAATAAACTTGTAAATTGGTTTCCAGTAAATCAAACACCGAAGGACTCGGCTCAAACGCATAAATCTTCGTATTCTTAGCACGCAAGTGAACGGCAAGCGAAAACAGCCCGATGTTCGCGCCAACATCGAATACACAATCGCCGTCGCAGATGCTAATGCCGTGCTTAAAATATGCCTGAACTTCGAACATCTCATCATAGAGAAAGTCCGTCTCATTGCGATTCAAATGCACAACAGCCAGATTGTTTGGCAGTTTGTGGCGCTTTCTTCCCGCAATATATGGTGAACGCATCCGCTCAAGGACGACATATGCGACGAGCTGGTGCCCATCATGATTCGGATGTAAGCCGACTGCGGACTTGCGCACTGCGGGGTGCTGCTCCAACTGAGAGGCGATTTCATCCGGCTCGACACGGAACCCGCGCAACTTAACCTGATTATCAACCCGCCCCAAAAACGTTAGGTTGCCATCCGAAAGATAGCGAACACGATCACCGGTCTTGTACAGTCGTGAACCCGGCGTAGCGTTGAACGGGTTCGCAACAAACTTCGCCGCAGTGGTCCCTGGATCATTCCAATATCCACGCGCAACGCCCTGTCCACCAATGTACAGTTCGCCGGGCGCCCCACACGGCACCGGGTTCATATCTTCGTCCAGCACATACAGCGTGGTATTCGCGATTGGCCCACCAAGGGACGGTTCGAGTCCTGGACTCACTCTGCAAATACTGGCGTCAACTGTGCACTCCGTTGGGCCGTAAACATTAAAGAATCTGATTTGCGAACTAGCCAGTGTCTCCCAAGTCGCCTTTTCTATGGGCTCACCTCCCACTAGCACGATCCTGGGACTATCAAAGTTCTCGCCGACCAGCCCCGCCTCCAACAAGAGATGAAGTTGAGAGGGAGTGCAATCAAAGACCTCTATGTTCCTGTCCTGCACGTATTGCAGCAATGCTTCACCATCACGCCGGACGCTTTCCGGAATGATCTCTAGCGTATGGCCGTCCAACAACTGGATGATCTGCTTCACCGACGTATCAAAGGCCAGCGAACCATTAATGGATACTCGGAGGCAACCGGCTTTAGGTATACCGTAAACACTGGATTTGAGGCCGAAAAACAGGTTCACCACCGACTGGTGATAGACCATGACGCCTTTGGATAGGCCAGTGGACCCGGAAGTATAGATTAGGTAAGCCAGGTGTTCAGGATTAACGCCGATGCTGAGGCGATCCGGGTTCGTGTCTGGCCGAGTCCTCCATTGCGAGGCGCCCGCCGCCAGGTCAACCATCTGCAAGCTGTCGCTGATACCGTCAAACTGTCCTTGCAGATCCATTTGCGTAAGCAGCACAGCCGGAATGCTATCTTCGAGCATATACCTCATGCGCTCGATCGGATAGGCCGGATCAAGCGGCACATACGCTCCGCCTGCCTTCAGCACTCCCAGCAAACCAACGATCATCTCCAGACTGCGCTCCAGGCAGAGCGCCACTCGCTCATCCGGCCCCACTCCTAGTTCTCGCAGATAATGCGCCAACTGATTGGCTCGCCGATTCAGTTCGCCATAACTCAACGCCGCGTCTTCAAACACGACGGCCACCGCATCCGGCGTCTTCTCCGCCTGCGCTTCAAATAACTCATGCACGAGTTGCTCGCGCGGATACTCCGCTTCAGTCGCGTTCCACTCATACAACAACTGACATCGCTCTGCTTCAGGCAACACTTCCAGCACACTCAATCGTCTGGACGGCTCGTTCTCCAAAGCCTCTACCAGAGATTCCAGCGCCCGGTGCATGTACTGACAGACTCGCCGCCCATCTATGGAAGCATCTGCGAGCGTTGCCAGGCTGAACCCTCCGCGCACATCATCCACTGAAAGCACCAGAGGGTAATGAGTACGCCCATAACCGTATACCCCTTGAATGCCTTCCCAAAGCCGCTCCTTCTCTTCCGAGCGCGCTTGCTCACTCCCCGCATTGTGTCGATAGTTGAACAATGAGGTGAATAATGGCGCCGGAGCAGGCACCCCGCTGCAGCGCTGCGCCAGCGCCAGCGACGCATGCTCGTGCCGCATCAACTTCGCCAACTGCCTGTGCGCCTCGCGCACACTCTCTTCGGCTCCCTGCTCTCCCACTCGCATTCTCACCGGCAGCGTGTTCATAAATAATCCCATCGCCTGTTCGGTCCCTTCTCCGCCCTGCATCCGTCCGAACAGCGTCGTCCCGAACACCACGTCCGCTCGCCCTGATGTCCGCGCTGCCACCTGCGCCCACGCCACGTGACAAAGACTCGCCGCGCTCACCCCCAGCTTGCGGGCGCGCTCGCGTATCCGCCGCCCCAGCCCGGCGTCTACTTTCATATAGTCCTGTGCGATCCCCCTCCCATCTCCCTGCACCTTCAGCAACCCGAACGGCGCCGTCGGCTCTTCCACGTCTCCCAGCAACTTCCGGAAATACGCTTCGTGCTCTTCCCGGCTGATCCCCAGCCGTGCCTGCGCCACCAGGTTGCGAAACGGCCGCGGCTTCGGCAAACGATCTCCTCGCCCCAGCAGATAGGCTTCGATCTCCTCCTGCATCACCTCCAGCGTGGTGTGATCTCCGATCAGATGATGTCGTAACAACATCATCAGCCAGCGCCCCTTTTCCTCGTCGTGTGCGATCGCCACCCGCAACATTGGCGCGCGCCGCACATCCAGCCGGTACGATCGCGGGTTGTAGCGCTCGCGCAATTGCGCCACTCCATCGCCCGCCCCAACTTCAAGCGCTACCTCTTCCACTGGTAAGACGGCCTTTCGCCATACGACCTGCACCGGCTCCGATAGCCCTTCCCACACCACGCCTGTCCGCAGGATGTCGTGACGGTCGATTACCGCCTGCATGGCGGCGAGGTAGCTTTCCAACCGCTGGCGATTATCAAAGCTGTATAAGATGGCCAGTATGTAAGGATCATTCTCTTCCTCCATTAAATGGTGAAAGAGAATCCCCTCCTGTAAGGGGGCCAATGAATAGATGTCCTGCACATTCGCTGCTCCACCCGGCACGACTTTGACAATCCGCTCAATCTCCTCGGCCGTGAGTTGGACCAGCGGTAGCATCTCTGGCGTAATCGCATCGCACCCGGGCGGGATGCGGTTCGGAGGTACCTGAACGATCCCCTGGGGGTCAACGTACTTTCCCGCTTTGATATGCTCGACCAACGCTTTTTTGTTTTTGCGTAATAGTTCGAGCAATGCAGGGGTTTCTAGGACTTGCTCTTTACCACGAATAACCAGATTATCTCCGTCGACCGAGAGCATCACATTCTTTTCGCTGAGTTGCTCCAGCAGTTCGATTATCCTCATAGAATAATCTCCTTCACTTTTTCCATTCCTGACGCCAGTTCAGCCAGCGTCGGCGTCGCAAACAGCGCTTGCAGATCTACTTCCAACCCGGCCCGTCGCATATGCGCAATAACTCGCACTGAAAGAAGCGAGTGTCCGCCCAGTTCAAAGAAGTTGTCGCGACGACCCACTCGCTCCACCTTCAGCACCTCCGCCCAGATCTCCGCCACCGCCCGCTCGATCTCCCCGACCGGCTCCTCATAATCTCGCGCCCCTCCGTAGGCGTCTTCCTTCGGCGCCGGCAACGCCTTCCGATCCAGCTTCCCGTTGGGCGTCAACGGCAGCTTCTCCAATCGCACATAGGCCGCCGGCACCATATACTCCGGCAGCTTCGCCGAAACGTGCTGCCGCAACGGCTCCACGCCGAGACTCTCACTCCCTTCTCGGTTGGCCTCGGTGCTGGTGTAGTAGGCCACCAGCCGCTTGTCGCCGCTCGAATCCTCGCGCGCCAGCACCACTGCTTCACACACAGCCTCGTGCTCCTTCAGGCATGCTTCGATCTCACCAAGCTCTACCCGATAGCCGCGGACCTTCACCTGAAAGTCGTTCCGTCCCACAAACTCTATCGTCCCATCCCCCAACCATCTCCCTAAGTCGCCCGTCTTGTACATCCGCGCTTTCCCACCCTCTGCAAACCGATCACTCACAAACCGCTCCGCCGTCACCTCCGCTCGATTCAGATACCCTCGCGCAACTCCAGCTCCTCCTATGTAGAGCTCTCCCACTACCCCAACCGGCGCCGGTTCCCCACTCCCATCCAACACATAGACCCTCATGTTGGCCAGCGGTCGCCCCAGCGCTATCACCTCTTTTCCTTCCGCTTCCTCGCCGCTTATCTCCGCCACTACCTCCGACAACGCACCCACCGTGCACTCGGTCGGTCCGTAGTGGTTGTAGGTCCGGCATCCAGGTCGCAGCGACTTCACTCTCATCACCAGTTCAGGCGTCAGGGCTTCCCCACCAAACACCAGGCATCTCTCCGGAATGCACTCCTCGCCCCCATCTTCTCCCAACAGCGCTTGCAAGTGCGTCGGCGTGATTTTCACGCAATCTATCCTTCGTTCCTGGCAATAACGTCCGAAGCGCTTTCCATCCATGCTCTCTGCCCTGGGTACCACGTGCAGCGTTCCTCTGCTCAACAACGACGAGTACATAACCGTGTGCCCCAAATCTGCCGCAAAGGTCGACATCAGCCCATAGCTCCAGCCTTCTTCCACTCCCAGCTTGTCGCTAATGGCAGCCACATAGTTAATCAACTGTCGGTGCTCAACCATCACCCCCTTGGCCGTCCCCGTCGAACCCGACGTATAGATGACATAGGCCAGATGCTCAGGAGTTAAACCAACACCGATCGGCTGCGGATTTGTCGCCGGTTGCTTGTGCCACGACTGGGCTGCTCCATCCAGTTCCACCACCGCTAGCTTTTCCCCCACTCCGGAAAACACCTCTTGCCATCGTCGCTCTGTCAGCAACACCACTGGGGCGCTGTCCTCCAGCATGTAACGCAGCCGCCCCACCAGATAAGCCGGGTCCAGCGGCACGTACCCTCCCCCAGCCTTCAGCACACCGAGCAAGCCAACGATCATCTCCAAGCCCCGCTGTGCGCAGATGGCCACTCGCTCGTCCGGTCCAACTCCCAGTTCGCGCAGATAATGGGCCAACTGATTGGCCCGCCGGTTCAGCTCTCCGTAACTCAACGTCGCGTTTTCATAAACTACCGCCACCGCATCCGGCGTCTTCTCCACTTGCACTTCAAATAACTCTTGAACGAGTTTCTCTCGCGGATACTCCGCTTGCGTCGCGTTCCACTCATACAACACCTGCTGACGCTCCGCTTCTGGCAACAGTGGCAGCCGCTCTATCGCCTGCCTCTCATCGGCCACCATCCCTTCCAGCAGCGTCCGCAGGTATCCCAGATATCGCTCCACCGTCGCTCGCTCGAACAGTGACCTCGCATACACCAAACCACCCACGATCCGTTCGCCGGCAGCCCGCAAGATCAACCCCAGGTCGAACTTCGCGACCACATCCGACGCGGCACCCAACGGTCCTAACTCCAGGCCAGGCATCCCCAGCCCTCCGTCGCCGGCATTCTGTTCCCAGTCAAACACCACCTGGAACAGTGGGCTGTGCGAGAGACTGCGCACCGGCCGCGCCTGCTCCACTACCTGCTCAAACGGAATGTCCTGATGTTGCTGCGCAGCCAGCACCTGCTCCTTCACTTGCTTCAGCAATTCCGCAAAGCTCGGCGAGCCCGACACATCCAATCGCACAGCCAACCTGTTCACGAAAAGCCCGATCAGCCCTTCGATCTCCGTTCGTCCGCGATTGGCCACTGCCGTCCCGGTCACCAAGTCCTCCTGCCCGGACAGCCGCGCCAGCAACGCTCCCCATCCGGCCAGCAGCGTCATGTACAGCGTCGCCCCGTGCCTTCGGCTCAACTCCTTGAGCCTTCGCGTGAGATTCTCGTCCAACACTATCCTTACCCATCCGCCGACATGATCCTGCTCAGCCGGACGCGGATGGTCCGTCGGCAACTCCAGCAGCGTCGGCGCTCCAGCAAGCGTCCGCTCCCAGTACTCTGCCTGCCTTTGCAACACCTCACCTTCCATCCACTTTCTCTGCCACACCGCGTAGTCCGCATACTGCACCTCCAACTCAGGCAGCCCGTCCTGTTCGCCTCGCGCCATCGCTCCGTAGAGCGCGCTCAACTCCCTTATAAAGACCCCCATCGACCAGCCGTCGGAGACGATGTGGTGCATCGTGATCAGCAGCGCATGTTCGTCTTCCGCAAGCCGTATCAGGCGCCCTCGAATCAATGGCCCCACTTCCAGATCAAACTCGGCCGCCGCCTCCTCCCTGACCAGCCAATCTAGTTCGGTCTGAGCCTCCGTCACGCCAATCAGATCGTGTTCCAGCAGGTGGAACGGGCTGTCTTCTGCCGCCGCTATGCATTGCGCCGGTTCGCCTTCCATCGCGACGAACGTCGTCCGCAACGCCTCGTGCCGCGCTACGATCCGATCCAGCGCCCGCCGTAAAGCGCTGCGATCAAGCTGCCCTTTCAATCGCCATCCGTTGAAGATGTGATAGGCCTCGCTCTCTCCCAACTGCGCCAGGAACCATAGTCGCTGTTGCGCAAACGACAATGGCAGGCGCTCCCCACGTTGGGCGGGCGTAATCGGCGGTAACGTGGCAGGCGTGGCCTTCTGCACCTCAGCGGCCTGATCGGCCAGCACCGGATGCTCGAACACGTCGCGGATCGTGACATCCACATTCAGAGCTTTTCGCAGCCGCGAGACAACGCGTATTACCAGCAACGAATGCGCCCCCAGTTCAAAGAAGTTGTCGTGACGGCCCACTCGGTCCACCTTCAGCACTTCGCCCCAGATCTCCGCCAGCGTCGTCTCTATCTTCCCGATCGGCGCCTCATGCCCACGCGCTCCATACGCCTCTCCCTCGGGCGCAGGCAACGCCTTCCGGTCCAACTTACCGTTCGGCGTCAACGGCAGCTCCTCCATCCGCACATAGGCCGCCGGCGTCATGTACTCCGGCAGCGTCGCCGAAAGATGCCGCCGCAACTCTTCCGCCCCTATCCCATCCTTACCAACGCCGTTGCTCTCGGCGCCGTTGCTCGCTGCACCGCTGTAGTAGGCCACCAGCCGCTTGTCTCCGGTGCTATCTTCGCGCTCGATCACTACCGCTTCCTGGACCGCCTCGTGCTCCCGCAGCCGCGC
>JBOGOU010000238.1:0-3727 GCA_050748205.1 Pyrinomonadaceae bacterium | reverse complement strand
AGCCAGAATAAGAGCCAGTACCCCAACACTTGAAACCGCCAAAACGAATAGCAATCCGATATTTATGTCGGTGATAACGCCCCAGTCAGGAGCAAACGGGATCACAGCCAAAACAATGAAAGCCGAGGCCACTGCGATGTAGGGAGCTATGAAAAAGATTCCGCGGTCCGCTTTGTCGGGTATGAAGTCTTCTTTTGTTAGCAGCTTGATGGCATCCGCAATTGGTTGCAGCAGTCCCCAGGGGCCTACCCGCATTGGTCCGAGCCGGGCCTGCATAAACGCGGAGATCTTTCGCTCCAGGTATGTTGCATAAGCCACCCACACAGCCACGATGGTCACCACCAGACCAATCTGAATAAACGGCCAGACAACGTTATTGACCGTGTCGGGGCTGAAAAACTTGAGCAGGATCTCGTCGATAAAACTAATTGGAGCGAAAAGAAGTATCATCACACTAACATCTAATCATGATTTTCGATTTTCGATTTTCGATTTTCGATTTTTGATTTCAGATTTTTGATTTTGTGATTGCAGCGCTTCCGTTGGTGCCGGGAATCAAAAATTGCAAATCTAAAATCGAAAATTCCCTTGCCGTTACCGATCAATTTCCCCCAGCACGATATCGAGCGTTCCAATGATTGCCACAACATCAGCAACCAGGTGCCCGAGGCACATTTGTCTTAGGGCCTGGAGATTGATCAACGATGGCGGTCTTACGCGCACACGCCATGGCTGAGCCGTGCCGTCCGACACCAGGTAACAACCAATTTCCCCTTTGGGCCCTTCGATCGAGTGGTAGTAGTCGCCGACCGGCAGCCTAACTACCTTGGGTAACTTCGCATTCACAGGACCATCAGGCAGATTGTCCAGGGCCTGATCGACAATGCGCCGCGATTGCCTCATCTCTTCGAGACGCACGAGATAACGGTCATAGGTGTCACCGTTTTCTCCCAACGGAACATCAAAATCCATATCAGCATACGCGGCGTAAGGCCGGGCCTTGCGGATATCCCAGGGGACGCCCGACCCCCGGAGGGCCGGACCGGATAAACCAATCGCGACGGCATCCTCTGCTGAGATAACACCAATACCCACGGTGCGACTCAGCCAGATGCGGTTCTCCGACAGTACTGTTTCATATTCATCAAGACGTTTCGGGAAGTTGCTCACGAAGCGGCGCACATCCGAGCTAAAGTCGTCGTAGGCGTCGTTGGGCATGCCGCCCACGCGCCAGGCATGACATGTCAGGCGAGCGCCAAATTGCCTCTCAAAAATCTTAAGTATCTCCTCGCGTTCACGAAGAGCCCACAACAAAACTGTGACGGCGCCGATGTCTAGCGCATGAGTCGCGAGCCAGAGCAGGTGGGAAGCAATCCGATTCAACTCCGTCAGAATGGTGCGTAGATAATGAGCGCGGGGTGGCACCGCAAGGCCCATCATCTGTTCAACTGTCTCTACCCAAACCAGACCGTTGGAGACCGCTGCAATGTAATCGAGACGATCCCAGTAAGGGGCGATCATCGTGTACGTGCGGTTCTCGGCGATCTTTTCCATGCCGCGATGCAGATAACCAATGTCGCAATCAAGATCGATGACGGTTTCCCCATCCAGCTTCAAGATGACGCGCAGTACTCCGTGGGTCGAGGGGTGCTGCGGCCCCATGTTGAGCACCATCTCGGGGCTATCAAGCAGGGTTTCTTGAGTTGTGGCGATCTCTACCTGATGCATAGAAAACTCATGCCGCGGCCGGTTCGTGATCGGCCGGAAGGTAACAACCAGTTACGCTCCATGGCTCGATTACCAGGCCAATCTCTTTGGCTTCTCCACTCTCTCGCTTTTCAGCAAGCTTGATAACGATAGACTGGGTGGCGCTCGCCTTGTTCCAGACGTTTCGCGGTGCCGCCGTCTCTGTCAAAACAAAACCCGCCACTTTTGCCGCCTCAGGCGACTCAAACACTTTAGCTTCGTAATGAGCGGCGATCTCTTTGGGAGTCATGTCATTTTCGATTTCCAATTGCCAAATTCCGATTTGCCTGGCTCCGGAGCCTGACGAGCGAATCGGCAATCGGCAATTGGAAATTGGAAATGGCCATCACTTATCTTTTGGCATCACTTCCTTGCCGCGCTGGAGAATCTCGCGCATCATGCGTTCCTGCGGCACCGAAAGTATTTCCAGCCCGTAAGCGCGTCTCTGCTCTAATTGTTCACGCTGCACGTCAGTCATCACCGGCAGATGCTTCTTAGTCCACTCGTTCTCGACAAATTCCAGCGAAACATCTTTCCTGAGTGGATGGCCTTCCCAGTCTGGCGGCAACAATAGCCGGCGTAGATCGGGATGATTCTTGAATCTCACGCCAAAGAGATCGTAAACCTCACGCTCCATCCAATTGGCTGCGGGCCAGACTCCGGTCACACTCTCAGGACCCTCATCGGTGGTAGCGACGTTTAGACGAACACGTTCATTCGCAGAGATCGAGTATAAGTTGTAGACAACCTCGAAAGGCGCCTCTTTCCGGTCGGGCAGATGGACGCACGTAAGATCGGATAGATAGTTAAATGGAGTCTCTGGGTGCCGCTTGAGAAAATCACAGACTTCCACGATCCGTGGTCCGTCAATCCGAACAGACAGTTGGCCTATGAACTCCACTGCCTCGATCACAGCCTCCGGAAATTGGCTCCGCAACTGTTCTACGAGCGGGTGATTCAAAGCATCGATCGGTTTAGGGCCCTCTTCTTTCTTCTTGACTGGAGGTTTTGGCGCGCCAGTGGCTGTTGCGACTTCGGAGGGTGCCTGATCGCTTAAGGATTCCTTGACGGCGGCTACGCGGGTCTTTGCCTGCTCGACCATTGCGGCCTTTTCAGCGTCCGCGCCCGAAAGAACCCCAGCCGGTGGGATGGATTCGGGTGGTGGAGTACCGGAGAGCTCGGTCTGTTGCAACGCTTCAGGCTGTTCGGGTGGCTCAGGTCCTGGCTGGTTCTTCTCGTCTTCCATTCAGTTCGATGTTCGCGACTACACCCTTACCGGGCGTGCAATGCAACTTTTGTCCGGGCCGTGCAAAGCTATCGCGCTAACGTGTAAATGCAGGTTCGGAAAAGGACGGCGAAAGTCGATTTAAACACGCGATCTATCCGCTGTCAACCAACTTGTTCTCGCGCTAAAAGCGCACTTTAGGCCGCCAAAACCCTTGAGAGAACTTGACGACGCCACTCTACGGCCCATATCATGAGTTGTTTGAAGAGGGCCCTTTATTGATGACAATGGACGAGGAACGAAGAGTAATGAAACCAGAAATTCATCCTGCTTATAATGAGATAACGGTCACGTGTGCGTGTGGCGAAACGTTTAAGACGCGCTCTACCCGCAAAGGCGATCTCCATGTGGAGATTTGCTCCGCTTGCCACCCGTTTTTCACTGGCAAGCAGAAGCTGGTTGACACGGCAGGACGTGTGGACCGTTTTAACAAGCGCTACGGGAAGAAGACCGCCGAGAATCCGGCGACTACGCAGTAATTGGAGCACTCGCCGTTTCCGGCACGTGAGTTCAATGACAAGACACAATTTTAACCAAAATCGACATTAGCTACCTTTCATAAGTCAAACGCCGGCTTACGTCGGGCGCTGTCCGTGCATCAAGCATGGAGCGACCGCCGAAAATGCCGGCGTTAGTGTTTGCAAAGCGGGTATCAGGTGTCAGGTGTCAGGTGTCAGGGGTCGGGTGTCAGGTGTC
>JBOGOU010000237.1:0-3431 GCA_050748205.1 Pyrinomonadaceae bacterium | reverse complement strand
ATCCAATACTCCATACATCGGATTGGCAACTGTCTTACGGAGTCTTCCCGTCGCGCGCAACTTGGCTCCGCAAGATTTGCAGCAATGATCGTTGTGCGGAGTCAAAGCCAATTCTCCCTCGTCAAAGTGGGCCGTTCCGCATGTCTGACAAAAAATATCCATGACTCGCCCAGAGATGTAGGGAAGAGCGCTTTGGGCCATCATTACTCGCACAAGCTTTGGGTCCAACCTTACGTTATCGATAGTTACCTCCGAATACGTGTCATCAATTAGAAATGTGGTCCCGTCCTGGTCAAACGCGTGTATATGAATGCCTTCCTCCTCATCGCGATTAGCCGTCCAAAGCAACGCTGGATTTGACCCCCAAATCTGTATTCCTCCAGGGTAATCACTCTGCCGAATATCGCAGCTCTGCTGAGATGGTTGCAGTCGATGGGAGTGATCGAAAGCACTCCGGATCTTGACGGCTGGGTTACCAATTCCTCGAACTTCATCTCGAAACAATTTTCCGCAACCCGAGCACAAGTGCGTACGATGGGCATGAACACTAAACCAGTCTTTGTCCAAGTGCGGAAACTTGCAAAACGTGCATTCAACAAATCGCATTTCGTAGCCGAAAACTGAGCCAACCATGAAGTAGATCGCATCCAACTCTGAAATTTCGACGGCCGGGGTATCACTAGCTCTCTTAGATAGCAACAGTTGGACGCCTCGGTACGTCGCATCGATAGCTTTTTTCCCTCCATCCCTGTGTCGCGCATGCACATGCACGCCATGCTCTAAGGGTAAAAGTGTGGTGTCGTAAATGGCCGGAGCCGCACCCCAAATCCCCACACCGCCTTGATAGCGATTCGGGTTGAGTTTGAGAATTTCAGAGGAGGATATCGGCGGAATATGTGCATAGCGGCATGTCGTGGCCCGCCGACCGTATTTCGCTGTTGCATCAGCTCGGTGCTTTAGGCACCAATAACGTTTACCACCATCGCGGCGTGTCCCTACTAGAGTGATGTCGCAATTAGTTGTTTTTCCCACGAAATTAATACCTATCCTTATGAACGTGCTTTTGACGACCTATAGCAGGTTCGAGGGATCGAGTTTCTCTTACCTCGTGAGATGCTGCCAAAATTGACGCGAGTGAAAAACTCGCACTAAGTCTTGGTGGCAGATCGAGTTCTTCAGCTCTGCGTTCTGGGCTCCCAAACTTCTCTTTCAGAAAACCATTTAACGCTAATGCTCCACCTTCGGGTAAGAGCTTAGCCTGTTCACATCTCTTACAAACTGCCAGGAAGCTCACGCCGAAGATACGAGCGACATGCAATAGCTCGACATCCCCTAATGGGCCAGTGGCACGCAGAAGCTTTCGTGTCTGTCGCAAAGCGATCCCTAAACCACGCGTTGGGACTAACAAGTTTAAGGCCACGTTGTCAGCAAAGTGTTCGTAGGGACTTTTTGCTCTTCCCAATTCGTTTTGACTTGCATCTAGGGACGCGGTATCCGCCTGATTGGAAAGTGCAAGCACATGAGCAATCTGGTGAGCACACCTAAACAATCCATCAACATCACCCATCTTTGACACAAACAGCATTGGCATTCCGCCGATGATGGCGCAACCACCCGAAATATCGCTTTGCTCAATTGGCACCGTAAAGACACTGAACGTTTTGACTAGCAGGACTGGTAAGTTAAACAATGGTTCCGCATCAGACACTGTCATGAGCTGTCGAAGCCGCTCAGCTAGAAGCGCAGCTAACTGATTAGTTGGCCGGAAACTGCCCGGTGACGAGATCATTTGAAATCGGCTCGGTCGTCGCTTTCCAGTTAGACTTAGATACCTGACTTTTTCCACTAGCTCGTCTATCGCCCGATCTGACAGGGGAATCCCTCTTCGTTCAGCCGCAGACTGAAAAAGTAATCGCGTCTGGTATTTGAGGCTTGTTGATTCTTCCATTCGTCAAAACTCCTGCGAACTTCAATGGCTAGTCTTTATTGAGTACAACCAATCCCGCACTTCTTTTAACTGTCGTTCATCTAACTTGCTCGCCCGGCCCAAAATATCGTACGGAGAAGCTCCATCTTTTCGAAATAGATCACGAAGAAAGTAAAGCGTTTCCTCTCGTCCCTTCTTTATCTCGTGAGGTAAAGCAAGCACAACAGGATCTCGCCCAATGACGTAGTTCTCAATCCGTCTCGCGAACGAGGCTGCTTCGTGTGTATCCAATAAATGTTGATGGCCCTTCGAATCAATGATGATATTTCCGATTAGTTTTCCTTCACTATTCAGGCGCAATCTGTGCTCGGGAAGAGTTCGATAGGCTGTCATTGCGTCAATCTTCTTGTCTACCTCAAAACCACCGACGATGAACTGCGGCACACCCTTAATCTTTCCTGAAACTAGATATATCTCGTCGCCTGGAGCAACCCAGTTCCGAATGTTGGTCATACACGCGCCAAGCGTTGGCCGTGTGCCTAAGTACGGATCGTTCAAACTCTTGCCTTTCTCAGGGTCGTATCCGCTTGAGGTGATGTAGATGTAGCCTTTTCGCATAATGCTCCCTTAGAAAACTACAAGGCCGCAGAATCCTTTTCGCCTATCGTCCAGTTGAATTTACGTTTAAGCCCATTACCTTGATTGTAACCAAGAATTTCTTCGCGCTGGAGCCTACCAACCAGTATCCCTGGTCCAATACCTAGTTTCTCCGAAAACTGCTTGATGCTCTCAAGTGAAAAGCTGCTCTTTTGAATAAATGTATGGAGGTCGCTGGGTGGAACTAGCGTGTCTTCTGCGAAGCGGTTAGCTTCTTCTTCTTCTCGTTGCATCTGAGGATCAATGACGTTATCGGCCAGATCCTGATCAGCATTGTCCATTATGAAACAGCGGTGTTTCTTGTGGAGCAGAATATGCGCCATTTCATGGAAGAATGTGAGCCACATTTGATCGTCTGTTTTATATCGCAATGTCAAGGCTACTAAGGCTTTGTTATCGGCCAACCAGCGAGCGCAGCCGCTAATGCCCGTTTGAGGCAATTCGGGAACCCATACCACCGCCACGCCCGCCCCGGCACACAATTCCTGCACCGTCGGAACAAATCTTTCTGCCGGTTCGGTCGTCTGGTTTCTCAACTTTCCAAGCAAAGAGCGAAGACGGTTTTCATCGAAATCTTGAACCTCAAAATCAAGCTGCTCAGCTTCAAGCTCGGCTGCCCGTGCCCAAGCAGAAACAGCTTCAGGGGTGGTGCGAAAGCGCCTGGTCTGCCGATAGGCCACGTTAGTAGCTCGCCAAACCGCATCCCAACTATCGGGCGACGATACTCCAAAGAAATTCAATAGAGCGTTCAGTTTTTGTTCCTTCGTTCCTTCTGGTTCAAGCCAGCCATAGCGCTCCATGTCTTTCATAGGAAATTTTTTTATCCAATCGGCCCACTGTTCAAGCC
>JBOGOU010000236.1:0-8503 GCA_050748205.1 Pyrinomonadaceae bacterium | reverse complement strand
CTTCATTGAGGACTTGCGGTCTGTTGTGTTTGTGCCGTCCTCACAAACACAATCGGTTCTGAGGCAATCACTCCCTTCCCTTCTTGCACCGTGACAAATAAATTCGGCTTGGTATCAGCAATGATCTGCTTCTGGCCGCTGGGCCAGGTAATCTCCAAAGTAACAGTAGTTCCCTCCTCTGGCTTACCCAATCCGAACGTCAACGGAAGTTCAGATTGCGAACAGTAGCTGGATCCTGTTCGTACCATGGCGAATAACTTCCGCCCTTTAGAAGTTTTGACCATGATTTTAGCACCAATTCCATCCCGATTGGATTTGGTGCCTTCCGTCCTCACACGCAGCACATCGTTCTGATTGGCATTGTCGTTGCGAAGCAAACGGGCGGGAGCGTTGTTGCCGGTAATCAATAGATCAAGGTCTCCGTCATTATCGAAGTCGCCATAAGCCGCGCCGCGGCCCACGATGGCTCGGCTCAAAGCACGGCCAACTTTTGCGGTAACTTCTTCAAACTTCTTTTTGCCCTTATTGTGAAAGAGATGCGGCGGCTGAGCATATTTGACGTTTGGTTGGACGACGCTGATGTCGTCAGAAACGTGTCCATTAGCGGCAAAGATGTCCAAGAGTCCATCAAGATTGTAGTCAAAGAAAAAGCAGGCAAAGGTCAGTGATTGTGCGGACAACTTACCGATCCCGGATATAGCTGCCTCGTCCGTAAATAAGCCTGAACCGTCGTTGTGGTAAAGGGCGATGCTTTCGTTAGTGAAATTACCAATCACCACACTTTGCCTGCCCGACCCATCATAGTCGGCTGCATCAACGCCCATACCTGCCCGCGCCGTTCCGGCCTCGCTAAACGCCACGCCCGCCATGATGGCTACATCAGTAAAAGTACCGTTTTTGTTGTTGTGATATAGCTTGTTTGGCTCCGTATCATTGGCGACGAAGAGGTCTAGCCACCCATCATCGTCAAAATCCAGCAGGGCCACGCCTAAGGTTTTTCCAGCCGGCTCATTAAGACCGGTTCGCTGTGTCACATTCTCGAACGCACCGTTGCCCCGATTTCGGTAAAGTGTCGCACTCTGCCCTTTGTAAGACTGGGGCGTGCAGTACGATTTATTCTTACCGTCGAGCGTACAAAACTGATCCGTTTGAATCGACCATTCCACGTAATTGCCTACGAAGAGATCAAGCTTTCCGTCGTTGTCATAATCGAACCAGGCAGCACTCGTGGAAAACCCTGGATCTCCGACACCCGCTCTAGTAGTTACATTTGCGAACCTCCCATTACCAAGGTTACGAAAAAGGTAATTAGCGCCGACGCACGTGATGTAGATGTCATCAAAGCCGTCGTTATCGTAATCGGCAACGGCGACTCCTATGCCGTACATCTCCACGCCAAGTCCTGACTGATGTGTGACATCAGTAAAGGTACCGTCTTTGTTGTTGTGATAAAGCGCAAGGAATGACTTGCGCTTTTTGTTCTCGGGCCAATCCATCGAATTGACAAGCAAAATGTCTTGCCAGCCATCATTGTCGTAATCAAGAAATCCACAGCCTGCGCCGATGGTTTCGGGAAGATATTTCTTTCCGAATGCGCCGCTATTATGCTTGAACCGTATTCCCGCCTGCGTCGTGACATCGGTGAATTCAATCGATCCGGAAGGGCGCGCTGGGCTGGGGCTCGGTGATGGCGCGGCGGCTGCTGCCACTTCGCTGGGCTGGACCGCGACCGGTGTTTTTGAAGGCGACTCTTTGCAGGATGAAAACAGGAAAGCTAAAAAAATCAAGAAGCTGAACGTGACCCAACGTTGGGGCATTCTTAACGATTTCTCCTTCAAATCCACAGATTCCGCCGATCCTGAGGTTGGCTCGGCCGTATCCAATAGTCACGCAAAGACGCAAAGGAGCAAAGACGCAAAGTCCCATACATTTTCTTCTTTGCGTCTTTGCTCCTTTGCGTCTTTGCGTGAACTTCCGCTCCCAATAGGATTCTGCTTTATTGTTACACAGCTGTGGCGGCACGTCGCGATTCGAGCCACATCTCGATTAGCATTGCGGTTGGCCCAACGATAAACAGCGCGTAGAGCGGTGCGTAGATTACCTGATTTAGACGCAGCAGCATCTCTACGAGAGCCACGAAAAACACGACGACGCACTGACCGGTTTTGGACCTTACCGTCGTCTTCGGATCGGTGACCATGAAGAAGACAAAAAGCTGATACATCGGTCCGGTTATCGGTGCGATCTCTGCCTGCCACGGGTGGCCGGTGATCCAACTGCGCAAGAACGCGAAAGCAAAAAACGAGACCACGTACGTGGCACTAATGTGAAACCGCTTGGCACGCCAGATGATGATCGAGCCTAAGACCCAGATAACCAGCATGGGCCAGATAAAGTTGCTCCATTGGATGCTCAAACTTGCCGCGGTTTCTGGCGCCAGAAACAGCAGCGCGCAGATACCAAAGTTTGACGGATTCCACAAGTGACGACCTTTCACTCGCAACACATACTTCGACATGATTGAAATCACGCTACACAGAGCATATGGCCAGAAGGCCGGCGAGCGAACGAGAATGCCTACGCTGATACCTGTAATATATGCGCTGGCAAGATTGAGCCACTTGCCAAAAAAGATTCGGCCGAGCACCAACTCCGCAATGATGGCTGAAACGATCGCGAGTGCCGTCTTCTCGTAACTTTCGAGAATGCCATACGAGAGATGCCCGACCAGCAGGATGCACGAAATAAAAAGCGGTGCGACGTAACGGCTATCGAAACGAAACTTCTTCTGATCGAGAATTTCAGGCGCCGCATTAACTACCGGCTGGCTAGTAGACTGGCTCATTCGGACTCCTTGACCTTGCGAATTTGTCCGACCGCCGGCTTTTCAATGGTTTGAACTTTCCCCGAAGGCCAGCGAATTTCAGCCTTCTCAAGTTGCGGGTTTTTGCCGAGTCCAAAATGTAATCGGCGCTGATTCTGCGCGCAAAAGCCGCTGCCACCCGAAACCTGCTGTACCTGCTGGTGGCCATCCCAAAACAAGCGAACCTCAGCTCCGATGGCGCTGTAGTTACTCACCGTACCCTCAAGCTCAAAACTGATCCATTTGTTCTCGGGAGTAACATTGTTCTTATAGATAAGCAAGGGCCCTTTTTGATTGGCAACTACAACATCCAGCACACCGCGATTCCACAAATCCACTAGAGCGACAGAACGTCCATCGTAAACATCATTTGCACCCACAGCCTGGGCCACATTTACAAACTTGCCAGCGCCGTCGTTAAGCCAGACTTTTTTCTGTTGGTAACCCGATAAGCTGCGACCATCCATTGCGGGCCAGTGGGCAGCATCGGAAATGATAGTGGAGTTGCCGCCGGCAATCTTAGAGAAATCGTACCAGTAATTCGTGTTACGGTCGGCCGAAATGTAGCCATTGACTAAGTAGAGATCGAGAGTGCCGTCGTTGTTGAGATCGCCAAATTGAGCGCCAAAACTCCAGCCGCCCATTTCGACATCCATCGCGCGCGCGAGGTTATCGTATTGAAGTGAATCTCCAGCGGTTCCTTCTCGCGGCACCCAAAGGTTGTTGCCTTGAATCAGCACGCCCTCTTCAGAAATGTTTGAAACGTAAATTGAGTACTTGCCCTGATTAAGAATATCTCCCATCGAGGCATTCATGCCGCTCTTTGGCGAGAAGCCAACGCCGGCTTGTTTGCCAACTTCGCGAAATTGTTTGCCGTCATTGAAGTAGAGTTCGGAAATTCCATAATCATTCGCTATAAAAAGATCAGCACCGCCAGCTCCACGCAGGTCCGCCGCAGCCGCGGCCAAGGCCCACCGTCGAGTGTCGATGCCGACTCTTTGACTAACTTCTTCGAATAAACCGTCGCCTAAGTTGTGGAAGAGGTATTTTCGCCCGCCGTTCCTCGCATACTCGAAGCTCTCGGGCATCATCTTTGTCGTCTTCAGATGCCAAAGGTCGACGTCTTCGGCGTAGTAGCCGCCGAGGAAAAGGTCCAGGCGACCATCACGGTCGTAGTCAAACCAGATAGCTGTGTTTGCATTAACCCACGCCGGTAGCCTGGCCTTTTCGGTCACCCGGGCAAACCCGTGACCCTGGTCGTTGTGAAAGAGTTCGGGCCGGCCCCACTTGTACAAGAACAAATCTTCGTAGCCGTCGTTGTCGTAATCTCCCCAGACCGCGCCCATTGAAACTCCCGTCCCCAACTGATTGAGATCGGCAATACCCATTTCGGAGGCGACGTCTTTAAAAGAACCATCCGTCATGTTTCTAAAAAGCGAGTTCTTGCTTCCCTCGCCGCTATTTGTCACATAGATGTCTGACCAACCATCGCGGTCAAAATCAACAATCGATACGGCCGCCCCCATCGACGCGACTTGCGGCATGATGTGATCCAACCGGCGATCCAGTGTGGGAGCCTGATGAATGAAGTTAACGCTGGATGCCTGGGCGACTTCCTCGAGGTAGAAGCCGTAACGGGCTAGCGCACCGGTAGCGTCCAGCTTTGCCGCGCGCACCTCGCGGCGCTCCGAGAGGCGCTTGATCACAAGTGGCGTCGCGAGCAGTGCAACGAAACACAGCACGAGCAGAATTCGAGCCGGCTTACTCTGGATCATTGGCTTGTGCGAGACCTCAATAGGTTTCTGAAAACATCAGGAGTTACATAGCGTGTGTGATACTTCTGCCAGTCCTCCGGGAACCGGCGATAGACGAATTCCTCTTCCAGTTTGCCAGGCGGCGTAACGTATTCCTGTTTGCCGTGATATGGCAGCGGCAACACTGTCCTCGAGAAAGTAGAATTGTAGTCGCCGTCTTTGATCCAACCGTCGCCCATGATTACGTAGTCGCGCAGCCAGCCGGCCGGCGGTGGTGGCTGCTCGGGAAACCGCAGTGACATTTCATCACCCGATGCAACGATGACGTAACGATCATCTATCTCCTTCAGTAGCTCCCCAACCTCACCGTATCGAGTGTAGTAGCCGACCAGATCGCGGTAGCTCTGTTTCGTTGAGAAAAGCCTGTTGTAGTCCGGCACTTCCGGCGCGCCTGCAGCGGGCCGATTGATTACGGAAAAGCCGCGATAATGCAGGTCAGCCACCGAAGGGGCCAAGCGCACCGTCTTCAGCGGAGCATCGGGGAGGCCCTGTGCCCACTCGATCTGATCCCAGTAGATTTCTAAGTTCGTTCGCACCCTTACTCGGCGCGGTGTACCAGGACGGAAAACGTCCGTCAGATTGAATAGAACGGTTTTCTTTCGGCCCGCGGGAAAGCCAAGGTTGGATTGGGCAACAATCCACCCGCCGCGCCCGTCCGGCACTTCCAGGCTCATTCCCTGGGCGCGCCAACGATTTCCCTGCGTGATGGCCACGTTGATGGACGACTCAGTGTCGTGTATCGAGCCATGCGCTATCAAATACAACGGGCCACTCTTTGGCGCATCGTCGCCAAGCTCCACTTCCACATAATGATCCCGCGTTACGCCCTGATATTGACCACGTCCGAAGGTATCAAGCGCTTTGCCGTCGAGTGTGTTTACGATGTCAGTAACGTCCTGGCCGTTGTCGTCGATCGCCTGCTTGATTTTCTGCGGTGTCGCGACAGTAGTAAAGCCAAGCTTCGCTGGCGGGACCACGAAGCGCTCATCCACAAAGATTTCAGTCCCCACAGGATGGTCAACCGGCATGAGCGCCAGATAGTCGTAGTAGTAGACCTCCCAAAGTTCTGCTGTAACGCGGATGTCGTAATAGCCATCGCGCGGTACTAGCTGCTTTCTGCTGATTTTGTACCACTCTCCAGTGGCTGCTATTTTCGCCGAGCCAATCGTGTTGATGCGCAGGCCGATAGCTGAACCCCACGGCACAGCGTCCTTCACGAATTCCATCTCCTTCCCGTTATAAGCGTAGAGGAACGGACAGGAGGCTTTCAAACGCTGCTCAGTCACGACCTCCTGATCAGCTTTCACTTCGAACTCGGCCCGTACAGTTCCGTTCGGCCAAACGACCCGGATGACGTCCGCGCTCGTCTGTTCGCCCAAACCGAAGTGAAGCAATGGTCCGGTGATCGGTTGCTTCTGCACCAGCAAGCCGGAGCGGATTTCCATCTCGCCGCCAACGCCGAAAGGGTTAATGCGTTGGTCGCCCACGGCATGGCTCGCACGCGGCCGCACGACTTGCCAATGATAGTTCTTCGAACCGTGATTGATTGCCTGTTGCGGTTGACCATCCGCGGAAAGTCCCACCAGATCGAGCCGACCATCACTATTAATATCGGCTGCGTCAAAAACCAGAGAAGGCCCGACGGGCTTGTCGAGTTGTCTTAAGTTCCCCTTTTCCTCGCCTAACCAGACAAACGCTCCTCCGTTGGCCTCGGCGGCCGGCCGAGTTGTTGAAGCCACTAACAGATCGAGTCCGCCGTTGTTATCGAGATCGGCTACAAGGAGCCGAATATTTCCCCGCAAATAGTAATCTGGAGCGCCGCTGATTTTTGCAATCTCCACAGTCTCCCATTCCTGGCCTTCGTTCTTGTCGGAGATGCGAACGACGACGCCCGCTTCCTGAGCCACGATCAGGTCGAGCACGCTGTCGTTGTTCATGTCGGCGACGTTGATTGCTTGCACTGGCGGAAGTTTGGCAGGCAATGACCGCTCACTGAATTGGCCCTGTCGCTCATTACTAAAAACATGCAGTCTTCCCGAACCATCAATCAGCGCCGCGTCAGGATCACCGTCAGCTTCGAGGTCGGCCCAGGCAAAACCTCTTAGGCCGGAGATTCCGATGAAGGGGTGAATCTCGGCGAAGGTGCCATCTCCATTGTTTCTCAAAACCGTCGGGTTCCCTTGTTGCGATCCGAGAACCACGTCCAGATCGCCGTCAGCCTCGATGTCTGCACCCCACGCGCCGGTGTAGCTCCTATTAGTCGCGGTTGCCGGCAGCCTGGCCTGCACGGTCACGTCAGTAAAAACAGACGGACTCTCCTGGCGGAGCAAGCGCACGCCGCCGGCTCCGGCTAGCACCAGGTCGGTTTTGAAGTCATAGCTGAAGTCGATCGGCAAGATGCCATCTGGTGAGGGAGGGATATTGGATGTTCCGCCCGGGAACGGAAAGTTTGCGCCGCTCGTCAAGCGCACTTCACGCGCGGATGCAGTAACGACCACCGGAGCGCCCACCCCACTCAATGAAATCGCGCCAATCCAGTCCGTTTGACTCGTGTTCGCGCCTGGAACCGGTTCGGGCTTGAAAGCAATTGCCGTGTCCGCAGCAGCTGTCGTAAAGACTGGCGCTTCCAACCGTAGAAAGTGCGTGAATGGCACGGCTTCTTCTCCGGGCGGGGGCTTGATGGCAGCAAGGCTGCGTCTGTATTCAGGGACACGCATCAGCACGTTCCGCAAAAAAGTTGTGCGCGTCGCGGCCCCACGCACATCCCCGCTGTTGGCTGCTGCCTCCACGGCAACAACTTGCTGTTGCACTTCTGGTGGCCAGTCGGGTGAACGCGCAGTGATCTTAGCCACGGCAGACTTCAACGTGTCGGCATCGCCTCGTTTAGCAGCAACGCGGCTGAGTTCAACCAGTGCCGCGAAGTTATCCGGTTGCGCAGCCAGAATCTGCTGCATCAGGCCTTGAAATTCAGCGGCGCCATTCGCATCACCTTGTCGCTCAACTTCCTCGGCGAGTTTATAAATAGCTATTAGATTACCGGGGTTTAACTCGACCGCTTTGCGCAACGCGTTTATGGCCTCAGTCGACCTACCTCGACTGCTTTCGAGGAGGCCCAGGAGATAATAGATGTGGTCGTTTTCGGGGGCGAGATCGCGAGCACGGCCAAGTCGCTCGGCTGCCGTCTCGAAGTTTCTCTGGCGCAGCGCTAGCAGGCCCCAGTTAGCCCAACCCGCTGGTTCAATCGGAGCGAGTTGCGTGAACTGCGCGAGCTTGCTGTCGGCCTGAACGTCATGACCGACCTGAAGAGCCGCGAGGCCGATGTAGAACGTCCTGACTAGCTCGGTGTATTCCGGGGAGGATTTCGCCGGTAGCTTGTTGTTTGGACGGCATGCGTCAATCGCGAAAAGAGCCACGAACGACAATACGATTGCAGCTTGCTGTTTTTTTAGAGGCACTATTTTCATCAAACTTTTCGCGATTATCGGAAACAATTTGCGGGAAGACAATTAAGAAGCAATTCTGTTGTTTCCATCTGTTGGAGTAACAAGATAGCACAGCATCTTGTAGGGGCGGCACTCCGTCGGACTGCCTTAAAACTCTGTCATCCGCAAGGACGGTTCAAGCTGAGCTAACTTGCAGGTAAGGAAGGGTGGCTTGCCCCCGCTGGAGCGCCAAAGGCGCGACTGGTTACTTTCAGCATTCAATTCACAGCCGCACCGCTGGGCCGGAGTGTTCTCGGTTACAAGATTCCTAGTAGTGTGCAAGTTGAGATATTACCCAACCAGTCGCGCCTTTGGCGCTCCAGCGGGGGCAAGCCACCCTTCCT
>JBOGOU010000235.1:0-5952 GCA_050748205.1 Pyrinomonadaceae bacterium | reverse complement strand
GCACGAAGCGATTGCGCGTCTCTTCGTCGAAGGCTTCGGGTGAGGTCGTCGTGACGATGATCACCACCGGCCCGTGCACCTCGTAGTGCTCGGTGTGCAGCCGGCCTGTCTGCGGGTCCGTGCGCGTCGCGGCGATCGACAGGTGCTGGTCACTGGCTAACGTGCGTAAGGAATAGACCGCTCCAAACGCGCCCTCGTCCTCCGCGATCGCCAGCACCTTGTGCTTGAGCGAGTCCGGGTCCTTGTAGAACAAAGCTTGTCCCGTCAGCCGCGTTACTCTCACCGCTGCTTCCGGCGGCACCATCTGACAGAGCGCGTCCTGCAACGCGCTCTTGCCCGCGCCGCTCCGGGCCACGATCAGCAGGCCCAACGGCTTCGGCAGCTGGCGCGAGACTGTCGCCAGATAACCCACCAGCACCGTCGCTCGCTCACCCACCAGGCCACACTTGCGAAAGTCTTCCACGATCCGCTCGGTGAGTTTTGGATCTTTTAGATAGGCCAGACCCGCCGCTCGTTCATCCGGTGTCATTGGCGCATCGTTGTGGTTTGGATCGTCGCCGTTCTTCCGCATCGCCAGTCGCGCGGCCTCTAGTCGTTCGATCATCTGCAGCAGGTCCGCTGAGACTTGCTGCTCTGAGACACTGCACAGCTTCGCCGCGCTCTGTGCGAACACTGCCCGCGCTCGCGCGTGATAGAGATCAAGTGTGTCGAGATGAAAGTTTCCGTTGATGGTCAGCCGCACATTCACTCTTAGCCGCTCCAACCCAACCGGCGACAAGCCACGAATGCGATACTCACGCCCGGCGATCGCAAACAGCATTGAGCCATCGGCGCTCGTCTCAACTTGCAGTGTGGGACTCGGCTTGCTTGTTGTCGTCGTTGTCGGTGGTGTGAGGATTCGGCGTACGTCCTCAGCCGTGCCACCGCTCGCGATGAACTCGGCTGCATCCTTTGCCGGTAACTCCACGCTGCGTGCTTCAATGTTCACTGCCGCCAGACGCTCCGTCATTTCAATCGCCGCCGCGCGGCCCGCTTCGTCGGCATCGAGCATCAGCACCACCCGCTTGACCCGGCACTCAACCAGGTGCGCCATGATTTCATCAGTCAGCCCCGTTGTGCCGTAAGTGGGAATAACATTCCGCAGGCCTGCGCTCCACAACGCCGCCGCATCGATCACGCTCTCGGTGATGATCACTTCGTCCGTGTTGCGCGCGCCCTGGGGATTGAAGATGCCCCGCCGCTCTCCTGGGAGAAAGAGATGCCGCCGCCCTTCAATGCTCCGGCCATAGAGATCAACTACCTGGCCACCAGCAACTAAAGGAAAGACAACGCAGCCGCGCAGCAACTCCCGCCCCGAGCCGGTCACTACCCCAACTCTGCGCAGCGCGCGCCGTCCTTCTGGCGAAAGCTTCTCTGCCAGCGTCCCGTCAACAAAGCCAACCCGAAAGCTCGTCACGAACTCCGGCGCTGTGATGCCGCGCGAGCGCAAGTAGTCTTGCGCTGCCGGTGTCTGCAGCAGTCGCGCGTGATAATGATCGACCGCGCGCTCCAGCCATTGCTGATCTGCAACCCCAACAGATTTCGACTCGGCTTCATTTCCGCCAAGCCGCCGATGCGCTTCGCGAAAGTCCACCCCGTCAGCCTTCATCACAAAGCGGTACACGTCGCCGCCCTCGTGACACGCGCCCAAACAGTTCCATAGTTGTTTCCTGGGGTCGACGATGAGGCTCGCTTCGTGATCGTTGTGAAACTGACAGAGCCCGACAAGCTGCTTGCCGCGCTGTGTGAGAGTGATACCACGCGCCCGGATGAACGAGACCAACTCGTTCGCCCGCTTCACCCGCTCGATCTCTGCCTTGTCGATCAGCATCCGGTTTTTCGCAGTTTCGGCTGATTCTCAAAAAAGCTGTCAAGTGAAAAGTTTCAAAAAGCCGCTATTGATAACTCGACGGGCGAATGATAAATTACTTTCGCAATATGGGCAAGTGGTTTTTGCAGGGAAGATGAACGAAGAAATCGCCACTTATAATGCCGACGTTATGGCAGGACGTCCGGCAACCAAAGCAGCCCCGATCTTCGGCCAGCGCCTCTCAGCAGTGCGCAAAGCCAGGGGCATCACCCAAAGGGAGTTCGCAGATCTGCTCGGCACCACGCGCGAGATGGTCGATTACTACGAGCGACGTGCCATCAACCCCGCTCTCGATGTCGTGCGCGGCTGTGCTAAAGCTCTCAAGGTCCCGGTGATTGAACTACTCGGCAGTGAGGACCACGAAAACAACGGAAGGAAAAAACGAGGGACCGGACCAACCGGCAAGATGCGCCGCCTTTTCGATGCAGCTTCTCAGCTTCCCCGTAGCCAGCAAGAGAAGATCGCCGCCATCATCGAACCTTTCATCGCTCATCACGCCCAGCGGTGAATGATTGCCGCCCCGCATTTCGTACTATTTCCTTAGATCAAAGGACACCCATTTCTCTTTTGTATTGATAGCGTTGATTGCAATGTGACTAATACCCATTCCGGGATCACACCTCGCCATTACTTCCAAACTTGCGTTACCCTGGAATTCGCCTTCGCACAGGATTTTGTTGTCCGACGGCCGGTAGAAGGCAATCTTCACTCTGGGATACGTTGGCTCGCAACTCATACACTTACACTCTTTGGGAAGAACATCAATGACCTTAACACCCAACTGGCCATTGTCGATTGACTCGTCTTTGTTCATTACGAAGGAGCCTATTGATCTAACACCGAACAAATCGGTTCGCTCTTCCCAGCGAGAGGTCACACTTGGTCTTGCCGGTTGCGAGTCTTCTTTAGAAAACAGTTGACAGCAGCCAGACGTAAGAAAACAAAGCAACGAGATCACGGCAAATCTAAGTAGCATACTTGTCAACCTCACTGTTTGCTCGGTGTAATAAACTTCTGAACCTGCTCAACGGTTGCCCGTCCACCGTAGTGTTGAATGCCGGCTGAACCCATTCCTGCCAGACCACCGATTGCACCCATTGGATCGCCGGTAAGAACTCCATTCATAACTCTTTCTTGGGATTGGAGGTTGAAGGTCGATGTCGGATCCCAGTGGGCTCCGAAAGTCGCCCCGCTCCTGTCAACGTGGAAGGAGGGATCATCGCCGCTTATTGTGCGCAGCCGGAAGCTATCTGCGTGCCCTGCATCCGACTCGCGGTAGCGAAAGCGAGCATCGTCTTTAAGCGCGCCTATAAAGGCATCGTTGTTCTTGACAGTAAAGGTAACGTCGGCCACCTTGCCATCACCCTGAGCTGTCACCTGCCCAATCTTGTCAACTTGGGCCCAGGCTTGTTTGTTACTTCCTAACTCCGCAACGAAGGCCTTCATACTGGCGACATTTGTCGTGGTCTGTTTGAGATCTATCTCCCCGCTAACTTTATCGTGAGCAGTTACCTTGTTGTTGAACGCCTCCCCGGCAGCCGCCAACTGCTTCTGATTCGGCACATAGCCAGCTTGAACTGTTGTTAGCTTTGGTGCCAGGAGGAGTTGCTCTTTCCTTGTAAGACTTGACCAAGGATCTTCGCCATCCAATCCATCAGGGTCAATGTACCGGAGAGGATTGTTCACCACATAGACATAGCGATTCATCGTCTGAGGATTCGATAATTTTGCGCTTGCCATCATGGGATCCGCGCTGGTGAAGCGTCCTTGTGTTGATGAGTAGTAGCGATTTATTGAGTAATCGAGTCCGGTCTCATTGTCCCGTTCTTTTGAGGTTAAGAACGTGTAGTTACTCCCCGCGCCGGCGTGCACGCGAGCGCAGGCATTTGCATGCAGCCGCATGCGGGTTCTTATAAGCTCCCTCGTTGAGCACGTTTACATACGCAGGCAAAAGTTTGCGTGCGTGTGCACCCTGGAGGGGTGACGTGTCATAACCTTTCAGGTGCGCAGCACCTTCCTTCGTTTCCCCAGGCCTTACCCGGAGTCGAAAGCGTTTGTCAAAGAGCTAGCGGCGGCCAAAGTCAGCAACTAAAGAAAAAGCATTATAACCCCGCTCAGTGAGGCAAGCCTACGTTTGGTTGGTTGCCGATTCGACGGCCTGTTGCAGGTCCTGGAGTTCGATGTGCGTGTAGATTTCCGTGGTGTTGAGGTCACGGTGGCCGAGCAGTTGTTGCACGTGCCGGACGCTGGCGCCGCCACGCAGGAGATGCGTGGCGCAGCAGTGGCGGAAGGTATGCACCGAGGCCTTGAGTTCAACTTGCAGCGCATAGTCACGGATGCGGTCGGCGATCATTTGATACGACAAGCGGCGGCCGGTGAGTGAGAGCCAGAGTGCCGAAGTTGGCGGAATGAGTTTCGGCTGGCCACGTCGTCGCCCTTTGCCCCACCACTTGCCGGCAGCCAGTTCCGGACGCGCGGCAGTAACGTAACGGGTGAGCCAGTGAGCTGCAGATTCAGTGAGCGGCACGAGGCGATCGCGCTGGCCTTTGCCCAGACGCACCGTGAGACGCTGAGCCGCAGTGTCCACGTCGTAGAGATCAAGCTTGTGGGCTTCACTGTGACGGATGCCGGTGGCGTAGAGAGTTTCCATCAACGCGCGATCGCGCAAGCCGAGCGCTGTGGTCGGGTCCGGAGTTTCGATCAACCGCGCGATCTCTGATTCGTTGAGCACGTGCGGCAAAGGTTGTTCTTTGCGTGGGAAGGCCAGACGCTCCGCCGGGTTGTGCAGCAAGTGGCCATTGCGATTCAGCCAGGTGAAGAACGAGCGGATCATGGCCAGCCACTGGCGCAGTGTTGCCGCTGAGATAAGTTTGCCTTTTGGTGAGCGATGACGGGTCGCAGCATAGACTGCGAAGTCTCTTAGGTGAGTTTCATTGACGGCGCGCCAGTCGGTTACTTGATGAGCTTCGCGCAAGTAAAGCAACAGGCGTTCAAGGGTGCGCCCGGAGTGATGGCGGCGGGAGTGAGAGAAGCGCCGCGCTTCGAGCTCAGCCAGGTAAGCATCGATGGCCCGATTCACTTTCTTTTTTTCACTTTCGCTTTTCCCTGGGATGGCAGCGGGCGATGACTTCGGCCAGGTCACTGAGTTCGACCCGTGTGTAGACTTCGGTCGATGAAAGGCGGCGATGGCCCAGGAGCTTTTGTATTTGCCGAATGTCGGCGCGGCCTTTCAAGAGATGCGTAGCGCAGGTGTGGCGCAACGTGTGCGGCGTGACGCGCTTCTTGATGCCGGCGCGTGTAGCTGCCTTGGCGACGATGCGCACCAGGTCAGCATCATCCAGTGGCCCACCAGAACGAGTCGAGACAAACAAACGCACCTGGCCGGCTTCACGAGCGAACATCGCGCGGGCTTCTTCCAGATAGAGCTTGAGCGCAGCGATTGCTGATTGGGTGAGCGGCACCACCCGAGCGATGTTGCCCTTGCCGTGTTCGATCCGCAGTGTGGCTGTTTGTAAGTCGGCGTCGTAGATCGTTAGCCCGAGCAACTCAGCGCGACGGATGCCGGTGGCGTAGAGCACTTCCAGGATCGTGCGGTCGCGGATGTCTCTTGGTTTCGTAGTCGGGGTGGCTTCGATCAGTCGCCGCGCTTCTGATTTCGTCAACACCCCACGCGGCAAGCGCTGCGGTTGCTTTGGCAGTTGCAGTGTCGAGGCCGGGTTGTAAGCGATCTGTTGTTCACTCAAGAGCCAAGAGAAGAACTTGCGCACCGCCGCCAGACGCGCGGCCTGTGTGCCGACACTCAAGCGCTTTGGTTCTGCTTCTGCTTTTTCTTTAGTCGTTGGTTCTTCGTCGATGCGCTCGAAGTTGTAGAGCCAGATTTGATATTGCTGCAGGTGCGCCGGCGTGACATCGGCGATTGAGTTGACGGGAGTGTTGCCGGCCAGCCATTCAAGAAAGACCTTCACGTCGCGGGTGTAGTTGACGCGGGTCTTGGGCGAGTAGTTGATCGCTTCGAGCCACTCACTGAAGCGCTCGGCCATTAT
>JBOGOU010000234.1:0-21240 GCA_050748205.1 Pyrinomonadaceae bacterium | reverse complement strand
ACATCGATGAAATCTCCTCGGACGATCTGCTTGGCGAATACCCGGCTATTCGATACTATCCGCCGACCGGAGATCTATATTTCGATGTGCTTACGCGCCTTGGTGAATCAAGTAGCTTCGAAACAGTTGAGGCTGAGATTAAGGAAATCCAGGGCGCCAGAGTGAGCGTGGCTACACCACGCGCTCTTTATCGGCTTAAGAAGGGCACGGTTCGCGTTCAGGATCACTTGGACGCGGCGGCTTTACAAGAACGCTTCAATTTGAAGGATGAGAACTGAGATGCCAGTGCAGAAGTTTCGCTCGATTGAAGAAATGAACCGGGCCGTGATACCAAAGTCCGTAAGTCCGGAGTTCGAGCGCTTTCTCCGGCATTGCGCTCGCTACTGGACGATAGCGCCGAAACACTATCCGCGCGGGGTCTTCAGGTTCCGAAACATTGAAGCGGCGCAGAAGGCTCGGAGCCAGCACGTCCCAAAGAACTGATTTCGCAATCGTAAACAGCAGCTCGCGCGGCTATTGGCCTCGATTCAGAAACGTGCCCTCCCGAAGTTCTTCAAACGCCAGTTGAAGTTGCTCCTGTGTGTTCATGACGATTGGACCATACCATGCCACCGGCTCCTTGAGCGGCTCACCTGACACGAGCAGGAATCGAATGCCATCGTCTCCTGCTTGAACTACAACCTCATCACCGGCGTCGAAGAGGATAAGGGAACGGTCGTCAGCTTCCGACGGAGGCGTTGTGTCTAACCATTGCACACTTTCAGTTGGTACGGTGAGTGGTACCGACGCGTTGCAGAACTTTCCAGCACCAGCGAACACATAAGCAAAAGCGTTTCGAGCCGTGGCTATTGGCAGCGTCTTCTTTTTTCCCGGCGGCACTGACACGTCAAGGTACATTGGGTCTGCGGCAATTCCTTCCACCGGGCCCTTCGTGCCCCAAAAACTGCCGCAGATGATTCGTGCTTGTGTTCCATCGTCGTCAGTTACCAGGGGAATATCAGTCGCTTTCACTTCCTGATAGCGCGGCGTGGTCATCTTTAACGCTGCCGGTAGATTGGCCCAAAGCTGGAAACCGTGCATTCTTCCGGCAGCGTCACCCATGGGCATCTCCTGATGGATGATTCCGCTTCCCGCCGTCATCCACTGAACATCACCAGCACCGATTGAACCGCTGTTTCCCATGCTGTCGCCGTGTTCGACCCTACCTGCAAGAACATAGGTGATCGTCTCGATGCCACGATGGGGATGCCACGGGAAACCAGCCAGATAGTCCTCAGGTATGTCATTGCGAAAATCGTCCAGGAGTAAGAATGGGTCGAAGTCTCGGGTCTTCCCGAAACCGAAAGCGCGGCGCAAGTGAACACCGGCGCCCTCGAGTGTGGGCTTGGATTTAGCGAGTCGCTTGACGGGTCGTGTGGACACTTTGGCCTCCTGGTTTTTGACTCTTTCGCGACGATGTTCTAGCCGATCGGGGCGGTGCCGTCGATAACGACGATCATTTCGCCTCCTCGGAATGAGACAGCTGCGGCGTTTGGAGCTTAGGGAAGTAAAGGATCACGAAGAACTGGTACAAAAGCCAGAACGCGAGCCAGACAGATGCGACGAAATGAAGTCTAACCAGGAACAGGACCAGACTTGGCGCTAGGAACATCATGGTGTAACCAAGAAGCCAGAAGCGATCCGCTCGCAGGGCCTGCTGCGCTCTTTGGGTGTCACTCATCACTCCGCCAAGCGAACACCGGTAGTAGTGCAACGTTGCGAACACAAGTGAGAACGCCGCCACACCCATCGCAATCAGTGTGACCTGGAACAACACGGGATTGATCCTGCCGCTCTCGTACCGCGGGTACAGGAAGAACAGCATGAAGGTGAAGATCGCGATGTTCGTCCCAGCAAGCGTATAAGACCGCGTGACGTTGACTGCGGCAAGATCTTCTCTCATCGAATGCCTCCACTGGATTGTCCCTCGCACCTGAGGGGGCCGGCCTTTCGTCACTGCTCGTTGATGTTGTCGTCGTGTTTCAAACGAGAATCTCCCGTGTCGTCAACGCACGGAATCGAAAATGAGAATGTAACACCCGGACCGTCGTTCGGCGTGGCCCATAGACGACCACCATGGTTCTCGATAATCGAACGGCTGACAGAAAGACCGATTCCCATGCCATCATCTTTAGTTGTGTAAAATGATTGAAATAGGCGCTCAAGAGCTTCGGGCTCGAGGCCTGTTCCTGCATCTTGCACGCTCAAGCCGACGTGCTCACCGTCTACTGCTGTCTTGAACACCAATTCTCTGGGCCGATCATCTATGTCACCCATCGCATCTGAGCCGTTGCGGAGCAAGTTAATAATCACCTGTTGTAGCTGCACGCGATCGCCTGTTACTGGCGGCAGCCCATCAGCAAGTTCAGTCCGAGTAATCACACGGTTCCGCTCCAGCTCGCTGCGCGACAACGCAATCACTTCGCGAGTCGCTTCATTCAGGTCTACCAAGTCCGTGATTGCGTCTTTCCTGCTAAAGAGAGCCCGCAGTCGCGTAATCACATCAGACGCACGACGCCCGTCTCGAATCGTGCGTTTCGCAGTTTCTCGGGCGCCGTCGACGTTGGGCGGATCAGCGTCCAACATCCGCACACACGTGCTGGCGTTGGTGATGATGCCCGATAACGGTTGATTGACCTCGTGAGCCATAGAAGCGGTCAAGGCGCCGAGACTCATCACCCTTGCCACGTGCGCGAGTTCGGAGCGCGCTTTGTCCACGGCCTCTTCCGACAACCTGCGCGCCGTAACATCCTGAACTGCCGCAATGTACTCCAACTCACCATTGTGGTCCCGCGTCGCATGAGCGACTGCATGCATGTATTTGATCGATTGGTCAGGCAGTAGCAAACGATACTGCCATTCAAAGTCGTTCCCCTCGCGACGTGCCTCATCCACCATTTTCTCGAACAGGCTGACATCTTCCGGATGGACACGTGAGCGGATCACTTCGAAGGTGATAGGAATTCCCAGATCCAACTCATAGATGCGATAGAGCTGCTCCGACCAGGTAATCTCCTCAGTCGCAACACACCAGGAAAAACTGCCGATAGAACTGAGACGTTGAGCTTCGGCTAGAAACGCCTCGCTGCGCCGCAGTTCTTCCTCGATCAGCTTTCGTCGAGTGATATCCGAAGTAAAACCAACCATGCGAAACGGCTTGCCTTCGTCATCGAAAAACATGCGACCGTTCGTCGCAAGCCAATGTAAGTTTCCGTTCGGCCACAAAACGCGAAACTCTGCAAGTACTTTTCCTGTCTCGTGGGCGTGGCTGATCGCTTCCATGACCCCGGGCCAGTCCGGCGGGTAGATCAATCCCTTCCATCCCTGATAGCTTCCGTCAAAAACGCCTGGAGCGAGACCATACAGAGCCTCCTGTTCAGGCGACCATTGATTGATTTCTTCCTGGATGTACCAATCGAAAGCCATTGCCCCAGCAGACTTTTGCGCCAGATCTAGAAGATCCTGATTTGCCTGCAACTGCTCTAAAGCGAGCTTTCTTTCGGTTATGTCCTCATGAATGGCAATGATATAGCGAGGGCGCCCGTGATCATCTCGGAGAAGGGTGAAAATGACATTCGCCCAAATCGATCTTCCGTCTTTGAGAACGAAATGTTTTTCGATTCTCAATGAATCCCGCTTGCCGTCTTTAAGTTCGCGAAATGTGGCAGCATCTTTTTCGCGATTATCATCATGTGTTAGATGATCGAAGGTCTCAAACCTGCCGAGCTCTTCTTCGCTGCAGCCGAGCATCTTCTGCAGCGCACGATTATGTCGAATCGGCTCTTCGCTCGTCAGATCAACCAAGGAAATTCCGACACCTGCTTCGTCAAAGATCGTTTTGAACTGCAGTTCGCTTTCGTGCAGCAAGAATTCGCTTCGCTTGCGATCTTCGATGTCGAACGCGGTCGCATACCATCGATCTATTTTTCCTTGATCGTCGAGCAGAGGATTGTAGCGGACCAGGAACCAGCGATACTTGCCGTCCTTGCCCAGGGCGCGCTGCTCATATTCGAACTGTTGCGGACGTTTGAGGGACTCCTTGCGCCACTCGTGCAACCTTTCCACATCGTCCGGGTGGTAAAATCGAGGGCGAAAATCCTCCTTCCGCATATCCTCCAGGGTGATACCGTAGTAATCCAGCACCGCTTGATTCATCGACAGTACAGATCCATCAGGTCGCGACACTTGTATGAGGGTTGGGATGGTGTCTATTGTCAGACTCAAATTGCGTTCGGCAGACTGTAATGCTTCTTCAGTTCGCTTTCGGTCCTCGATGTCGAAGGCGGCCACATACCAACGAACGATACGTCCCTGCTTATCGAGCAACGGCTTGTAGCGCACCAGGAACCAGCGATATTGCCCATCGTTGCCCAGGACGCGCTGCTCAGTGCTGAATGGTGCGCCCCGCCTCAGCGATGACGCGCGCTCTGCGCGCACTCTCTTGAAATCCTCCCGGTGGATGACACGGTCCCGATAATCCTCTTGTTTTACATCCTCCAGACTTAGGCCGGTGTAGTCCATCACAGCCTGATTGACATACTGGACGGATCCTTCGGTGTTCAATACGTAAATGTGTGTAGGGATCGTGTTGATGATCTGGTTCAGATTGCGTTCGACCGACCGCAATGCTTCTTCAGCTCGCTTACGGTCATCGATATCGATCTGCAGATGAAACCAATGAAGGATCTTTCCCTGTGCATCCCGTAAAGGTAGGCCCATCACATTGAACCAGCGATAGACACCGTCAGCACGGCGGTGGCGGCTCTCGACGTTATAGGAGCAGCCGTTTTGGTGCGCCTCAATTTGCGCGACCACCGTTCGCTCAAGGTCATCCGGATGAACGACGTCGGAGCTTTTCCAACCTTTCAATTCCTCGAATGTCTTGCCGAAATATTCAAGTGTTGGTTGATTGAGTGCTTCGACTTCACCAGTTGGTGAGGTAACCGCCACTGGAACCGGAATGCTGTTAACGATCAAATCCAAATTGAGCTCGCCTTCGCGTGTGGCGGCTGCGGCTCGTTTCAGCTCTGCTAGTTCTATTTTTAATTGTTCGTTAGCGGCGGTTAGTTCGGCGGTGCGTTGAGCTACGCGCAGATCAAGCTCCTGCTCGAAGCTTTTTTGTTCTGCTGGGGAAGCGGCCCTTTTCATCAGCGATCCCTCTGGCTGGTGCTCACGGCAAGGATTTAAAAGGGGAACTAGCGACGGAGATTCTATCCCCTGGTCGCCTCTGATACCAATGTATCGATCGATACCTTTGTCTAATAGATTAGTCGATTTACGTGGAGTATAACCCGCGAGTAGAGAGCAACGGAACAATTAGCGGGACTGACCCGGCCGATCGAACACCGTTGAGGAAGAGTCGTAGTTCGCCGGAAAGGGGTGGCAACAATGACTGAGAAATTTGTGCGTTACAGCCCAGACGTTGAACAGGAGGAGCCCGACTTCGATCGAATCCTCCAGGCAGTCCTCGATGGGATGAAACAACGTATGCGTGGGTCGATCGAAGCCGAGGGGATTGGGCGTATGGTGCGCGACGCCCATGCCAAGGGCTACGGGCTTGCCCGGGCAGAAGTTGAAATCATCGAGGGACTGCCGGATACGTATGCACAGGGTATATACACAAAACCGGGACGCTACGATGCCATAGTTCGCTTCTCCAATGGCACCAATCACGTCGGCGACGACCGATTTCTCGGACCGATCGTCGGCATCGGGGTCAAGATGTTTGGCATTGAAGGACCAACGCTGTTGGAGGACGAGCCGGACAGCCACACTTTCGACTACGCGCTGATCAACCATCCGGTCTTCTTCGCGAACACGCTCAAACACTATGTCTACATTCAGACGCTGTTCGCGAATATTGGCAAAGCTCCCCCAGCGAACCTGACGCCTGAGGAGAAGCAGGCCGCGATTCACAGCTTTCTCTACAACTGGGTAACGGGCAAAGGCATGCTGCCTCCCGAGGAGTGGGCGTGGGAGGAACTCGGCGCTTTCCTGCAGCTCGCACAAACTAAACCCGTCAACTTGTTGCTCTCGACATATTGGACAATGGGTGCGGTGCGGCATGGCGACTACGTCGCAAAGGTTCGCGCCGCGCCGGTGCAAACGTTCGCCGACGGCGTTGCGCAGCGATCGATCGATCTTAATTCCGCCGATCAGGTCTTCCGGCCAGCGCTGGTCGCAGAACTACGCGAACGGCCATACGAGTTCGACATTCAGATCCAACTCGCTACTGACCTGGCGCGGATGCCGGTCGAGAAAACTACGGTTGTCTGGCCCGAGAGTCTCTCGCCGTTTGTGACCGTCGCGAAGTTGCGGATTCCCCAGCAGGACATCGGCGGGGAAGATAATTTCGAGAGGATGGACAAAACCTCGATGTCCCCCTGGCGCGTCACCGAGGAGCACCGTCCGCTCGGAAACATCATGCGATCGCGCAAGGAGGTCTATCGGCAATCATCGATTCTTCGCCACCAGGCGAACCAACAGGAGCGCAAGGAACCGAAGAACCTGGCCGAAGTGTTCGGGGAGCAAAGGGCCGCCGCTCAATAGCTTGGGGCTCGCATATTTGGATAGTAGGCGAACTAACAACGACTTTTGAATTAGGAGACACCAATGCAAACGCAAACACAATTAGAACGGGACCGCCTCGTCGATCAGAAGATTCAAACGCTGCGGGAGCTTTACGCCGCCGCGCCGGAGTTGGGCAGAATCGCACTGGAGAAAGGGCTCCCCGATCTAAAACGAGAGCTGGCAGCGGCGACAGGGACGCAAAACGCCGGGCGTATTGGCGCCCGTCAGGGCAAAGTCTCGGAGCTCACCGGTGTTATTCCGTTAGCAGAAGGCGGAGCGAAACGGCTTCGCGGACTGCTGCAAGCGCTTGAAGGCAACTTCCGGGGAGGGGACGCGGTTGGCACCCTCCACGACATGCGGTTCGTCTTCCTGGATAACGACACGAAGTTGCTCTTCGCCACTGCCTACGACGGAGATTGGGATGCTTACATCGACGACTTCGTGACGAAGATTCCCAACGCCATGGATTTGATCTTCTGCAATATCGAAGGCTGGCCGGGAATTCATGACCCCTCGGTGAAAGACTTTATTGCCAACCACCAGATTGCAGCCGAGGCTTGGTACGTCGCCAGTCCCAATCTGACAGTCGCGGAGACGCGACGGCTTGAGCACGTCGGAAAGGCGCTTGACGAATTTCTAGACAAGATCAGCGAATAGGAAACGTAGCATCCATGGCCGCGCTCCCGAATCCCCGTTTAAGGCATGGATTATCAGAACACACAAAGCTAGTAAGATTGATATTGATAAGGAGAAGAAAGTCATGTCATCTCACACGCAGACGGCGGGCGCGTCCCAATCGGAACTGACCGGCGAGCAGAAGATTCAGCAGCTGCGCGAGTTGTTCGCGGACGCTACGGATGTGGGAAAGGCAGCACTGGAAAACGTAATCAAAGAGTTGTCGGGGCAGGTTTCGGAACCGCCGACGCCAATCGAGAGCGCCGGGCGGGTTGGCGCCCGTCTCGGCAAACGCTCGGAGTTGACATTGATCGTTCCGTTGGTGCCTGACGGCGCCAAGCGGCTTCGCACGTTCCTGCAATTGCTGGGCGGCAACCTTTCACCCGGTGCGTCCAAAGTCGGCACCCTCCACGACATGCGGTTCGTGTTTATCGATAATGACACGAGGCTCCTCTTCGCCACAAGTTTCGACGGCGATTGGGATACCTACATCGATGATTTCATCGCGTTGATTCCAGACTATCTGGACCTTATGGACTCCGCCTGGGAAGGCTGGCCTGGGATTCGTGACCCCGGAGCGAAAGATTACTTAGTTAAGCACCAGATCACGGCAGAAGGCTGGTTCGTGGCCAATCCGGAGTTGACTCTGGCGGAAATTCAACGACTGGAGCGCACCGGCAAGGCGGTGGACGAGTTCCTCGACAAGATTCAATAGCCAGGCGACGAAGTGATCATTCGTGGTCGGGGGCGAGAATGGACCAGGACCAAAGAAGGACGCTGGTATGTCTTCCGTTAATGAACAGGCTGGTGCGAGCGTTGCGCCGCGCGCGCCGTCGTTAGAGTTGCACGAGATCCAGGCGACGGTACTCAGGCCAAGGCCCGCGCCGTACTTCGGCACCCACGTGCTCTTGCGCATCGACGATGCTCAATCGGGCCGCGAGCTTCTCCGTAGGCTGGCGCCGCACATTGATTCCGCGGACAGCTGGTGGACCGCTGAGAATCCCTGGCTTTCGGTCGGGATAAGCTATGCAGGTCTCAAGGCCCTCGGTCTCCCCGAGGACTCGCTGCAAAGCTTTCCCGAAGCTTTCCGGGAAGGGATGGCGGCGCGCGCTCGGCAACTCGGGGACATCGGCATCAACGATCCGAAGAACTGGGACGCGGCCTACGGCAAAGGCGACGTCCATATCGGGGTGCAAGCATTTAGCGATTCCGAGGAAGATCGGCGCCGCATTCTAGGCCTCGCTCGCGAGCAGCTCGATGGTTTGTCAGTCAGCGTTTTGGCCATGCAGGATTTCGGCGCGCAGCCAGGCGATCTCAATTCGCTTGGTTACAAGGATGGTATCGATCAACCCGCGATCGAGGGCAGTGGCTTCGACCCGCTGCCAGGGCAGGGAGAGCCGATCAAGGCAGGCGAGTTCATCCTTGGGTATCCGAGTGAAGCAGGCTTTCCACTGCCGATGCCGCAACCGGACCTACTCGGTCGCAACGGAACCTATGTGGGCTTCCGCAAATATCAATCGCGCGTCGGAGCGTTCAATCGATTCCTGAAAGCGCACGGAAGCACCGAAGCAGAAAGGGAACTGCTGGCAGCGAAGCTGGTCGGGCGTTGGCGCAGCGGCGCCCCTCTAGTGCTGGCGCCTGACGTCGATGACCCTACACTCGGTGCGGACCCGCATCGAAACAACGACTTCAACTACGCGAACGATGCGCGTGGCCGGCAAGCTCCGTTCGGCTGCCATATTCGGCGCATGAATCCACGTGACACCAAACTCACGCGGTTGACTGACGTCAAGCTGCATCGACTCATCAGGCGGGGCACCACGTATGGACCACCGTACGATCCTAATGAGTTGTCTGAAGCAAATGACGAAGTGTCGCGCGGGGCCTACTTCCTCTTCATTAGCGCCAAGGCGATGGCCACCATCGAGTTCCTGCAACAAGAGTGGATCAACGATGGCAATTTCATCGGGGCAGGCAACGAGCGCGACCCGATTATTGGACTGCAGGACGAAGGGGCGACTTTCACGATTCCGAAGGAACCGGTGAGACGCCGGGTTCACGGAATCGAAACATTCAACGTGCTTCGCGGGGGCGAGTACTTCTTCATGCCGAGTTTGTCCGCTTTGAAATGGCTTTCGGATTCGCACCGATAGAAGCGACTAACTGAGAGAAACGATGCTCGCGTACAGATTGCAAACAGCGCAGACCCAACCAGAGTTTCAGGAGGTGCCGGACCCGCACGCGGGACCTGGTCAGGTGGTAGTCAAAGTCGGCGGCTCCGGCCTTTGTCATACCGACTTCATCGTCATATCTCGCGACCGAAACTACTGGAAGAACGAGCCGCCACCCTTCACGCTCGGGCACGAGATCGCCGGATGGGTGGAAGAACTGGGAGCGGGAGTGAAAGGGTTCCAGCATGGCGACGCCGTCGCCGTCAATCCGTCCTGGGCCAGTTGCGGACGCTGTCACATGTGCCGATCCGGCGAAGAAAATTTTTGCCTCTACCAGAAGGCCATTCGTGCTCCCGGTGTCGGTTACGATGGAGGACACGCGTCACACGTCTTAGTTCCCGAGGCAAGATTTCTTGTGCCCATCGGCGATCTCAACCCGATTGAAGCTGCGCCGCTTACGGATGCCGGCCTAACTACATACACGGCGATCAAGTCCGCGCTTCCGGAGATCTATCCAGGCAGCACAACGGTTGTGATCGGCATCGGCGGGTTGGGACTATATGCGGTTCAATTCCTTCGCCAACTGACCGGCGCGCGAGTAGTCGCGGTCGACTCGAGCGAGGCCAGATTGAAGCTGGCACGTGAGTACGGAGCCGACGACGTCGTCACCAGTGGTCCTGACGCTGCGGATCAGATTCGCGATCTCACTGGCGGGATCGGGGCGGCATTCGTCCTCGATTGCGTCGGAGTAAACGCGACTCTCGCCACGGGCGTCGCCGCCTTGGCGTGGCGAGGTCGCTTGACTATGGTCGGCGCGGGTGGCGGATCAATTCCTTTCGATTTCTTCAAAGAAGCACCGGGCGCGCAACTGGTGACAAGCTTGAACGGCGGTGGTGTTGCGTTGAAGGCAGTGGTCGACATGGCAGCTCTGGGTCGGATTAAGTCGCTGGTCGATCGCTATCCGTTCAGTGCGGTGAAGCAGGCATACGCCGATTTCGAACACGGACGTCTGGTCGGTCGAGCGGTTGTGGTTCCTGGAGGATAGGAGGCATCGACGCGTGACGGTTCTGCTAAACCTCTCGCCCTTTTGGCGTCAACCAGCATCACGACATCCGTTCCTCATTCTCAAATTCAATGTCGTGCACCGTCATACCAGGATTGCGATCGATACCTTGGTCTAATAGATTCGCCTGCTGACTCGTGGTCTACTTCGCCCAATGGACTATGAAACGCTGAAAGTAGGCAACGACGGGGCCGTCCTGCTCGGGGAAATTTCTGCTGTTTTCAGGGATCTTCTGGGGACCACATGAAGAAGGCTGCTTATCTTGCTTTCGCTTTGCTGGGACTGATCTGGGGAAGCAATTTTATTTTTATGAAGTGGGCCGCGAAAGAGATATCACCCGGCCAGATCGTGCTTCTGCGCGTCGTGTTCGGCTTTGTGCCGATCTTCCTTTTCGCTCTAACAAGGGGAGCGCTTCGGTGGAAACATATCCGTTACATCCATCATTTCGTGGTTATGTCGCTTATCGCAACGGTGATCTACTATTTTGCGTTTGCCAAGGGAACAGTTCTCCTGCCGTCGAGCATCGCGGGCTTACTTAGTGGAGCGATCCCGTTATTCACCTTCATATGTGCATGGCTCTTCATGACCGAGGAGCACATCAGCATGACCAAAGCAGCTGGAGTGGGACTAGGGTTTCTCGGCGTGCTGCTTATCGCCCGCCCTTGGTCTAGCGTCGGCACGATTGACATTCGCGGAGTCATCTACATGATTGCCGGTTCACTCAGTGTCGGATGTTCCTTCGTATACGCGCGTAAGTTCATTACTCCTTTAAGGCTGCCTGCGTTGGCACTGGCAACTTACCAGATCGGCATCGCGATGATTGTCCTATTCCTAATGACAAGCCTGAGCGGAATCGGTGCTGCGTTCAAAGATACGCGTGCCTGGACGGGATTGATCTTTGGGCTCGGTTTGTGTGGGACGGGCTTGGCATATGTCATGTACTACTTCATCGTTGAGAACCTGGGAGCAGTTGCGGCGTCAGGTGTCACTTACATTCCACCTGTTGTCGCTTTACTTATCGGCGTCTGCCTGGTCGGCGACACCATTAATCCAAGTGGTTACGCCGCCATGATCTTCATCTTGTCAGGCGTTGCGATCCTGCAGTTTGGCAGCCGTCGGTCAATGACCGCATCGAAATCAGAGAGTCGACATGAAGTTTGAACCCAAGGATTTGGTGCCACAGAGGAAAACATGCCGAAAGTAATCGATCAGCAAAGCGAAGGAGACCGGTTCGGTCTTGAGACACTCGCATTGAACAAGGAAGATGGTGTGCTGTTTGCCGAAATCAACGCGCCACCGATGAATCTTTTTGGGCCTGAACTCGTTCGCGATCTGGTCTCGCTCATTCAGCAAGCCGAGGCCGACGGCGCTGTGCAGGTGCTCGTGTTCAAGAGTGCCGACCCAGAATATTTCATCTCGCATGTCGACGTAACGCGGATCAAAGAGAACCGGGAGCCGGCCGCGAAACTCACCGGTGAACCGTCGCTCGGGCTCCTATTTCGGTACCTCAGCGCGAGCCGGCTGGTCTCGATCGCGCAGATCGAGGGTCGCGTGCGTGGAGTCGGCAGCGAGTTCGTGCTCGCCTGTGACATGCGTTTCGCCGCCCGCGAGTCGGCGATCTTTGGTCAGTTCGAGCCAGCGTTTGGTGTCATTCCCGGCGCGGGCGGTGCCCAACACCTCACGCGTCTCATGGGTCGCGGTCGCGCGCTCGAAGTTATGTTAAGTGCAGAGGACTACGACGCGGAACTGGCCGAACGATATGGCTGGATCAACCGCGCGCTGCCGTCCGCGGAACTCGACGACTTCGTGAAATCACTCGCACACCGGATCGCAAAGTTTCCCGTTGCCGGTCATGCGGTGGTTAAGGAACGTGTCAACGCAATCGCGCTTCCGACCGTTGAAGACATCCGTCGCGATTCAGATCTTTTCCTTGAGGGCACGCGTACAGAAGAATTCCAGCAACTGATGCGGGCCGCGTTCAGATGCGGCTTCCAGACAAGGGACGCCGAAATTGATCTCGCCGAATTAGTAGCTGACCTTGACGAGGAATGCACAAGTCCTGACTAGACAGGCGAAGAGCTTGGTGGCGCGAATTCACTTCAATTAAAGGAGGCACATGTCCACAATCCATTTCAAAATGACAACCACCGCTACTCCGGAGCAGTTCATTGCCGGGCTCACGGACTTCGGTCCAGGCCGTGAGAAGATCTTTGGCAATAGCACTGACCAGTATCTTAAGGTGCACAAGCAGGGCACTAACTATGCCGACGTCACCGAGGGATCAGGAGGAATCTGGGAACGACTTAGCTACAACTGGTCCGATCCCACACACATTGTCCTAACAACCACTGACTCGAACTTGTGGGGAGGCCGGTCAGGTCACACTTATGACTTAACGCGGCAGTCCAACGGCACGACAGACATTGACGTCAAAATTGTGCGTGACGGCAAGAACCTTAAGGGAAAGCTGCTCGGCGCATTTCTGGGGATCGTCGGCAAAGGACAGTTGGAGAAGTGGTTCGCAAAGACACTGAAAGCCATCGAAGCCCGGAACTATCAGATCAGTGCCGCGGCAAAGGCGTAGAGGAAGTCGGGCCATGCTTTAGTTGCACTCAACCTGAGCCCGTCGCAGTAAGGTCGCTTGCGCTCGCCGCAACATAATACTCGCCGCAACATAATATAGGAGGAATCACAATGCATGCTTTACGCAAGCTACGGGAATCCGGTAAACCTACAGCCGCCCAGGTGAGTGAGCTGCTTGCCGAAAACGTCGTATTCAACAGCCCGCTCCTGATTCGGCCGATCGAGGGTCGTGAATTCTGCGCGGCGATTTTCGCTCAGTCGAGTAATACGCGTGGTTCCGGTAACTATACGGCCGAGTTCAAGCTCGATGAGCACACCACCTTTTTGCGCTGGGTGGGAACCATGGATGGCCATAAGATCGAGAGCTGGGAGATAGTCGTCGATAACGACCAGGGACTGATAGTGGAGCGCACTATTGCCATGCGGCCGTATCCGGCGCTGAAACTGTTCCGCGATGCCATGTATGCATCACTCAAGGATAAGCTGCCACCCGATGTTTGGGACTACCCAACGCCATAGGAGATAGCATGACAACTGTGATCGAAGACGAACTCGCGACACTCGATATGAGACTGGAAGTAATCGTCATTCCAGTCTCGAATGCCGAACGCGCTGAACAGTTCTACCGCAAGCTTCGTTGGCGACAAGACGTCACGCCGCCCGGCTCCGGCGTCTACCAATTCACGCCACACGGTTCTGCCTGTTCGGTGCAATTCGGCAAAGGCCTCACTACTGCCGCGCCGGGGTCCGCTCAGAAAACGTACCTGATCGTCTCTGATATTGAGGCGGCGCGAGACACGATGGTTGCTGCCGGCATCGACGTAAGTGAGATCTTCCACCTCACTGCTAACGGTCCTGTCCCTGACATTGATCCTGAGCATGGCACTTACCGCTCGCGCGCATTGTTTAGCGATCCCGACGGGAACAGTTGGTTGCTCCAGGAGATCACCACCCGGTTGCCAGGGCGCATCGACTCTGGAGTAACTTCATTCGGTTCGGTAACCGATCTCGTGAGCGCGCTGATTCGCGCGGCGACAGCTCATGGTGAGCATGAGAAACGCATGGGCGGCCAGCGAGATGAGAACTGGCCCGTTTGGTATGCGGCGTACATGGCGGCTGAGCAGGCCGGAACGGAACTGCCGAAATGAAGGAAACCAATCGTGAATGATCAGGACCGAACGACTGGCTCAGCGGTCGCGAGTGAGAAACAGACTGAGGTGGCCGTTCTCGCTGCCGGCTGTTTCTGGGGTGTCGAAGAAATTCTCCGCGACGTGCCCGGTGTGATCGCTACGGAGGTCGGGTACACAGGAGGTTGGCTGGAGAATCCGACGTATGCCGATACGCATCACAGCAAGTCAGGGCACGCCGAAGCGATCCGCGTGACATTTGATCCGACAGTGCTCAGTTATGAAGACTTACTGGAGCAGTGGTTCTTCAAACTGCACGACCCGACTACGCTCAATCGGCAAGGGTGGGACGCCGGCACGCAATACCGCTCGGCGATTTTTCCTCAGACGCCTGAGCAGAAGCTAACCGCAGAGCGAGTGAGGGCGCGAGTGGACGCGTCAGGAGAATGGAAGCGCCCGATCACGACGACCATTGAGCCCGCCGCCACTTGGTACAGTGCCGAGGAGAATCACCAGGACTACCTGCGAAAGCACCCGGGAGGGTACAGCTGTCACTACGTACGTGACTGATGGACTTAGCAGGGTTCGCGTTTCTTGGGCGGTGCGTCGCCGTTACCGTCCCGGCTACTACGAGACTTGAGAATTGTGAGCAACAACATGACTAACAAAATGAAGGCAGCACAAATCAGCAAAGCGGGTGGAGATTGGGAGATTGTAGAACGCGATATACCGGAACCGAGCGCCGGGCAAGTGCGCGTGAGAGTGGAAGCCTGCGGTATTTGCCACAGCGATGCGTTGGTAAAGGAAGGTCTCTGGCCGGGCCTGCAGTATCCACGCGTGCCCGGGCACGAAGTTGCTGGACGCGTCGACGCACTAAGCGAGAATGTAACGGGCTGGACAATCGGCCAGCGCGTTGGCGTGGGGTGGCACGGCGGACACTGTTTCGTATGCGAGCAGTGCCGGCGCGGTGACTTCGCGATGTGCATCAATCGAAAAGTGACCGGCATTGATTTCGATGGTGGCTACGCCGAGTACTTGATTGCACCAGCGGCTGTACTCGCGGCGATTCCCGATGGAGTGCCTGCCGACGAAGCCGGACCCTTCATGTGTGCAGGTGTGACGGTCTTCAACGCCCTACGAAATTCCGGTGCACGGGCCGGAGACGTTGTGGCAGTGCATGGCATCGGCGGACTCGGACATCTCGGAGTTCAATACGCGCGACAGATGGGCTTCGTGACCGTCGCGATCAACCGCGGAAACGACAAAGAAGCGCTCGCGCAGCAACTCGGTGCTCATCATTACCTTGATGCCACTGCAAACGATGTAGTGGCCGAGTTGCAGAAACTCGGCGGCGCGCGCGTGATTCTGGCGACCGCCCCGAATGCAGCAGCAATTTCCGGGTTGGTCGACGGACTCTCGCCCGACGGCTTGCTGTTAGTCCCGGCAGCTCCGGCTGAGCCGCTTACGATCAATGTGTTCTCCTTAATTATGAAGCGGAGTTCAGTCGCGGGCTGCTATTCAGGGACTGCGAGAGATTCGCAGGACACAATGGAGTTCAGCGCATTAAGTGGCGTGCACCCGAGGATCGAACAATACCCGCTTGAAGATGTTGCCGAAGCCTATGAGCAAATGCGCAGCGGCAGAGTGCGCTTCCGGGTCGTCCTTACCCTCGCGTGACGAGTTATCTACGGGTTGTCTTTTCGGATGTCGACAACGCACTCTGAATGTTGTCGCAATAAGAATCGTTATGCTTAGTGTTCTGGGAAGCTCTGGGCGTCAGCCATAAATCTGAAATGCCCATCCCGTGCGTATCTAATTTAGGTAGTAATATGCATCGTCAGAATACTGTTTTCGTTTCGCTGCTTTTGATCTTGGCAGTTGCGATCGTCGCGACTGGTTATGCGAAGGGATGGGGACCACTTGGGATCTTAACCGTCGGTATTTCGCGCCTAACATATGGTAAGCACAGCGGTCTGGTTGCGGAAACCAAAGCGGCAACGGCGCCGGAAATTTCCAGTGGCTCTTGGATCAACTCTGAACCGCTTACGCTCAAGAGTCTGCGGGGACGGGTGGTATTAATTGAGTTCTGGACTTTCGGCTGTTTCAACTGCCGCAACACCTTGCCATCGATCAAGAAATGGGACGCGCGCTATCGTGACAAAGGGCTGACCGTTATCGGCGTGCACAGTCCGGAGTTTGATGAGGAAAAGAATATAGACCATCTTCGCCGGGAAGTTGCGGAGTTGGGCATTCAGTATCCCGTAGTTAGCGACAACGATTACGCCACATGGAATTCGTACGGAGTTTATGCCTGGCCGACTTTGTTCGTGCTCGACAAGCAAGGTCGCGTGCGTTGGAAGCATGTCGGCGAAGGTGCGTATGACGAAACTGAAGAAGTGATCAAAAAACTCTTAGCTGAGGAAGATCCGTGAGGTGAAACGGAATGCTAGATTGAATCCCTCTCTCTATTCACAGCCTCTGTTTCCCTAAGTTCAACTTCTGCGCTCGTTCCATACTAGTAGCTGGCTGTTTCGTTATGGACGGAAGCTATCAGAATTCGCCTTAGTGATCGTAACGCCAACGGCGTAACCGTAGACAACTTCCTCTCCGGGTTGTGGGACTTGGTCGATAATCAGTTCTGGGTGAATTGCCAGATCGTAGCGAGTTGCAAGCAGTCGAATGTTGAGGTTAGAGGCGTGAAGTTTGGTTTCCGCCTCCTCATAACTCAATCCTTTGACCGATGGAACTTTAGTTTGAACCGGTCTCGATTGGCGCTCCCGTTGTACGTCCAAATGGAGTGCCAAGAGTGCTACTGCCGGCAATGCGACGCATGTTAAGAGTATGTAAAGAATGAACGCTACGGTCGCCAGGCAGATGATCAGCGGTTTCTGTTTCCCTCTCAGGCCGTAACCAACAAGTACTCCAAATAAGAATCTCATTTCCTTCTGCTCCTTTGATATCTCCTATGCGCGAGGAGCGCTGTCCGCCCTATTTACTTTTGGGGCTTTGGCAGATCTAAGCGCCGTGCCGCCGACGCGAGAACTTGGTGGACTCCACTTGGGCTTTCCTCACGGTAGGTGCGGAGACGTGACTCCTCGCCTTAGTTAGTATTGACGATCCTAAAGCGACTAAGTGCTGGCAACGGCAGACCGAGCATGGTATTGACACGGTCTGAGAGAGGGTTGCGAGAATGAGTGTGGCGTATACTTGTACGGCAAGTTGGAGAACCTTCAATGTCGAAATGGTATTCAGTTTCGTGCGCCGAGTGTTCCGGTGAGATTCAGGTTCACGAAGACTGGAGCAACACCCCGCGCCTTTGCAAATCCTGCAAGGCTGCTAATGATGCCAAGTGGTATGAAGTTCATTGCTCGGATTGTGGCACCTCAATTCGTGCTCACGTTGACTGGGACCACCCGCCCAAGACTTGTAAGAGCTGCAAAGCGGCAAGAGATGCCAAGTGGTACGAGAAATCATGCGGTGATTGCGGTACTACGATAAAAATCTGCGTCGATTGGGACAAGCCGCCAAGCCTCTGCAAGAATTGCAAAACTCGACGTGAGGCGAAATGGTTCGAAAAGCCATGCGATCATTGCGGGACCTCAATTCGCGCTCACCGCGATTGGGATTCTCCACCCAAATTCTGCGCTTCCTGCAAGCAACGCTACGCGGCACAGAACGCCTCCTGTAACCATTGCAGTAAGAGTTTCACGATCTCAGCAGGCACTCAGATAAAGTGCCGCGAGAACGGGTGGGACCTACCAAAGCGCTGTGAGGAATGCCGCGAGTTATTCCGGCATAAACCTTTCAAGACCACTAGGGAGAAAGACTGGCTTGGCAACACGGTTTTCAGGACCCACAACAGCATCGGTCAACTCATTGGCGAATCTCGTGACGAAACTGGAGTCTTCGGCGATGAACGACGCAGGCACCGAAGCAATACCGGCAAGACAGTCGGCGTCTCTCGCGACAAAGAGAGTTGGCTAGGAAACAAATATAGGGAAACTCGAGGAGCGGACGGTAAGGTTAAGTCTACTTCTCAGGAACGTACCAGCTGGCTAGGTAACAAGTACACCGAGAGCGCGGGTGGCACGTCTAATACTAAACATACGACGCGGACTGAGGAAACGTGGACGGGCAAGAAGTATCGAAAGACGGACTAGGCATGGAGAATGCTACGTCGACCTTCGTATTCATCAACCGCAACGATTGATCATGCGTAATATCGACGAGTCCGGACGTTGATACTTGAAAGTAGCAAAATCACAGGCCTAACCGAAACTCTACATTAAGCGATGAGCGAAGAATCACGATCAAACGGATATGTCACCAAAAAGTCCCACGCACGGAGAATGCAAGCTTTGCCACGCGACTGGCGAATTGCGAGACAGCCATTTCATACCGAAAGCCGCCTATAAAATTATCAAGGAATCGGAAGGTGAATCGCCCGTTGTCGTGAATGCCGAGATTAGCCTTCAAAGCGATAGCCAGATGAAGGATTATCTCCTTTGTGCGCAATGCGAAGAACGATTCAACAAGAACGGTGAAAGCTGGGTGATGAAGTACTGCTCAAGAAATGCCGACGGCTTCAAGTTGAGAGAATTGATCGACGCATCAAAGCCTTTGGCCGGAAATGGATTGAAGGTTTATTCGGCCGCAATGATTCCTGAGATCGATCTCGAGCAACTCACGTATTTTGCCTCCAGCATCGTCTGGCGCGCAGCGGTCCACAAGTGGAAGTTAGGCAAGAAGAGAATTGAACCAATCTATCTCGGTACTTATCGCGAAGAGCTACGAGGGTATCTGTTAGGCGAAACACCTTTCCCAAAGAACGCGGTCGTATGGGTGAGCGTCATTCCAGAAGAAAAACTTTGGAATGTTTTTATTCCACCCTATGGCGAAAAAGTGGATCAGTGTAAGCGATAAAAGTTTCCCTTTCTTGGGATATCATTTATGGTATTTCTCGGAAACCAAATCGATTCTACATTTCGTGAAATGTGTACCCTCCGTTCAGAAAAACATTTCATTTACACGGGCGATCCGTCGACTGAAATGATCATTCGAGATTTTGGCCGCGTTGTCGCCAAGTCGCGCCCCGTTGGTTCCCTAAAGCACTCTTTAGAAGACAATAGCTCTGAGCGATAGGACGTAGAAACAAACCTATTAACTTCCCGATCCTTCCTGGGCACCAACGCGATAATGACTTTCTCTTGTTGAAGCGAATCGCCTAGCGGGGCACACTGTTTTGAGTAGGGTGCGGAAGCTTTGGGCCAGGTTTTTAATTGAGTGGTTCGCCTAGGCCGTCATATTGTTGGTCGCGGGCTAGATTCCCATTGATTGCGACCCTTCAGGATATTTTGCCGAGATTTTGCCGAGATTCATCTGGAAACCTATATCACATAAGGCACATAAGCGGCTCTTTTCCGACCGCGACCCATTGTTTTATTGGCTTTATGCTTAGGATAGACTTGGTGCGAGTACTTCTCTGGGATTCATAACCCCAAGGTCGGCAGTTCGATACCCCCGGCTACCAGCTAAGCGAGTAAAGGAGCAATGAATAAAACTCCTAAGCTGAGGGTTGCGGTTAGAATGCCGTCGCCTTGGCTGGTTGAGTGGACATTGAAAGCCAGCAGACTATTGGCCTTGCGTATCTCAACAAATACAATCCGTCAGGTTTGCCATTTCACCTACATCGCTACACGTTTGTTGAGTATGTCCCTCATCTTGTTGTTCACCTTCTTCGTCAGGTGGTAGTACCTGTACGTCATAGAGATGTCAGTGTGGCCCAAAATCTTTGCCAGTTCATGCATCTCCATTCCAGCGTCGGCCATGCGAGTTGCAAACGTGTGTCGCAAGTCATGAAAGCGCATGCTAGTGATACCGGCCTCCTTACGTGCAGCCTCCCACACCTTACGCAGGTTCACGCTCGCGCTAGCGAACAACCGCTCGTCGAGATCGTCGCTCTTCCTTTGGAGTTTGAGTTTCAGCAGTTCGGCTTTCAATCGAGTGCTAACTGAAATCTCCCATTGCTTCATGTTCCTATCCTTGTAGGTGGTGATGGTCACTTCTTCAGCTTTGAAGTTGACATGTTTCCACTTTAAGAACTCCACCAGACTGGACCATCGAGCGCCAGTCTCCAGCGCCGCAATGAACACCGGAATTGTGTGACGACGGTCTGCTTTCTGAAGGGCCGTGAATAGCCGTCGCTCTTCGGCGTCAGACAATACCTGCTCCACAGCACCCTTTTCAGCGGCGACTTGAATCAACTGTTTGCCGGCTTCAGTCTTGAAGGCATTATCGAAAAGCCACTTCTTGGACAGCGCCACACCAAACATCTTTCGCGCTTTCGATAGCTCACGATCCACGGTAGCGATGCTAACTGTTCTTAGGCGGTGTGCCTTGTACTTCTCGAAAGCCTCATCGTCAATCCTTCTGATGTCCTTGTCGCCGAAGTATTCCACCAACTTGTCGATAGCAGAGTGCGCTGGTTTCACACTCCTGACACCGCTCACCTTTGAACCATCTTCGCTGTATGTGGCTGGCACATAGAATCGGTTCTTCACGTATTGAGCAAGCTGCCGGAACGTAACCTTACCCGCCTCCAGTCTCGCTGTTCCTTTTTCTAAAATCTCCACCTCAAGTTGAGCGAGTTTGGTTTTTGCTGCACTCTTACTTTCTTCAGTGCGCATTACCTCTCGAGTCTTACCATTGTCGTCTTCAAACCGGATGCGAGCGCAGTGCTTACCTCTTTTCGTGCGGATTGTTCGTTCGAGTATTTTCAATTTGCACCTACTTTCTTGGCGATGCACTTGCCACGAAGCAAGTTGGTAAATTGGCCCAAAGCCACGGTTAGTGTATCCCCTTTTGCGTCCCCTTTTCTACGTGGTTTTCAGGACACAAGGGGACACTTTGGGGCACCGAGGGACACAAGAATCACCCGGTTTTTATTGACGTTTTCTATATTATTCAGGAAAAGCGGAAGTCAAGAATCGCTCCGGAGGCGAACGCTCTAATC
>JBOGOU010000233.1:0-62611 GCA_050748205.1 Pyrinomonadaceae bacterium | reverse complement strand
GGTCCGAAGTTTTCGCCTCAGACACATCAGCGAACCAAGTTCGTCCTCTAACCGCGAAGACGGTGGTGCCAATGGCGCCAGCGACAACTAGCGTGAGAGCGATCTTTATCTTTGCGCGACGGGAATTAGAGAAGGAATAGAACATCAGCTAAGTCTCCAAAGAAATTCACGGACGGCAGAAAGACACCGCTTCCGCCTCCGGCGAGGGATGTTCTCGAAATGAACCGGGCTGCAAGTCGCAACCCAGAATCTGCGTACCCGGTAAGTTGAAGGGATCTGATTGGTGGTTCGTTGACGCGAGGCGCCGCGGGAGTCGCACGTGAACGAGGTCAATTAGAAAAAACAACCGCGTGTAGCCTATTCCTGGATGATTAGAGCAATGCCGAGTTGAAGGCCGGTGATTTCAGTTAACGAATCTTCGCAACTGCACGCTGATGGCGAAGCCGATGGCGATAAACGTGGCTATGAGCGACGCCAGTCCGGCACTCATCAGTGGCAGCGGCACACCAATTACCGGCAAGATTCCCAGTTCCATCCCGATGTTTATAAAGATCTGAAACATCAGCCCGCCGACTATGGCCATGATGACCAGCATGCCCATGCGATCGGGCGCACGCCGGGCGCCGGTTATCAAGCGGGACAGGAGAATCGCGTAAGCCAGCAAGACTAAAATGCACCCAATAAAACCGGCGTTACCGGCGGCAACGGCGAAAATGAAATCCGTATGCGGCTCGGGCAGAAACTTCAAGCTACTTTGTGAGTGCTCAGAGGTGGTGTCGGCGCCTAATAGTCCACCCTCACCTATCGTCAGGATTGATTGCCAGGTGTTATAGCCAAAACCGCGGCGATCTGCTTTCTCAGGATCGAGTATGACGTTGATGCGTTCCTGTTGGTAGGGTTTAATAAAATGCGTCTTCACTCCTACCCAGTAAGCAACGGGTAACATCACGAGGGCGAGGACCAACCCAACGAGCACCAACCGGATCCGGATTGCCGAGAGAAAGAGAACAACAAACAGAATTGGTAGATAGGTAAGCACCGAACCCACGTCAGGCTCGAGCAAAATCAAACTTATTGGCAACGCCAGGATCAATCCACCCACCGCCATCTCCTTGACGGTGAGTGCCTGGATCCGATGCTTTCCAAAATAACGCGCCAGCATCATCGCCGTCGTTACCTTAACAAACTCCGACGGTTGAAATTGTCCGATGCCGGGCACTCTAATCCAGGCTCGTTGGCCGTTGATCTTCAATCCAATACCGGGAACCAGAACTAACACCAAGAGTATCAGGCCAAAAACGTAGAAGGCCGGCGCGATATGGATCAGCCTGCGATAATCGGTGAAGGCCACCAGGACCATCGCAACCAGCGCAATACTCAGCCCGATGAGCTGTTTCACCCAGTAGGCCTCGACGGGCTGGGCATAGCGAATCTGGACCGTGCCGAAGCAAACAATGCCGATTGCCAGCAGTGCCAGAATCCAGTCGAAGTCTCTGAACGATTTCTTTTCTAGAATTGCCGCCATTCAGTGTTAAGGAGTTGTCCGTGGCCTGTTCTCAGTAGTCAGTTGTTATTCATGACTCTTGACTCGAGACTCACGACTCGTCACTTCATTGTTGTGTCTGCGCGATCTCACCGTCAACCGGTTTCTTCGGTGCCTTTTCCGCCGGCTTTCGCGTCTTGGCTACGGGAACGGCGCCGGGAGGTTCCTGATTGCGCGTCTTGCGATAGTAAACGTCGTAAACTTTCCGCACGGCCGGCGCCGCGTGCTGGTTACCAAACCCGGAATTCTCAATCAGCGCAATGAGCGCGATTTCGGGCTGGTAAGCGGGAGCGTAGGAAACAAACCACGAGTGATCTTTATTTTTCCCGACGTCCTTGCCCAGCCCAACCACCTGGGCTGTTCCAGTCTTGCCCGCGATATCAAAACCAGCCATGCGAATGCCCGCGCCAGTGCCTCCATTGTTCACTACTCCCCACATACCATCCACCACTGCGTGATGAATATCCTCTGGGATCGGGACCACCTTCGGATTCGGCCGCGACGAATCAAACGGCTGGAATCCCCGCCCTGCTTGATAGTCTGCTGAACCAGGGGCGCCCACTGGTTTCAACTCCTTCAGCAGGTGCGGTACATAGAGCTTGCCCCCAAGACCCACTCCGCTCACGGCCCGCAGCATACTAAGAGGAGTCATCTCCTCATAAACCTGTCCAAAGGACGCGAACACAGTGTCGATTTCATTCCAGGTTTGGTTACGCCGATCCAAAATCGTCTTAAACTCAGTTGGAGTACGGCTGCCTACTTCGTTCGGCAGATCGATTCCAGTCCGGCGATTGAGATCAAACTCGTCGACCATGGCAATGATGCCATTGATGCCCATCTTCAGTCCGAGCCGGTAGAAATAGCCGTCGCAGGATTTCGTAATTGCCATTTTGATGTCAGGCGTCCCGTGATTTCCCATGCAGCGTGTGAATTTGTTGCCGACGGTTATGCCGCCACCGCAAACGAGGTTTGAATGGTCGAGAGTGATCGCTCCCTGCTCCAATCCGGCCACAGCCATGGGAATCTTCCAGGTTGAGCCCGGCGGATAGCGACTCTGGATTGCTCGGTTGATTAACGGTTTGTCGGGATGATTCAACAACCCGGCATACTCTGCTCGACCTTCCTTGGTACCAATGCGTTGGGAAAAGAGATTGGGATCGAACGTTGGCGCGGAAGCAAGGGCCAGAATTTCACCGTTGTTCGGATCCATGGCGACAAGAACACCGCGGTTTGTCACCGAATTATGGAGTTGCTCCTCGGCGGCCAGCTGTAGATCGAGATCAATGGTTGTGACGAGGTCGTGACCCGGTTGCGGCATTACTGTCTCGATCTCATCCTGGATGCGGCCGCGGCTATCCACGACGACTTTGCGATAGCCGTCTCGTCCACGCAGATAGTCGTCGTAGCTTTGCTCAAGGCCGCTCTGGCCGATAATGTCTCCCGGTTTCAGCCTTTTTTCTTGGAATGCCGGCAGCTTCAATTGCTCAGGGCTGATCTCGCCAACGTAGCCGAGCACATGAGCTAACAAACCGTTGGGAGGATACCGGCGCTGCGGTTGTTGTTCGACGCGCAACTCGGGGAATTCCAGTTCGCGAGCTTCTACCCAGGCAATGTCTCCTGGTGTGGCGTCCAGTTTCACAGGGATCGATTCGAAGGCCGGCAATGATTTTATTTCTTCAAAGCGATCGCGCAGGATGTCAGCGTCTAATCCAAGACCTTCCGACAGCGGCTTGACGAGCGAAGCCAGGTCCTTACCTCTTACGTCCTCGCGGGAGAGGAGGACGTTATAGATTGGACGGGAGTCGACCAGTGGATGTCCATTGCGATCGAAAATGATCCCGCGAGGTGCGGGGATGGGCAACAATCTAATGCGTTGGTTTTGCGCGAGCTCGGCGTAATAACGACCGCGCACCACCTGCAGGAGATAGAGTCTTACGCCCAGAATGGTCAGCAGGAAGATTACTACCACCTGGACAGCCAGGAGCCGGCCGCGAAGATTCTGAGATGTATCAACAAACTTCATTTGTTAAGTCAGTTGTTAGTTGTGCTTCCTAGGTTGTCCACGACTCTTCAACGCCTTTTTATGGTGCTGCTGCGGCGGGCCACTCGCCGCCTTGAAGCAAATTGCCGTCGTTGGCTGACTCGTTCCGAAATTAAGGAATCGAGCATATACAGAACAAAGGTCCCTACTGTTGTTGTACCTATCAGACTGTAAGAGATCGTCTGCATGAAAGGGACGGACGGCGGATTTCCCAGCGACCGCTGCCAAAAGAAATAAACAGTACCGTCGATCAGAGTGGCCGCGGCCAAAACAGGAATTCTCAAGAGTGCGTTCTCAAGGTTGATGCGTGTCGCGGCGAAGTAAACCAGGTAGGCAGTTAGGGTTTTGGAAAAGCCTCCCGCGCCCAGTAGCCCCCCGCTCTGAACATCAATCGCGAGACCGGCGATCGACCCTGCGATCAGGGCCAACCATGCGTCGCGCTGCAATGCGATATAAACAACGACAATCAGGGGAAAGTCAATATAGGACAGTGGCGGCCAAACGGCTCGTAGCGAGAGTTGGAGGAGAATGGCTAACGCGAGAACCGCAGCAATCTTAAACTGAGGCATTACTCAAGGTTAATCAGTGGTTAGTGACGAGTGATAAGCAAGAAACTCTCATTTACCACTCATCACTTTTGTCTTGTCTACATTAGGCAGGGTCTGTTCGGGTGCAGGCCGCTGCGGCGGGCGATAAAGAAGCACCGCCACTTCTGCTAATTGATCCAGCCGCGCACTTGACCTGATATAGATCTGATGCGGCAGCGTCGCGGTGCCTTGTTTCACTTCGACTACCGCGCCCACGTTTAGTCCCGGGGGATATATTCCGTCCTGCCCGGTTGTAAGGACATAATCGCCAACTTCTACCTTTTGCAGCCCTGAGACATAACGCATTTCTACCAGACCGGAATTCCCCAGCCCTCTGACCGAGCCAAGCGCTCCCGATCCACCGAGTTGTCCGATGATCGCTCCAGCGGCGGCTTTCTCGTCGGTGATGAGCATAACTTGCGCCGTCCACGGACTGACGGCAATCACACGTCCCACGATTCCTTCTGCCGTGACTACCGGCATATTGAGAGCAATACCGGAGGAGCTGCCGCGATTGATAATGACTGTGTTGAACCAGACTGAGGCGTCACGAGCAATGACGCGGGCGGCGACTTGATCGTAACCGGTCTGTTCTTTGAGGTTCAGCAACCCTTTTAGGCGCTCATTTTCGACTGCCGCCTCACGCGCTTTGCGAAGCTCGAGTTCGGTGTTGGCGAGCTGGCGGGCCAGACGTTCATTTTCGCTCGCGGTGCTGCTGAAATTGCCGATGTGCCGGAAAAACCCGCCTACCGTTCCACTCAACCAGGAAGTTGCTCTCTGAAGCGGGGAGGCGACGGCCTGAACGCTGCCTTTGATCATGGTTTGGCGCGTAAAGTTGTCACGAGCATCTATAGCCATGACGATGAGATTCACGAAAAGCAGCGTCACGAGCCAGATCGGCGCTCGCTGACGGATCTCTTTTTGGGTGCGAATACTCGCCATATCGTGAATCGTGAAATGGAATGATATAGGACCCGTATGACCTAGGACCTATACCGCCGTCCTTACATTCCGCTCGTCATCGTGTTTTCCCACTTGACTCTCTTTAAGAGATCAAAGTCGGAAAGCATTTTTCCTGTTCCCAACACCACCGAAGCAAGAGGATCATCGGCAATAGAGACCGGCAAGCCGGTTTCAATCGACAAACGTTTGTCGAGATTCTTCAAGAGCGCCCCGCCGCCAGTCAAAACAATTCCCCGCTCGACGATATCGGCGGAGAGTTCTGGCGGAGTTCGTTCGAGTGCGACGCGTACAGCATTAATAATCGTGGAAACGGAGTCTGCTAATGCCTCCCTTACCTCTTCATCCGAAATCGTGATCGTCTTCGGAATGCCCTCGATCAGATTTCGTCCACGCACTTCGTATGACAACGTCTCATCCAGGGGGTATGCCGAGCCCAACTCAATCTTGATCGCCTCCGCGGTTCTCTCTCCGATCAGAAGGTTATACTTCCTCTTGATATACGAGATGATCGCTTCGTCCATCTCGTTGCCGGCCACACGTACGGCCCGTGAATAGACAATGCCGCTCAAGCTGATCACAGCGATGTCGGTTGTGCCACCGCCGATGTCGACAACCATGTTGCCGTGCGGTTCGGTGATCGGAAGCCCTGCGCCGATAGCTGCCGCCATGGCCTCTTCAACGAGATAAACTTCGGAAGCCTTAGCGCGATAAGCCGAGTCTTCGACGGCCCTGCGTTCCACCTGGGTGATTTCCGAGGGAATGCCGATCACCACGCGCGGACTGACCCAGGTTTTGCCGTTGTGTGCCTTGCGTATGAAATGTTGGAGCATCTTCTCTGTCACTTCAAAGTTGGCGATAACTCCATCTTTCATCGGCCGGATAGCGACAATGTTGCCTGGGGTTCGTCCCAGCATGTCCTTCGCATCGCGGCCGACCGCTTCAACCTGATTGGTGACTTTATTGATAGCGACTATGGAGGGTTCAGAAACAACGATGCCGCGGCCCTTTGCATAAACAAGCGTGTTCGCGGTGCCCAGGTCGATCGCAAGGTCGCTGGAAAACAGGCTAAAAATCGATTTGAAGGCCATCTAATTTGATCACTTCCAATGCGTGCAGATTGAGAACTTCCGGGGAGTGGGCGGTCGTGGTTGGCAAATACTTGTACTCAGCGAGCAAGCGGTAAACGATAAGAACCCTGAGCTATTCACCATTCGGGATTTAGGATTCGCCCCTTTAGACTGACCAGCCAGGTCCGAACCCCTTAAGATACACCGGATTCTAACTTTTGCGCTATCAAGAAATTGACATCTAGACGTCAGTCTTGGGGAGCGTCGCCGCGGCAGCCGCATTGCTCTCTGCCCGGGAGGTAGGAGTTTGCCCCCTGGAGACACGGACACAGTTCTTGTTTGCGGCTTTTGCCTCATACATCGCAGTGTCTGCGCAAGCTATGAGTTGTTGTGGAGACGAGGCGTGTATAGGGAAAGTAGCAACTCCGAAACTGGCCGCGAGGGCGAGTTGCAAACGCCTACCACCCGTGAACTCATGTTGCGAGATTTTCTCTCGGATGCGTTCCGCAACGATCTCTGCCAACTCAATTCCCGTGTCGGGTAGAACGATAACAAACTCGTCACCCCCGTATCGGGCAAGGGCGTCGGTATCACGAACGGAAGTGAGAATCACGGCCGCCATCTCCATCAGAACGTGGGAACCAACCAGATGGCCATGAAGGTCGTTGATTCTCTTAAAGTCATCAAGGTCAAGAAATAATGCCGCTACGCTGGAGCCGTACCGGCGCGCTCGGCGAATCTCATTAAGTAGAAACTGTCGCAGGTATCGTGCGTTATGAAGTTTGGTTAGGTCGTCTGTCTGCGAAAGACGCTCAGCCTCAGCAATACGCACCGCGTTAGCGAGGGCGGAGGCGAGCGGCAGCGACAGAGCATCGAGCAGCGCTACCTCAGATTTCTTGAAACTGTGACTTTCCTTACTCTGACGAACTCCTTCGAGGACTCCCAGAATTCGCTCACCGCAAATGAGCGGGATCGCGACCACGTGATCTCCTCGCTCCTTTCGCTTAACAGTTCCCAGGCCGGCTGCCGCGAGTTTTGCGGCCTTCGACTCAGAGCGTTCTGGGGCATCTGTTCCCGCCAATATGGTCCTGCGCCAGTCGCCCTGTTCGATAATGCCGGTTTCGCGATTCTGGTTCCTCGTCGCGATGGCTTCCAGGTCGGAACCGTCGCCAGCTTCGGAGATCAGATAGATGGTCCACCAATCCGCGGAGACTAGTTTCTCAAGGCCGGCAAGCGCTGTATGCGCCGCTCCGATCTGATCGCCGATAAAGTGAAGCGACGAGACCAGGTCGAAAGCCGCACGCAGGCTTTCTGTTTTTAGCTTAGCGGGAAGCGCGCACGAGGTTGGCTCAGAGGGCTTCTGTGCAATTGCGGGTAACTTGAGCTCACCGGTGGCTCCGTGACCTTCGATCTCCCGCAATAGCGCGGGCAATTGAGCGGCCTTATCGGCGATCGCCCGAAACCCGAGTCTTTTCAGCGTAGCCCCATCGAGATTGCGGAGATTCAACGGATGGTAGCCGTTACTGTGACGCCGGCAGGCCACCAGAGGCGTCCCCGGCCAGAAAGCTTTGGCGTGATCGGTGGCTGTTTGCATTTCCACCATATCCGCCCCTGGGACGACTTCGTATAAGACGGCAAGTGGCGGCGGCCCGGAGTTAATGTCCGCGCCTTCGCCTTCGTTCAGTATTGCCAGGGCCATTTCCGCTTCTACCTCTCGCAAGCCTTCGATCAGCGTTTTCACGCCGGCGGCGCGCAACGCCTCGATCAACTCGTAGGCAGGAGCTTCATGAGCATCTGTTAGTAGAATTACGTGTCTGGACATTGAAAGGAATCCGGAATTGCTTAACCTCTACCTCGACCGCCTCGGCTCAAGAGCGACACCTTGTAATTGCTGCTGTTTCCCTGCGGGTCCTGCGCCTCAACGATGATCTCGCGAGCGGCCGCTGCTGCGGTGATTTGAACCTGAAAAGATTTGTTAGTCGGTACAAGCGCTTCGCGACCAGCTACGCGAATTGTTGTTCCTGGTTCGGCAATGCCGCTCACGAGATAAATATTTCCTCCCAGCAGTTCAGCTGAGAGATTTGAGACCACAACCTGCGAGCCAGTACCTCTCGGCGCCACTACAAATTTCTTCGGCTCGCTCCAATCACTCGTTTGTCCCGTGGACGCCGTTGCCCTGACGCGCCAGAAATAAACTCCAGGACGGAGATCGCTTGCACTAAACTCCGTCGAGACCAACTGATCCCTCTCGATGACCTTTCCGTCAGCAACGAAGAAAGGGGAGGTTGCCACTTCGACTCGATAGTAAGCAGGAGATCCGGATTGTGGCCGCAACCATTTCAAAGCCACGTTTGCCGAACCCGTCGCGCCTACGAGTACTTTGTCGAGATCGCGCGGCTCAGACGGCAACGGCACCTCAAGGAGTCTTTGCGGTCGGGAGACTGTGCCGGACGGATTGACTGCGACATACTGGCCACCGCTGAGCGTGGTCTTCTCACCGGAGCGGTTAGTGGTCTCAATCGCACCAGTATTAACGCGAATCTCTTCAGTGCCGTCGGGATTGACGCCAAAGCTGGCTCCTGTTTGCTCGCCGAGTTTGTTTTTTGTCTTTTGAGTCTCGACGACGTTGTTTGTTCCTTCAGGTTGCTGTTCCGTGCGCACGTACATCTGACCGCTGTCGACCACTACGTGAACGTTAGTTTTCTTGCCATCATCGGCACTAGCATTATCGCGAACCGTGATGATGCTGTTGGGACGAACCACAAGTGTGGATCCGTCTGCCATGCCGATTCGCGCCCGCCCGCTCGCCTGAGTTTGCACAGTGTCTCCGGGATAAAGTTCGGTGTCACTACTGGCGGTAATGGTCTCGCGGGTAGCAGCGCGAATTACGCGCACATCGCCCTCAAAGGAGATGAATCTCGCGCCGGCTGGCGTCCGGAGTCCTGTGCCGACGTTCTTAAGTGGATTTCCGTATTTCCAGACATAGACCGCGCTGCCTGCTGCCCCGACGCAGAGAACTAGCAGGGCAACGCCCAGGTAGATAGATCGTTTCTGAACGACCCACCAATCAAAACCAAAGAGGGTGGTTCTAGTAGCCATTGTTACAAAATCAATTTTAGGCTGAGGGGCAAAACAAGTTGCGAGAAGCTCCTGCGTTCGGGTCAAAGCCCAAATCCTGGAAGGGCTCGGTCCCAATTGTCAGGGTGTGAAGTCCGCCATCAGGTTGGTTGTCAACTGCCGTTTTCGGCCGCCAACAGCAACCAGCAGCCGTTACAAAATTTAACACACGCCCGAGTAGTGTTCAAGCACGTTTAAAAAGGCGCTCTATTCTCTAGGGAAACCACTACTTAAGAAGGTCTGAATAGTTCAAAACGAGGGATCTGCGCGGCTTTTTAGGCTGGGACAAGCGCGGTAATGTATGACCTAAGGGCCTCGATATTTGGCCTGTTGTCCTCGGGCGTGTTGTAGGGCGTCTCAAGGATGAAAGCCCCGTGAGAGAGCCTCGGATGTTGAGCGACACGTCTGAGAGCGTCGCTGCCGATGTGACCTTTTCCTATGTGCCAGTGACGATCAACCCGTGAGTAGTATTCAGCACGCGAATCGTTGAAGTGGATGGCCCGCACTTTCTTCGTGCCGACTTCGCGATCAAGTGCCTGGATTGTTGTTTCCAGGCCCTCTTCGTCGCGTATGTCGTAACCGGCAGTGAAAGCATGGGCTGTGTCGAAACAAACACCAAGAGGAATGCCGGGACACGCGCCCATGATTTTGCGCAAGTGCTCAAACCGCTGGCCTATGGATTCACCCTGTCCAGCTGTGTTTTCCAGGAGAATCCGAATCGAGCTGAGATCGAGACGATCGGATGCGAACTTCAGACTGTCAGCACACGTTGCGATCCCGACAGCCTCACATGCGCCTCGCGCGCTACCCGGATGGACCACCAGATAGTCTGCCTTGAGACGGATCGCACGCTCGAGTTCTTCTCGAAAGGAGTCGCGAGATTTCCGCAATATCTCTTCATCAGCGGCAGTCAGGTTGATTAGATAGTTAGCGTGAACGACGACCGGTGAGATCTTCGTCTGGCGGCGGACTCGCTTGAACAATTCCACTTCCTCATCGCTCAATGGTTTGGCTTTCCAGCCTCGAGGGTTTCGCGAGAAGATCTGTACAGCCTGGCAATCAAGCTCTTTCGATCTCAGCAGCGCATTCTGCAGACCGCCAGTGATCGGTGCATGGAAACCAATTCGAGGTAGCTGGCTCGCTTGCCTTGCGCGCGTGTCTCCGCTTGTCCCTTTAGCCCTCTTTCTTATCACTTTTGTACTTCTTCCATCACGCGCAGCACATTTCCACCCAGGATTTTTTCTACGTCAGATTTGGAGTAACCGCGACGCAGGAGCTCGCGCGTTAGGTTTGCAAGATCCGCAACCGTTGCCAGGTCGCTGAGTGTGGACTGGACCCCATCGAAATCAGAACCAATACCGACGGAATCTATTCCCACCAGCTTAACGATGTGGTCGATGTGATCGACCAGCCGCGACACTCTGACCGGTGGTAATCGCTTCGCGTACTCCTCGCGTCGCACCCGATCGCGGGCCATCTTTTTGTGAGCAACATCTCCCTGCTCTTCTTCAGACGCTTTTTGCACCAGCGAGGCGATCTCCGCATCGACTTGCTTCTTCTTTTCATCCCAGCCCGGTTCGAGAAATGCAGGGTAGAAGAGCACGCAAACAACACCTCCGCCTTTCGCAACAGCGCGAATCATTTCGTCATCCAGATTGCGGGGGACATTGGCAATCGCGCGACAGCCGGAGTGAGTGGCTATTATTGGTTTCGACGAAGTGTTGATGATGTCCCAGAACGTCTTATCGGAAACGTGCGAAACGTCAACCATCATTCCCAAGCGATTCATCTCACGGATGACGTTCTTGCCAAATTCATTCAAACCTCGCGTTTGGCCTGCCGCGTCATTAGAGGAACCCGCCCAACTCGTACTCACGCTCCAGGCGGGAGACATGTAACGAACGCCCAGCTTGTAGTAGCGCTCGACATTTTCCAGCCTCTCGTCTATCGCGTAGCCGCCTTCCAGCCCCAGAAGAGCAGCGAGTTTTCCTTCCGCGGCGATGCGCCGAATGTCCCCGGCTGAAGAGGCAAAGACCCAGGTTTCCGGATGCCGTTCCGCGAGCGCGCGCACTGCCGCTATCTGATCATCAGCACGCTTAATTGCCCTGGGACCGCCGCCGCCAAACAACTCCGGCTCGACCCAGATCGAAAAGAACTGTGCATCCAGCCCGCCTTCCCTCGCGCGTACACTATCGAAGTGGCCGTCCGTGAGACGTCCGGCGATATCCAGATTTTCGTCAACGAGACGTTGCGTCGTGTCGGTGTGCAGGTCGATCGCAATTGCTCGTCGATGAATCGCCAGTGGATCTTGGTCCTGGTTGGCCTGCTGTTGATCGGAAGGGGCGCTGGTTTCAGTTTTTTGACTCATGCGACAGTCTGTGTTTATGCCTAGTAAGAGGATAGCAACGACGAAAAGTAGGCCTCGGCATTCAGATTTAAGACCCTTCAGCGGAAAGGAACAACCATTAGCAATCTTAGCTAGTTTAAAAAGCATTTCGATGGTACGTTGCCCAACTCCATGGAAGCAAGGATGCCTTGCCAACGAGCGCGAAGTTACTGTATTGTGCCCTGTCATACTGACCATGAAAGCTCTGGCTTAGAAGGACCAAGGACTAACTACAGAATGCGCTCCGCGAAAGCGTTCAGCCCGCGTTTGAAGGCAAGGTTCCCGTCGCCCTTGCCCGAAACTCGTTCTAGAAGGAGCAAATATTATGTTCTCAAAAGATGGTAAGGCGAAAGACGTAAACACCCCCCGTATCTGCGATGTCGTGTGGCACGATGGGGAGTTTATCAAGTGGAACGACGCGCGCGTGCATGTCATGTCTCACGTCCTTCACTATGGCTCGAGCATTTTCGAGGGCATTCGCTGTTATGCCACAAAACAAGGCCCGGCCGTCTTTCGCTTGAAGGAACACATGCGACGCTTCTTGAACTCGGCCAAGATCTATCGCATGGACCATACCTGGACTCTGGATCAATTATGCGATGCTTCAGTCGAGCTGGTGAAACGGAGTGGGTTGGAGCAATGCTACATTCGTCCCATTCTCTTTCGCAGCCTTGATGAAGCCCATCCGGCCTTCGGTGTTAATCCTTTTCCTAACCCGCTGGCTTGTTATATCGGAGCCTGGGATTGGGGCAAGTATCTGGGTGACGAAGCGATCGAGAAGGGGGTGGACGTCTGCGTCTCAACCTGGAATCGTCTGACGCCAAACTCGATGCCGGCAATGGCCAAGAGCGGCGCTAACTATATGAACTCGCAACTCATCAAGATGGAGGCGCTGCTCAACGGGTTTGCCGAAGGCATTGCTCTCGACGATCGCGGTTACGTTTCAGAGGGTTCAGGAGAGAATATTTTTGTGGTCAATGGCGACTTGGTGAGCACGCCACCCCTCTCTTCCTCCATACTTGCGGGTATCACGCGAGACAGTGTGATTCAAATCTGCCATCAACTGGGAATTCACGTGAAGGAGCGAAGCGTTCAGCGAGCGGCGCTCTATGTGGCGGATGAGCTTTTCTTCTCCGGCACGGCAGCAGAAATAACGCCCATTCGTTCCGTTGATCGGATTACCGTTGGCAACGGCGGCCGGGGAGAGATCACAGAGCGTATTCAGAACGCGTTCTTCGAGATTACAAAGGGAGAACGCCAGGCCCCGGGCGATTGGCTGACATACGTAAACGCGGCCCGGAGCTCCCAGCCGGAAAACAACGGGCATAGAGGACAAGAGATCCCGAATACTTCTTCGGTAAGCAGAGGCGAAAACGCAGTCAAGTATCAAACGGCGGCCAGCGAATAAGACTTCGACCACCTCTGGAAACAAGCGGCGAGCAAAGGTGTCTTTGCTCGCCGTTTCTTTGGGTGGCCGGCGAGCCCGAAGCTCACAGCGCGGCCTGCGCCGCAAATCAGGGTAGTTTCACGCAAAGACGCAAAGGGGCAAAGACGCAAGGCCTAATACATCTTTCTCTTTGCGTCTTTGCTTGAAATTCTTGCACCTAAAACAAGGTTCTGCATTCTTGCTTCAAAGGGCCAACCATGGTCTGGGCGAGGCTTTCCGCCTTTTTTATTCGTTTCCCCCCAAAAAGCCGTCTTTGCCGAAAAGCAAACGTTGACGTTCACCTCGTCCGCAAGCTATTATCCAAGCAGCTTTTCCTCAGGCGTCCTGCTTTGAGGCGATCCCCGCTCTTGCAATTCACCTTGGCCACTGAAGCCCCATAAAGCTCACGTAGCTTGGTCAAATCTCCTAATAAGTCTCGAAAGGTGTTCAAGCCCTGCCATGCCTGTCAAAATTGATGATCTCCTTAGAGTTGCCTTTAACCACGGAGCGTCCGATCTCCACTTAAAGGTTGGTGCGTTTCCGGTGATGCGTATCGGTGGCGAGCTGCATCCGGTGGACGACGCTCCCCGCATGAAGCCCGAAGACACCCTGGACATGGCATTCGCTATGATGACGAATCGCCAAAAGCAGCGTTTCAAAGAGGTTTCCGAGGTGGACATCGGCTATGGCGTCGCGGGACTCGGGAGATTTCGCGCCAATATCTTTCAGCAGCGAGGGACGGTCAGCATCGTCCTGCGCGTTATTCCCGACCAAACCAAAACCACCAGCGATCTGGGGCTTCCTCCAGTTATCGATAAAGTAGCGGAGGAACGGCGCGGCTTGATTCTGGTGACGGGCTCAACCGGTTCGGGAAAATCGACCACGCTGGCCGCGATCATCGATCGCATTAATACGATTCGTAGTGGTCATATCGTTACGATCGAAGATCCCATCGAGTTTCTGCATCGCGACAAGCAATCGTTCGTCACTCAGCGCGAGGTCGACGTAGATACTCGCTCATTTGCCGAAGCGCTGCGCGGTGCCTTGCGACAGGATCCTGACGTTATCCTCGTCGGCGAGATGCGAGACCACGAAACGATTGAAACGGCTCTGACGGCTGCCGAAACCGGACACCTCGTTCTTTCCACGCTACACACGCTCGATGCCACGGAAACCATTACGCGCATCGTTTCATCCTTCCCTTCACACCAGCAGAAGTCTGTGCGCATTCAGCTGGCCGGCATACTTAAGGGAGTAATCTCGATGCGCCTGGTGCGAGCCGCAAAAGGAGCGGGCCGGGTGCCGGCGGTAGAAGTACTGCTTTCCACCGGACTGATCCGCGACTATATCGTGAACGAGGACAAGACCTACTTGATTCGCGAGGCCATTGCCGCGGGAACTTCGCAGTATGGCATGCAAACTTTTGATCAGTCGCTGTTTCACCTTTTTCAGTCGGGTCTCATCTCGCTGGAAGAGGCGTTGCACAATGCGAGCAACCCGGATGAGTTCAGAATGCGCGTCGCGGGTATTTTGTCGTCCGAGCAGGCGATGGGCACTCAAACTGCTGTTAGCCCGCCGTCTCCTGCTTCCAATCATGAGGATGAGAATCTCTTCGTTAAGCATTGAGGGTTCACAGCGCGCGGCCACAACCGCAAACAGTGAAGTTTTCACGCAAAGACGCAAAGGGGCAAAGACGCCAAGTCTGACACTAAGCATTTCGTGTTGGTTCGTGTGGTTTCGTGGATCGTGTGCGCACGTCAAACTTTACTCAATAAACAAGAAACTAAGGACTTGTTTCACAAATTCACAAAAACGCGCTAGTTAACACGCAGGCGACGCAATACGCGCACGCCGCCGCGCCAGTCTTCGTTAATATCGAATCGATACATCTCAACGTCGGGAGCGATCGTCCGCGCCAACGTTGGGAACGCCGGATGAACTCTGAGCGTGGGCGCGACGAGATACACGAGTGGCGATTCATCTCTGATCTTTCGTTCGCCGAATAGCTTTGCTCGCCAGATGTGACCACGACGTCGATGCGCTTCGACTCGTTGCCAATAGTCTGCGCCTTGCAGTACGTGTTCCCGATCTTCAGAAACCTTCAACTCGATTACTACCAGGCGCCCATCACGCCTCAGTGCCAGCAAATCGATGGGCCGCACGCCAGGACGCCCGCCTCTTGCTGTGCGAAACTGCGCATGCAATGGCGCTATGATTAGTCCCGGATCTAGTTTTATAATATCACGGCGAAGCAGTGATTCCAACCAGGCTTCTCCGGCTGTTCGGTAAAGAGCATGACGGTGGTCGAGTGCCTGCGCGGACCGGTGCTCTTGTAAATCACCCAACAAAGCGTACCAGGCATGTTCCGTCTTATCTTCGAGCAAGCGTCTCCGGTCGCCCTCAATACCAAACCAGACGCGCTCGGAGCCTATCAGGCGTCGCACCCGCGCGAAGGGAAGTCCAAAATAACGCACTGTTTGGCCGTGCCGCGAACTGATTACATCGATCGCATCCGGCGCCACGGCCAAGATCGCCTTTGCGCACCCTTCGGTTTCAAGTTGAGGCGGCATAGGCGGGCGTACAAGCCGTTTTTTCCAAATTTCGGCGCGACCGGGACAAACGACCTGAGTTAACAATTCCCATTTTTCGTCTATTTCGTAGACAACGATTGCCTCTCTCAAACCGTCGCGCAGTAAAGCAAGCCGCTGGGTTAGAGGTCTGACAGACTTGGGTTCAACCACCAGCCAGAGCTTTTGTATGAAAGGGGGTCGCATGCGTTCGTTGGTCCTGGTGAACCAGAGCAACGCCCCGGAGAGAAAAGCGTCCACTTCATTGGCGGGGCTAAAGGTGACGGAACCTGTTACCGCGATGCGCTGATGTTTTAAACGCAAGAGAATGCGCGCATAACGTCCCGGTTGGCCGCGCCGCATGCCGCGACTCAAGGCCGCGCGTTCAATCTTCGCTCCCGGCTGCGACGAGCAGGCAAGTTGGGCGAGTTGATCACAACGGAGCTGCCGGGCGGCCCTTACTGTCGCTGCTATTGCGCTCGCCGCGGCGCGTGGAACCAGTTCGATTACAGGCCGCTCGGCACCCATTCGCCGCGAGGCTTGCAACAGTAGCTTCTCGCCGGTCCACTGCAATGCTCCAATTCTCCAGGAGCGCGTCCCTTTGTCAGTCCAGCAGGAGAAGATCAAGCGTCCGTGGTCAATCCGAATGTCCAGTTCTCGTCTTCGCAGAGCTTGAGTGTTGCCGTAGCTTGTTGTGTAGAACCATTCGGCATGAGCAGCAAAGAGTTCCGCGATGCGCCGTCTTGCAGTTTCTACGAGCAGGGAATTGGTGAGGCTTTCAAACATAGCGTGAGGAGTGGAAAGAAGGGAAAGAGATGAATCGCGATTTGCCATCGCGAGTGCTTCAGCCTTCCTACTTTCGTGGTTACTTCTACCGTGTGCTACCATTTCTGGTCAACCAAATTCTGCTAAATACCGAACTCTTAAGTCGAAACAATGAAGAATGTTTACCTCGCCGGATCGGTGCGCACGCCAATCGGGCGCTTTGGTGGCACACTCGCTTCCTGGAGTGCCGCGGATCTTGGGACAGCGGTGGCGGAAGCAAGTCTCCAGCGCGCTCACATTAAACCCGAGCAGGTTGAACAATCGATTTGGGGTTGCGCCCGCCAGGCTGGTGGTGGTCCAAACGTTGCCCGGCAGATCACCTATCGTGCGGGAGTACCAGAAACTACGCCGGCATTCACCGTCAACCAGGCCTGTGGCTCTGGTTTGAAGGCGATCCTCCTTGCCGCGCAGGAGATCCTTCTTGGCCGCGCCGAAGTAGTGCTCGCCGGTGGCACTGAAAGCATGTCGCGCGTACCTTACTTTGCCGAGGGCGCACGCTGGGGCATGCGAATGGGAAACGCAGAGCTGGTTGATGGAATGTATCGCGACGGCTTCAACGATCCGCTCTCTGGGCTGGTAATGGGTGAAACCGCGGAGAATCTGGCGCGCAAATATGAGATCTCACGCGCAGAGCAGGATGAATACGCCCTGCAGTCACAACAACGAGCCTCGGCGGCGATCGATGCAGGACGCTTCGAAGACGAAGTATTGCCCCTCGAAATAGACGGTCGGAAAGGCGAAACTAAGATCTTCTCGCGTGACGAACATCCCCGAGCCGGCACGACCTTGCAGGATCTCGGCAAACTTGCACCGGTGTTCTCAAAGGAAGGAACAGTCACCGCCGGAAACTCTTCCGGAATTACCGATGGCGCCGCTGCTTTGGTGGTAATGAGCGAAGAGGCTCTGGGGCGTTCCGGCGCCGAGCCGCAAGCACGCATCGTGGATTACGAAATCGTTGGCGTGGCTCCGGAGATTATGGGAATTGGTCCTTTACCCGCCGTGCGCGCGCTGCTCGCACGCCAGCAGCTTGCCCTAAGCGATATTGAATTGGTCGAGTTGAATGAAGCTTTCGCCGCCCAGGTAATCGCCTGCGATCGCGACCTTCAGTTCTCTCCCGAGCAACTTAACGTTAACGGCGGCGCCATTGCTCTCGGGCATCCGATTGGTTGTACGGGAGTGCGTATAACAACAACCCTCATGCACGAAATGAAGAAGCGCGACGCGAAACGTGGTCTCGCGACCCTCTGCGTCAGCGGAGGCATGGGAGTCGCTCTCCTTGTCGAACGGGTGTGATCAATTCCAAACAAACTTTGCTAAGCGCCGCAGCCAGGAGTTTAGATCGAGTTTTTTCGCGCCTGTTGCTTGCGCTGCTTGTTTGCGCGGTTGGATCCACACCGGCTTGCCGCCATTCGCAAGTAACCGAAGACTCCAACAGCCCGGCAAACGCTTCACGAGTCACTTCTTCAACGCCGCCATTTGCCACCAGGGAACCTGATCGCTACCAGGCGGTCCGCATCATCACTCGGAGTGAATCATCGTCTAATGCTGCGGATGTTTCCGGCGCCGCGCGAACCAGCAAGGTATCGATTGCCCGCGACGGTGAGAAACGCCGCGAAGAGTATTTCGCTGGTGCGAGTGAACAGGTGGTTTATCTTGAAGGTCCTGCTGGCCGGTTCATTCTCTTACCCGGAAGCGGTCTTTACGCGGATCTCACCATCGCGTCAGACGAAACCGCTTTAGATGATCGCTCGGATGAGTCGCCGGGTTTGTCGGCGGACCAATTGTTAAACGAAGCGCCTGTGTCCGCTAATTACGAAAGACTCGGCGCCGAAATGCTTTCCGGTCGATCAACCATCAAATACCGGGTTACCGCCGACCGACAGAATGTTGACCCGGCCGTTAAGACAGAGACGTATATCTGGATCGATGATGGGTTGAGCATGCCCGTGAGATCGGAGATGATTTCTATCTCGGGCGAACGCTCGACGAAAGTGACAATGGAGCTGAAAGACATACGACTCGAGACGGATGACCAACTTTTTGCAGTACCAACAAACTACAAGAAAGTTGATATCCGGCTGATTCGGGGCCGCTTACGGGGGATTCCTGGCCACTAGAATTGCCCACGCCAGCCTGGGTGAAAGGTCGCGGACCAGGCCAACTGATCATGCTTCGCGAGCATCGGAAAGAGGCATACTGGGCGGACAGCAAGACAATCGCTGTCGGCCAATCTCCCAAATAAAAACTGCAATTAAGCCCGGACTCTTCGTGGAAAGGTTTCAAGAAAGGTCTTCATGGTGAGCAAAATATTTCACTACTTCGCTGCAAGCGCTTTGGTTTTTCTCGTTGGATTATCGGGACTCGATCTTGCGCAAACTCGACCTGCCTCGTCAACCAGACCTGCCGCAAACCTGCTGAATGCGCTTCCGACGTCGGATGCGGTCGCGTTAGTTAACGTTAAGCGGGTGCTCGATGAGGCTTTACCAAAACTTCTTTCAGCCAATCCAGCGAAGCTCGCGGAAGTTAATTCTCAGGTAGAACAGTTCAAAAGCCGTACGGGACTCGACCCGCGGTCGTTCGATCAACTGGCGCTTGGGTTGCGCTACAGCTATCCGTCCGCGGGGATTACGAAGATCCACACGCTGGCGATTGCTCGCGGAAACTTCAACGCAAGCGCAATGGCGGCCGCCGGAAAAGTGGCAGCCAAGGGCAAATACCGCGAAGAGAAGTATCAGGGCCGGACAATCTATGTTTTCGCGATTGATCAGCAATTGAGACTCTTAGGTATTCTGGACGTGAAGATCAGCGAGCTTGCGATCTCAGTACTCAACACAAACACTCTGGCTCTGGGTGATGCTGAGCGAGTGCGTAGCGCCATCGATGCGAAGGGAATTAGCCGTGGCAACGCCGAACTGATAGGGCTGGCAAGTCGTGACGCGAATGCAATAGTTGGGTTTGGCGGAAACATGTCGCCCAAGCTGCTTCAGAATTTAAGAATCGGGAACGACGCGATTGCCGCGGATCTTGCTACGGTCCGTCAGGTTTACGGCACGGTTGGCATGTCAGATAAAAATCTTGAGATGTTGCTTGCTGCTCGGACAATCAACGCGGACTCAGCACGCAGCCTCAGCGATACCGTCGAAGGTCTGAAGCAATTTGGTGCGCTCTTTATCAATCAGCTTTCTGCGACTAAAGGAGCGCTGGCCAGAAGCGCGCTGGGAAATCTGAAGATTACGACGCAGGGCAACGAGTTGCAGATTCGCACCGCTGTTGCCCAGTCGGAAGTCGCTCCATTGATTCGAGGTCTTTAGACTTGGGGCCTTGGGCATCCTGCCCGGCAATGCCCATCGGTGATGTCCTTAATTTGAGAGATGGCTTGTTGGAAACAATCGATCCACTAAACTACACGAACGAACACGAAAATTCTATTAGTGATATTTCGTGTTACTTCATGGATCATTTTTGATTTTCGCACCCCACCTCACGGATGAACCTAATGGGGAAACAAGTGCGGGCAAGCTGCCCGCGCTCCATGGATTCGCGCTCCGACCGCTACTTCGTGGGAATTGGGAAGCGAGGACGAGGCGGCGCCGCCGCCGGCTCCTCTTCTTCCAGCGTGTCAAGCACGTCCTTATAGATCTTTATCTTGCCGTCGCGTTTCATCTGCTCCTGAACAGCCGTGACGTAGTCGTCCCAGAGTTGATTCTGACGGTCGGAAACGAGCGACTGGGTTAACTGATCTCGCTGGGACGCAAATGCCGCAAGGTCTGCCTCCACACGGTTTCTCGCCCCGAGAACCACCCAGTTGTCGGCAACCTTCACCGGTGTAGCAGTGACCTCTCCTGCTTTCAACGCATAGACTGCTTCATCCAGTGCCGGACTAGTACCGGCTTTGCCGAGCGGTACACCAAGTTTGTAGTCCTCTTCATCTGCCACCTCAAAGCCGGCTTTCTCGCCGGCGGCTTTAAGATCGGCCACGGTCTTCGCGCTCGAGGCAATCTCTTTCGCTTTTTGTTCGAGTTGGTCTTTGGCTCGCTGTTGCTTCAGCGTTTGAGTGACCTTGTCTTTGACCTCTTCGAGGTCCGGAATGCGTGGTTCTTTCTTGTCCACGAACATCGGAATCGCGAAGCCGCCTTTCACGCCCGCGCGATTTCCGACGTCATTCGGATTGTTTAAGGGCTCAATAGCCTGCTCAAACTGCTGATTGCTGCCGATGTCAGGCACGTCGTCCCCGGGCTTGATGTATGGCGTTTCTTTGACCATCTCCGCCGGATTCATATTGGCTTCGGCAGCCAGTTCCTGCGCCACTTTTTTCGCGTCTTTTGTCTCTTTCAAACGCGTTTCAGCGCGTTGGGCCAGTTGCGCGGCAGCTACATATGAACGACGGTTGCGCATGGAAACTACCAGGGTTGGCTTCGCTTCCTCGAAGGTCTGTTGTACGGCGTCGCCGCGTCGCAATATGTACCAGTTACTGCCATACCGGATCGGAATATCCGACACATCTCCGGGCTGCATATCAACAGCCCGGTCATAGAGCCCGTCAGGTTTATTGGGATTCTTCTTGATTAGCCGAGCGAGAAAACCACCGTTTTTCGCGGTAGCCGGGTCCTCGGAATTCCCGCGAGCCAAATCAGCGAAGACCTTTTCGTCACTTAACCCCGTTTTTGGGTCCCGTGCTTTGGCGATCAGGTCTTTGGCCTTTTGCTCGACTTGGGGGTCAAGGTCCTTGCGCGCCACCTTCAGGAGAATCTGCTGTACTTTTACGCCTGCCTGTTTGTTTTCAGCTGGAAGCCGCTGAAACTCATCTCGCAAATCTTTGTCGGCGATCTGCAACTTCGCTCCCGCCTTTTCTTGATTGATGTAGATGTAGCGGATCTTCTTCTGCGGCTCAAGCAAGCGGTAGTCAGTCTTGTGCTGATCGTAATAATTGCGCACGTCGTCGTCCGATACCTGAATCTTCTCCGCCAGTTTGTCAGCCGACAGGAGCACGTAGGTAAGACTCACGGTGGTCTTATCGCGCTGGTAGGCTTTCTGCACCTCATCATCAGAGACGTTAACGCTCGCGGAGACAAAGGCTTTGAGTTTCTCCTGCGCTATCGAGTCGCGCATGTTGCGCTCAAACGTCTCTAAATCGCCATAGCGTGCGGTGATCGAGTCTTTGTATCGCTCGATTCCCACAAACTGGCCCGAAGCATCGGAGAACTGCTTACGAATCTTGTCTGCTACTTCTGCATCACTGGCCGACAACCCCAGGCGTGTAGCTTCCTGAGCGATAACGCGATCCCGAATCAGGCCATCAAGAAATCGCTTGTTGCCTCCCAGCTGAGCGAGGCTCATCTGGCCGCCCAGCATCTGCGCGTAGTTTTCTCTGAGCAGCGCGAGATCGGCTACCGTTATTTCATCGCCACCAACTTTGGCGACTACCTCGTTGTTTTTGGTGGGATCCACATACCGGGCGGAGCGTCCAGGTGCGTAAAAAACGATAAGGCTGACCGCCATTATGACTGCGAATCCGACGATAATAATGCTGCGTGTGCGTTCGAGTCGTCCTAGTTGTTTAAGCATTTTATATACCTTTCTAACAAATGGCGGATTGTAAAGGAGCCGAAGCGGCTCTGCAACCAAAGAAGGTGCCGGATAACGGGTGCCGCATGTTAGATGCACCCGACACCGGACACCCGGCACCCGACACCCGGCACCCGACACCCGGCACCCGGCACCTGACACCCGCACCCGGCACCCGGCACCTGACATGCAAGGCCTCCCAATGCTATTTTATTTCCTTCAATGGACTCGATGGGAAGCGAAACATGGCTATGGGTTGGCTTTTCTCTGTTTATCCTGCTCATGTTGAGTCTGGACCTCGGACTCTTCAACCGTAAAGCCCACACAATCAAATACCGAGAGGCCACAACCTGGACAATTGTCTGGGTCACGTTGGCCATGATCTTCGCCGGGATCGTGTTCTGGTATGAGGGAACCGATCTCGGCCTCAAATTCCTGACCGGTTACGTCATTGAACTTTCGCTCTCCGTCGATAATCTTTTTGTCTTTCTCTTGATTTTTTCCTATTTCAAGGTCCCGGCGAGGTTCCAACATCGGGTTCTCTTCTGGGGCGTCCTGGGGGCGTTGGTAATGCGACTGACGATGATCTTCATCGGCGCAGCGCTGATCGAACGCTTCCACTGGATCATTTATATCTTCGGCGCGTTCCTCATCTACACCGGCATCAAGATGTTTAGCCAGGAAGAGATCGACATTCAGCCCGAGGAAAACCGCGTCGTTCAACTAGTGACACGCTATATTCCCGTCACGCGCCACTATGAAGACGACAAGTTCTTCACGCGGGTCGACGGCCGGTTGACGGGCACGTTGCTGTTTCTCGTACTCGTAATTGTGGAAGTAACCGATCTTGTGTTTGCTGTAGATTCGATTCCCGCAATCTTCGCCATCACCACCGATCCGTTTATTGTTTACACTTCTAACGTCTTCGCCATTCTCGGACTGCGTTCGATGTACTTCTTGCTCGCCGGTGTGGTTGAGAAGTTTCAATATCTCAAGATGGGGCTCGCCATCGTTCTTACCTTCATTGGCATTAAGATGCTCCTTGAGATCGTTAACGTCCACATCCCGATTTGGATCTCGCTGATTTTCGTGGGCGTCGTGCTGGCCAGCTCAGTGTTTGCCTCAATGCTCTGGCCCAAGGCCTGCGAGATGGATATTGACATCGATCTCCCCGAGGGGTTCGACGCACCTTTTGAAGACGACGAACCCGCACTTCCGGAACAACAACCACCCGGCGACCCTGCCTGCGAGTCGCCAAACGGAGAAACTCCTCAAGAATCGCCGGAGGAAGAGACTGAAAGCGTTGAGCGGCGATGAGGAAGTCGACAAGATATATTCGGGTGCGGTAATATGCTTTCACTGCTGGGTTTTGAGAACATATAACCAATGACTGGATACAGACCTCTTACGAAACTCCTCCTAACGGTGCCGCTTTCGCGCCGCGCGGTCTAGCGCGCGGTTGAGCCGGAGCGGCGAACCCCTCAATTACTTAATAGAAAACCTGGTTGGATCTGATTCGAGCGCCACAGCTCAAAGTGAAGTTTTGTGCGTTCAAATCGGTGATTCAGTGTAAATTAGACGGGACCAACAAATGGACGAAAAGTATTTTCCTGAAGCAATCGAAAAGAGATGGCAGCAGCGCTGGGAAGAGACCCGCGCTTTTGAAGTCGCGAACGACGATCCGCGACCGAAGTTTTATTGTCTTGAGATGCTGCCTTACCCCTCGGGCTTCCTTCACATGGGACACGTGCGCAACTACTCGATAGGAGACGCACTCGCCTGGTACAAGCGCCTGCAGGGCTTCAACGTGCTTCATCCAATTGGCTGGGACAGCTTCGGCCAACCCGCGGAGCAAGCCGCAATCAAGCGCGGCGTCAACCCGCGCGCGTGGACCGAAGAAAATATCGCCCACATGCGCGGCCAGCTGAAGCGGCTGGGCATCAGCTACGACTGGTCGCGCGAAATTGCCGCCCACAGACCCGATTACTACAGGTGGGACCAGTGGTTCTTTCTGAAGATGTTTGAACGGGGGCTCGCCTACAAAAGGCTGTCGCCGGTTAACTGGTGTCCGAACGAGGGAACGGTGCTTTCTAACGAACAGTCATCGGGCGGAGTTTGTTGGCGCTGTGGAGCCGCTGTTGAAAAGCGAGATCTCGAACAATGGTTTCTGCGCATCACTGAATACGCCGAACAGCTCGTCGATCAGATGAAGGAGATCGAGGCGAACTGGCCGGAAAAAGTTCTTAAGCGCCAGCGCGACTGGGTCGGGCGCAGTGAGGGTGCTTACATCGACTTCGCTGTCAAAAATCGCGATGAGCAGATTCGTGTGTTCACAACACGCATCGACACTATATTTGGCGCCACGGCAATAGTGCTTGCCGTTGAGCATCCCCTGGTCGCAAAACTGGTCGAGGGTTCGGCGCTGAAAGACGATATCACCAGGTTCGCTGAAAGAGTTGTGGCCTCCAGAGCCAGGCGCGCAGCCGCAGCGGAGGAAGACCTTAAAGAAGGAATCAATACAGGTGTACTCGCCATCAATCCCTTCAGCGGTGAGGCCATTCCAATTTGGGTTGCGAACTATGTGCTTATGGACTACGGCACTGGGGCTGTGATGAGCGTTCCTGCTCACGACCAGCGCGATTTCGAGTTTGCACAGAAATACTCGCTGCCGATTCGGCAGGTGATTGCCCCAGTTTCTCACGCTCAGCAACCTGCCGAGCCGTTCTCGAAGAGCTGTACGGACCAGTCCGCCGAGATGCACCAGGCATTCACTGATTATGGGGTACTCATCAACAGCGGAAAGTGGGGTGGAAAACTCTCCCAGGTTGCCATCCGCGAGATGGCCCGTTACGCGGAAGAAAAGAACTTTGGCGGCGGGGCAGTAACCTACAGGCTGCGCGATTGGGGCGTTTCTCGTCAGCGTTTCTGGGGAGCGCCGGTGCCGATCATCTACTGCGACGACTGCGGCACCGTTCCTGTTCCTTATGAGGATCTTCCCGTCGTCCTGCCGGAAACGGCGGAGTTCACGGGAAGCGGTCAATCACCTCTGGCAGGCGTGGCTGATTTCGTCGAGACCACCTGTCCAAAGTGTAAACGTCCAGCGCGTCGAGAGACTGACACCATGGATACGTTTGTTGATTCGTCGTGGTACTTCTTCCGCTACTGTGACCCGCGCAACGAGTCGGAGCCTTTCGATGCCCAGATCGCAGGCAAGTGGACGCCCGTCGATCAATACATCGGCGGAGATTCACACGCCGTGATGCATCTCATCTACACGCGCTTCTGGACGAAGTTTATGCGCGACATCGGACTGGTTTCGTTTGATGAGCCTGTCAAGAAGCTGCTCACGCAGGGCATGGTCACGAATCGCGTTGAAGGCACGGATGAGTGGAAGGCAATGTCGAAGAGTCTCGGCAACGGGGTGGATCCGGATGAAATGATCGCCGCTTTTGGAGCGGATGCCGCGCGCCTCTTCATTCTCTTTGCCGCGCCAGTCGAAAATGAACTGCGCTGGATGGAAACCGGAATCGAAGGTGCTGTTCGCTTTCTGCGAAAAGTGTACACGATGGTTTGGCGCTGGCATGAGCGCCTGGCAGATCCTTCGCAAAGACAAAGTGCCCCGGCCGACGAAGAGTTTAGCTCCGAGGCGCGTGCTTTGCGGCGCAAGACCCACCAGACCATCGCGCGAATCACAAACGACTTCGAACATCTTCATCTCAATACGAGTGTCGCGGCTTTGATGGAGCTCTTCAATGAGTTGAATGATTTCAACGTCGAGCCGGCGACGGCCACGGCGGCAGATCTGTTCGCGCTGCGGGAAGCGTTGGAATCGTTGACGCTGATGCTGGCGCCTTTCTCGCCGCACGTTGCAGAAGAAATGTGGGAGGGTCTGGGACACCCAGGCGGATTGCTTGGCCGTTCCAGCGAGGGCGCGAAATGGCCTCAGGCTGATGCTGAGCTCGCCCGAAAGGAGGAGCTCGAAATCCCGATTCAGGTGAATGGCAAGCTGCGGTCGCGTGTGCTCGCTTCGCTCGATGTGACTGAAGAAGAGCTTCGGGCGGCGGCGCTGGCTGATGAAAAGGTACGTGGATTCACTGACGGTCGCCAGGTAGTAAAAGTGATTGTGGTGCCGCAGCGACTTGTGAATATTGTAGTCCGCTAGGTCGTCAGTAAGAGGGAGTCCGTCACTGCGTTTGACCGGTGTAGCTGCGCCTGAGTGGCCTTAGTGGCAGGCTGCCCCGGTTGCTTGGCGGGCTAACAGTTAGTTAGAATCAGCTCCAGTGCGTTTGTGCCATCCAACCGTGAAGGAGGCGCGTTGGGCGCCTTTATTATCTCGCGGCACCGTAACAATCGCGCCAGGGTTCTTCGAGTACGAATCCCCCGGTTCTGGTCGGTTCGAAAAATATTCACCGATCGAGAGCTGCGCAAGGTAGCCGAGGAACACCTTACCGAGCCCTTCAATGAAAGAATGTCCAGCCTGTAGACGCTGTTTCGCGGACGACATCAACCATTGTCCGCAAGACGGCGATGCAACAACACCATCGCTTCTCGGCGAGCCCATCCTAGACGCTCGGTACCAGTTGGAAAGACGATTGGGACAGGGAGGGATGGGCGTTGTTTTTCAGGCCCGCCATATTTTCCTCAAGACCGCGCACGCCATCAAGGTCATCCTCCCGGATTTAGTAGGCAACGATCCGATGCTGGTGACACGCTTCAGACAAGAGGCACTCGCCGCCGCCGCCATTCGCCATCAGAACATCATCGCCGTCACCGACTTCGGAGTGGTGCGCGGCACGATGCCTTTCCTCGTCATGGAGTTTGTGAACGGCAAATCGCTTCAAGACATACTGGCTGAGGAAGGCGCAATGCCCCCCGCTCGCGCGTTCGAACTGATTAGCGCTATTGGCGCCGGCGTGGCCGCCGCGCACAAGCAGAATATCGTCCATCGAGATCTCAAACCCCTCAACATAATGGCGCAGGCCAATGTGCCGGTTGCGGAAGGGTTGAAGATACTCGACTTCGGTTTGGCCAAAATTAAGTCGGGAGAGTTGCTCGGTTCTTTCATTCAGGCGAAAACCAGCGGGTTGATGGGTTCACCTTTCTACATGGCGCCTGAGCAGTGGTCCGATGATGAACCTGACGCCCGCGCAGATATCTATAGCCTGGGGATCATCCTCTACCAGATGCTCGCCGGAGACGTCCCTTTCAAAGGGTCGTCGATTCCCTCGATTATGAAAAAGCACCTGACTCTGCCGCCGGCCAGCTTCCAATCACTGGGTGTGCCGGTGCCTCCGCAGATCGAAGCCGTCGTGCGTCACGCTCTTGAGAAAGAAGTTGATGCACGTACGCCTACAGTCGGGGATTTTTTGAGCGAGCTGAGAGCTGCCGTTGATTCCCGGGTTATGATCGCGCCAACACGACGCGAAACCGGACCGGTGGATCTTAACAAGACGGTCATATCGCCCTTGTCGTCAACAACTGCCCAACCTGTCGGGCAAGAAACTAACTACGCCGAGTCTCTACCTGACGCAATGGCCGGCACGATTAGTTCAGCTGATTTGGAAGACTCAGCCCGAGAGCGAAACGCAGCGGTTGCCGAGGCTGAACGACGTGAACGGGAACGGCTTGCCCAGGAGGAAGCGGCCCGAAGACGGAAGGAAGAAGACGATCGATTAAAGAGGGATAAAGAGGAGCGAGAGGAGCGTGAGCGGCAACAACGTGAACAATTGGAGCGTGTTTCCCGACAAGCGAGCGATTTGGAACAACGGCTCGCCCGGCTTGCTACCAGCATGCCGCCTCAGGTGACCATGATTGATGCGGAAGCAACACAGGTCCATCAGGCGGTAAAAACTGAAGCTGTCGGTAACAACAGCTTCCCCGGCGGGCTGGCTGCTGCGCAGCGGAGTCAGCCGATGTTTGTTGAGCTTGCGCCAAAGTCCAGGACCAACCCGCTGTTGTTGGTGGCTGCGGCGGTCGTAGTTCTATTTGTGGTAGGGGGTGTAATTGGCGGCTATCTGCTGTTCAAAACGAATCAAACTCCTTCCATTCCAGGTAGACAGAATGGCCCAACACCTACTACGAAGCCCACAGCCGATCTCGTCGCGATTCCGGGCGGCACGTTCCAGATGGGACGTAATGACGGACCGCTACAGGAGCGTCCCCAACACGCGGTAACTGTACAGCCATTTCTTATGGACCGCACGGAAGTCACTAACGAGGAGTATGTGGAGTTTGTACGCGACATGAATTATGAGGCTCCTAATCATTGGTTGCGCGGCAAACCACTCGCCCTCCAGGAGAAGTGGCCCGTTGTTAACGTTTCCCCCCGCGACGCTGAAGCTTTTGCTGCGTGGCGTTCAAAGCGGGATGGCGTTTCTTACCGTCTGCCGACCGAAGAAGAATGGGAATACGCAGCTCGTAGCGGCGGCGTTAACAAACTGTATCCTTGGGGAGATCACTGGGAAGATAAGAGAGCCGTGGTGAAGGAGGCCGATGCCAAGCCGGTTGGGTCTTACACGGAAGGCGCGAATAGTTGGGGCAACGTCGATCTGATCGGCAATGTCTGGGAGTGGACCTCTTCGAAGGCTTCTCTCTACCAGGGAAACACAGCAGGTCAAATCTCTGCGGCCACGAAGGAATGGGTTGTCGCTCGCGGCGGGTCTTACTCAAGCGATCCAAACAACCGTGAAATACCTATTTCGGCCACTTACCGTGATTGGTTTGATCCCACTCTGAGACGTCCAAACTTCGGCTTCCGTCTGGTACGCACCGCTCCGTGAAACAAACCCGACTAGGTGCAAATAAGAGGGCAATGGTGCACTGGACACTCATTAGATTATCCGGCGACGGTTGAGCTACAATTTGCCTCGGCCTCTTGCCTGTTTTGGCATTCTTCAAAGGATGAAAAGGGTTAATCAAAACTCAGGCTAGTTCGCCGTATCTATTTTCGGCTGTACATTTCCATCGTAGTCAGACTTAGGAGAAGACAATGAAAGCTAATGCGATGGTGCGCGCGGTTTTAACGTCCGCTGTGCTTTGTTTGAGCTTATCTCTGATGTGCCCAGGGGCGCTGGCTCAGGATGTGGGCGCCGATGTGGGCGGTGGCGCGGGAATCTTTAGGCCGCGTAATCCGGAGACTAAGAAGCGAACGCCGGCCAGATCCGTTGCCCCTGGAACTAAGACATCAACACCCTCTTCCAGAACAAGCGCCCGCGCGCGGGCATCCTCGGCGACAGAAGAACGAGCGGAAGACCTGCTAGGCAAAGGTAACGAGTTTCGCGATGCCCGTCGCTTCGTCGAGGCGGAAGAAGCTTATCAGAGCGTTTTGAAGGTCAAACCGCGCGACGCGCGTGCGGCCTACGGGCTGGGCAATGTGTATACCGATCAGCAACGCTGGGAAAATGCCGAGGCTGCCTATCGAGACGCAGCCGAGTGGAGTCCGTCTGATGTTGATGCGCTCGTGGCCCTGAGTGTAGTTCTGGTGCAGCCGCGAACCGGCGGAGGTAACGCCAAACGTTTCGCCGATGCCGAGACCTTTGCCCGTCGGGCAGTTCAGCTTCAGCCAAAAAATGCGGTTGCCTGGGACCGCCTGGGCGTAGCGTTGCAGTCACGAGGGTCCTTCAACGCTGAGACTGAGCACGCCTACCGTCGCGCTGTTGAACTTGACCCTAATTTTGCTGTTGCCTACGTACACCTGGGGCGTGTCTTAAAGAGGTTTGGACGTAATGCCGAAGCGGCGCCGCTTTACGATCAGGCGGTTAGTCTTGCGAACGATGCCGGCACGCTCAATCTCATTGCGGAGTCGTTGCAGGCTGAACAGCAGTGGGAACTTTCCGGGCCGGTTTTGAAACGCGCGCTCGCGCTTGATGAGCGTAATCCAGCATCCCTGCTCATGATGGGGAAAATGCTGGTAGTGCTGAAGCAGTATCAAGAAGCCGAGCCGTATCTGAAGAGTGCCACCGAAGTCAGTCCTCGAGCTTTCCAGCCCTTCAACCTGCTCGGACGAACGTATCTCGCACTGGAACGTTTTGCAGAGGCGGAAGTTACTTACGAACGGGCCGCGTCTTTTGCTTCCGAGGGCGATCGCAAACAACTCGCTGGAGCCTATGGCTTTCAGGGCGTTGGCGACGGCTATATCAAAGCCAAGAGTAAGCCTAATGCCGCCCGGGCTTACCAACGAGCGCTGGAGCTCGATCCAGGTAACAAGGAGTTAGAGCAGAAACTTTCCAAAGCGCGTTCCCGCTGATTCCAAGCTGAACAAAAATAAGAGAGGTCGTTCCATGAAGCGTTGCCCAAAATGCAATCGCAGTTTTCCAGACGAGAGTCAGAAGTTTTGCACTGTTGACGGCGGTCTCCTAATTACCGATCCGGGCTTTGATACTGGTGTGACTATACGAGCGATCTCGTCCGACCTTCTGGGGCAGCCGCCCCAACCCCAAGTAGACAGCGCCGCGACGAGTCGAGAACTTCCCGATATCAATCAGACGATTGCCATTACTCCAAACGCGCCAACCTTTGGTGTTCCCCGCGACACGGGACGGACAGGCGTGACGACATCATCAGATTTACCATCGGCGCCGCGCCAGCCTGAGATCCCGCTGGGCGCAACTACCCATCGGCCTCCGCCGAAGAAGAAATCCAAACTACCCATAATCCTCGGCGCGCTTGCGTTTGTTTTGCTGTTAGGCGCCGGCGGCCTGGTAGCCGTTTTCTTCTTTGTGGTCCAACCTCGACTGGCAGAATTCCGAGGCCAGACTCCCGTCGTTCGCGAAACTACGCCAGCCGAAGAAACAACGACTAACACCACAGCGGAGAATACGAATACCGCGACGGTCACCACTGAGCCGGAGACCGAGGCATTTGTGCCTCCTGCCGACGCGATGAAGTTTGCTAACTCGAAGGGGAATCTCGACGGCAAACTGGAGGAGCATTACATCGATTTCTCCTTCTACTATCCAAAATCCTGGCAGACGGATCCGAAAGCGGGAGTGTCCGGCGCCAGCAACTTTGTCAAGGTTGAGAGAAGATTGCCGCCGGACTTCACGCAGGAGAACTTTGCCGTTGGCTGGTACACCAGTCGAGGGAGCTTCGAGTCTGACAGTCCGACGTTTCCTCAGTTAGTGGAACTTCTCGGCACCAGCCTTGCGAAGAACTTTCCCGAATACCGCAAGGTCTCTGAAGGTCCAACGAAGATTAATTCGTTGGACGGTTACGAGTTTCGCTTTGTGAGTTTGTCCAAAGGAACCGAGAAGGGCGATATTCAGGTTTGGGGCCGCGTGGTCTTCCTGCCAACCGGCGTTGAAGGTGAAACCGCGGGCGCAACTTTGATCATGCTCGCCACATCATTGGCTCCGGAATTAACAGGAGTCGAGGACGTGGGAGAAAAGGGCGAGATGCCGGTGATTCTCGAATCTTTTAGATTTGCCAAGAACCACTAAGCGCTCTGCGCTACCGCGCATAATGGCGGGAATGCTATGCTGTCAACGCCCCAGGGATCGCAAGCAGGTGAAATTTAACAATGCAGTCTAACGAAAACCGAGCTCGCCAAAAAACGGGCTTCTTTACTCCAGCGCGTGTGGCATTAACGGTGGGTGTAATTTCACTTCTTGTTGCGTTTGGCGCTTCAAGCTGCAATTCCACTGACGACAGCGGAAAGAGCAATGCGCCGGCGCCCAGGATTTCAGCGAATCCTGGCAGGTCCGCCCCCGCCGCAATCACAACGTTACCTCCAGCCGTACGTGACGCCGAGTTGAAGGCGGTAAGTGGTGCTCCCATAAGACTGTCCGACTACTCGGGGAAGGTCTTGATTGTAAATCTCTGGGCTACCTGGTGCGGGCCGTGCCGGCTGGAAATTCCAGAACTCGTGAAGTTTGACAAGGAATACCGCTCCAAAGGCTTGGAGGTAATAGGTCTGTCAACCGAAAACCCGGAGGCCTCGGCAGCCGGCGTGAGACGATTTGTGCAGGAGTTTAATATGGACTACCGCGTGGGTTGGGCCACTCCCGAGATCGCCATCACCCTGATGCAGGGTCGCGACGCAATTCCTCAGAGCTTTGTAATCGGGCGTGACGGCCGAGTCTTAAAACGGTTCGTCGGGTTCAATGGAACTGCGACACCCGTGCAGCTGAGGCAAGCCATTGAAGAAGCACTAAAGAGTTAGTATTAGGATCCCACTCAGGAGTTTTGTTTCTCGTTCTCCGCCTTGCTAGCTGCTTCCAAATCACGTTCTCCTTCTTTCTTAAGCTGTTTAGCCTCCCGCTCTAACTTCTTGTCTTGCAGTCCGTGCGCAACTTGCTCCTTCGCCTTGCCTTCAATAACCTTCATTTCAGCTTCCACTCGACCTTCAACCTGATCCATCAGAGCGGGCTCATCCATATCATCCTGCGTTTGAATTTTGCTCTTATCAATTTCCATATCAATCTCTTAAACAACCTCTCTTCTTCGCAAAAGACTTGTCTGGCTGAAGTCAGTCTACGAGGACATTTCCGCCGAAACCAGTATCCGATGGGCATTGATCCAGAACCGTCACAAAAACATAACATTCCTGAGTAGCCAGATCCTAAACTCGACAGTTGCGGGCAAGCGAGGTTAGACTACCTCCAACATGTGGCGCCTGTGCTCCTCCAAAATTGTTAGGTTTGTGTTGCCGCCTATCCTAAGCCTTTGGGTTGCAGGTGCTGGTTGCCTTATGGGTTGTGAAGGTATGGTTGTGGCGGCCGCGACTGACTCCAGTGTGAGTGCAACCCAACACTTAGCGCACACGCCCACGATAGTTGCTTCCGGACACGCTTGCGCATCTGGCCAGTCTCACAACTGTTGCAAAAAAAGCAGCAATAAGGCAGCGACCAGATCGGAAACAGATAGCAGTGCAACGACCCCTGTCACCACGAACAGCTTTCCGTCTGGCTTGATGAACGGCTGCCCGCTTGCGCTGAGCAGAGCGGCGGTCGTTACGAAGGCCCAGGGTGCCGATCTAAGTGCTTTTCCGGCGCTAACACATTCAACTCTGCCCGCGGAAAGTTTGCTGGATCAAAAAGCTGCGCTTTCTCCACCAGTCAGACTGCCCAATCGTGGACACACCTACCTCCGCTGTTGTGTCTTCCTAATCTAGAGATCTGCCCACCAGTCCTGTCGTTCAGAGCGGGGTATCAGTGTGACCGCTGATACAAGAGAATTTAATCTTTAGATAGGAGAACAGAATGAAAAACCTTAGAGGATTTGCCCTGGGCCTCGCGCTAGGGCTAGCTGCCGCTATTTCAACGGTCGGCATTGCTCAAGATACAAAGCAAACCGATCAAGGGAAAACTGCTGAATCCTGTTGTGCGATGGACTCGTGTTGTTGCAAGGGTGATTCGTGTTCAATGAAGGACCACGCCAAGAATCACTCGAAAGCCCACTCAGCCAAGGACGGCTGCTGTTGCTGCGGCGCCGACTCGTGCGACATGAATGTTGATAATAAGCAGAAGAGTAACTAGGGGGTAAGAGGCGCAGGCGTTTGCGTTAGTTTTTTGGCGCGAATGCCTGCGCCACAAACAATCAGGGAGAGCAGTCATGCGAAAGTTATTTCGGCACCTCAGACACCTGCTTTTGATCACTCCGCTAGTTCTTTCATTTTCGACAGATCAAACGGTGTTTTCACAACACGAGGGCCACAAGATGCCCGGGATGAGCAAGCCAAAACCTAGGCCGAGACGTACGCCGAAGCGAAAGACATCGCGTAAGGCAAAGCGGCGGCCTAGCATAGTCAGGGCGAAGTCTAACAAGCCGACGAGTATTCCGGCCGTGCCGGGCCACAGCGGACACACGCCTGAGATGGTAATGCCGTCACCGGCGGCGTCTCCAGCATCAACGCCTTCGTCCCATACAACGCACATGCCTGGAATGCCAGTGCCGGCTAGTTCGCCTTCAAGCCAGCCGGTATCTCCAGCGCAACACGATATGCACGCGCCCGGGGCGACAGCTTCACCTTCTCCGCAGCAGATGGACATGCACGCGCCAACGTCACATCCTTCGCCCGATCCTGCAAAGCAGACGCATGATTCGATGGGTCATACGAAAACCGATGAGGCAAAGCCAGCAGAGTCGATGAAGGGGACGCACACGGCGGAAGGACACGCCATGAACACCGATTCGCTCATGGTGATGTCGGGCGATCAAATGGCTATTCGAGTCGGGACGAGTTCAGTGAACGTGATTCCAATGGGCAAGATGGGATCGGGAACTTCATGGCAACCGGCTTCAACGCAACTGAACATGTTGCACAAAACATCGGGTGATTGGTTGCTGATGTTTCATTACAATGTTGTGCTCGGTCTGAATTCCCAAGGTGGCCCGCGAGGAGTTACAAAACTCGAATCGCAAAACTGGTTCATGCCCATGGCGTTGCGCCGTGTAGGAAATGGCACGCTGGAGCTGCGCGGCATGTTCAGCCTCGAGCCGTTTACTTTTCCGCCCGGGGGTTCCCCGCTGCTTTTCCAAACTGGAGAAACCTACAAGGGCCAGCCGATCATCGACCGTCAGCATCCGCACGATCTTTTCATGGAGCTTTCGGCCTCGTACACGATGCCGCTTGGAGATCGAGGAACGTGGTTCACTTACTTCGGCTATCCTGGCGAGCCTGCTCTTGGCCCAACTGCTTTCATGCATCGCGCTTCCGCGTCTGAAAATCCGTCGGCGCCGCGGTCGCACCACTTACAGGATTCTTCGCACATCAGTTTTGGGGTTTTCACGAGCGGTTTCACTTATCGCTGGTTCAAGCTCGAGGGCTCGGTATTCAACGGGCGGGAGCCCGGCGAGAATCGCTACAACTTCGAAGCAAATCCCTGGACCTCGCGGTCGGCAAGATTGTCGTTCGCGCCCAGCGAAAATTGGTCGATGCAGTTTAGCCACGGCTTTCTAAGGAATCCCGAAGCTCTGGAGCCCGGCGACGTAAGACGCACAACGGCATCACTCAGCTACAACCGGCCGTTCAATCGTGGAAACTGGGCGACAAGCCTCATCTGGGGGCGCAACCATGAGAGTCATAGCGCCGAGTTATTCAATCTCAATGGGTATGTGGCAGAATCGACGGTCAACTTCCACGAGAAGAATTACCTGTACACACGACTGGAATTAGCAGATAAGAATCAGCTCCTGCGCGCCGCGGATCGGCAGCTGCTGGGTATCACTGAGCACCATCCTTCGTTCCGCATCGGCGCATATACTTTCGGTGGCGCGCGCGACCTCTGGACCACAGAGAAACTGTCGATGGCTGTTGGAGGCGACGTAACTCTATATTCCAAGCCGGCACTACTAGACGCGATTTATGGCAATAACCCAGCGTCGTACCGCTTCTTCCTTCGCTTTCGTCCGGGCAAGATGAGCATGATGAGTCACGGGACTGTGATGACGCACTGAAGGGGTATAACTTCAGAACTTCAAAAGATGAATGCTTCGCTTGAGACAAGATCCGGAGCTGCGGGAACGAACTTAACGCTCGTCGACCCGGTTTGCGGTATGACGGTCGAACCCGCTATGGCGGCCGGGTCTTTTGAGCACAAGGAAAAAACGTACTACTTTTGCAGCACTCGTTGTCTGCAGAAATTCCGCGAAGATCCGGATCGCTTCACAAATCCACTTGCGGAATCGACCAGCGAAGAGCCTACCGGAGTCCAGTCCTCGAAGACTCCCGCGCAGCAAACCGTTACCTACACCTGTCCGATGCATCCGCAGATTGTTCGGGACAAACCTGGTTCCTGTCCGATTTGCGGAATGGCGTTGGAGCCTCGGATGGTTTCCCTTACAGAGGAGAACGTCGAGCTGGTTGACATGACCCGGCGGCTTTGGGTCAGTGTGGTGCTCACGGTTCCAGTGCTTGCAATTGGAATGAGCGACTTGATTCCCTCCGACCCATTGAGCCGACTTGCGGGGATGCAGTTCTGGAGTTGGTTCCAGCTCGCACTGGCAACGCCAGTAGTGCTTTGGGGAGGCTGGCCGTTCTTCGTACGTGCTTGGCAGTCAGTCATCAACCGCAGTCTGAACATGTTTACGCTGATTGGGCTGGGGGTGGCCGTTGCATATTCTTACAGTGTCGTCGCCACACTCTTCCCGTGGATATTCCCGCACTCATTTCGCGAGCATGGCGGCAGCGTTCCTGTTTACTTCGAGGCCGCCGCGGTCATAACAACGCTGGTGCTGCTGGGTCAGGTGCTGGAGCTAAAAGCCCGGAGCCGCACCAGCGCGGCAATAAAGACGCTACTTGGTTTCGCCCCGAAGACCGCGCGGCGTGTTGATCCGGAAGGGCATGAGCAAGATGTGCCGCTGGATCAGGTACAACCGGGCGACCTGCTTCGAGTGCGGTCGGGTGAGAAAATTCCTGTGGACGGGATCGTGGTCGAGGGTACGAGCGCCGTCGACGAGTCAATGGTCACGGGAGAAGCGATTCCAGTTCAGAAACGGGCAGGCGACCCCGTGATTGGAGCAACGGTCAATGGCGCAGGCACAATTATCGTGAAAGCCGAACGAGTTGGCGCAGAGATGTTGCTTTCTCAGATCGTGCAGATGGTTGCCGAAGCCCAGCGGAGTCGCGCGCCGATTCAAAAGCTTGCTGATCTCGTCGCGGCATATTTTGTACCCGCCGTAATCCTGATCGCGATTACAACGTTCTTCGTGTGGAGTCTCTTCGGGCCTGAGCCACGCATGGCCTATGGTTTGATAAATGCTGTGGCGGTTTTGATCATAGCTTGTCCGTGTGCGCTGGGGCTCGCCACTCCCATGTCGATTATGGTGGCCACTGGCAAAGGCGCTCAGTTAGGCATCCTGTTCAAGAATGCCGAAGCGATCGAAGTTTTGCGCGCAGTAGACACGCTCGTTCTGGACAAGACCGGCACGCTGACCGAAGGCAAACCGAAGATGGTCAGCGTTACCACAGCAGCCGGATACGACGAACGAGAGTTGCTCCGGCTCGCCGCTGGTCTGGAGCGAGGAAGTGAGCACCCGTTGGCGGCCGCGATTGTCGCCGGCGCGCTGGAACGAGGTATCCAGCCAGCTAAGGCTGAGACTTTCGAAGCGATCACGGGCAAGGGAGTGGTTGGGCGAGTTGATGGCCATGAGGTTAGTTTAGGCAATCGTAGTCTGCTGGATGATTTAGGGGTTGACGCTGATGAACTCGACGCCAAAGCAGAGGAGTTGCACGCTGACGGCCAGACGGTGATGTTCGTCGCTGTCGATCACAAGGTCGCGGGCTTACTTGGCGTTGCTGATCCTATCAAGCAAACCACGCCTGAAGCTGTCAAACAACTTCAAGACCAAGGCATCCGCATAGTTATGCTTACCGGCGATAACCGGACCACCGCCGGCGTTATTGCCAGCAAACTTGGCATTGACGAAGTGGTCGCCGAAGTGTTGCCACAGGAGAAGGCGGCAGTCGTCAAGCGCTATCAGCGAGAAGGCCATAAGGTTGCCATGGCCGGCGACGGCATAAACGACGCACCGGCACTTGCCCAGGCGGACGTTGGTGTAGCCATGGGTACTGGAACCGACGTCGCAATGGAAAGCGCAGACATCACCCTCGTTAAGGGAGACCTGCGCGGCATTGTGCGCGCTATCCGCTTGAGCCGCGCCACGATGAGCAACATCAAGCAGAACCTTTTCTTCGCATTTGTTTACAATGCGCTTGGCGTGCCCATCGCTGCAGGGGCGCTTTACCCGTTCTTTGGTATCTTATTGAGTCCGATGATCGCAGCCGCGGCGATGAGTTTTAGCTCGGTATCGGTGATCGGAAATGCTTTGCGGCTTAGAAACGCAAAATTGTAATTTAGCCTAAACGAAAGGACCGATTCGTGAAGAACAAATCATTCGCGATCATTCTGGTCTTACTTGCACTCATCGCCGGGACTCTGCTGTTACTGAGAGCCAGGTATTCCGCCGGTCAATAGGACCAATGAACCTCGAGAGACCGCGAAGCATGCTACGAAGACTGACTATCTCCGCGCTCCTGGCCGTGTGCGTCGCCCTCACTGCGAGTGCCCACGATCTATTTCTGAAGCTTGATTCTTACTTTCTACAGCCGCACTCAAAGGCCAGCGTGCGCTTGTTGAATGGTACGTTCCGAATGAGCGACGGCATAGTCTCGCGCGACCGCTTTCGAGACGTTACATTGCTGGCCCCGGAGCTTAGTGGGCCAATCGGCGAATCTGTTGCATGGCGCGACGAGGGCAAGTTGACAGTAATGGAGATTCAGACTGGCGGACCAGGCACTTACCTTGTCGGAGTCTCGACCAAGCCCAGGGAGATAGATCTAAAGGCCGCCGACTTCAACGATTATCTGCATCACGATGGTATTCCCGACGTGCTTGCTGAACGAAAGAAGAAAGGCGAATTGAATAAAGACGTGCGTGAACGGTATTCCAAGCACGTGCGAGCTGTCTTTCAGGTTGGAAACAAGCTCTCGGCCGACTACAGGCGGCAACTCAACTATCCGGTGGAGATCATTCCTCAACAGAATCCCTATGCTTTGAGAGTTGGGCAAACAATGACGGTGCTCTGCACGCTGGAGGGCCAACCGCTGCCGAACCAGTTTGTAATGGCAGGTTGGGAATCGAAGGATGGCCGAGTCCATACGCTGGAATCGCGCACAGACTCGGACGGACTGGCGCGTTTTAGGTTGGGGGGAGCGGGCAAGTGGTACATAAAGTTCATTCACATGACGCCGCTCTCAGAACCGGGTCTGAACTACGAGTCGAAGTGGGCAAGTCTGACTTTCGAGATCAAAGCGAGAAACCGAGGATGACCGGAAACAAGCCGCGATTCAGGTGCGGGTCCCGTTTGGAACACTGGCAAGGGCGTCTCGCCCGTGAAGCACGGGCAAGATCCGCGTGGGACAAGGTCACTTTCCTGTGCGTCGTGTTGCTGCTTCTTTTTATCCCGGTAAGAGGTCAAGTCGCGCAGACCGCGCTCGTCACCCTTGAAGGCCAGTTCGTCTGTTCGGAATGCTGGTTTGAGGCTGATCGAAAGACGACCGTCTTCGGCACCGCGGCCGACATTCAGTGCGCTCAGGACTGCGCAGTAAAGGGTGTTCCGCCCGCGGTGGCCGTAAAAGAGGGAGATGACTTCAAGCTCTACTTAATAGAACCGGGCCAATTCAAGAAAAACAGCGATGAGTGGTTGCAGTATATCGGCCAGTGGGTGCAGGTCTCGGGACGATTGCACGTCAAGAAGGACCGACAGTACGTCGCTGTAGACGAATTAAGAGTCCTTCCCGTTGTTAATAACAACGCCCAGGCAAATGAGGCGATCGGATCCGAGGTAGAGCTCAGTTTGAAGGATCTGTTCGGAGTAGAACAGAAACTGAGCGCTTATCGCGGCAAGATCGTGGTTTTGAATTTTTGGGCAACGTGGTGCATTCCTTGCCGCAAGGAAATGCCGGATCTTGCCGCGATCCAAAACGAATACGCCGCGCTGGGAGTGCAGGTGGTTGGCGCCTCAGCCGACACGATTTCCGACAGACCGAAAGTGCTGCAGTTCATTAAAGAAGCCCGGGTTAATTTTCCTGTCTGGCTTGGCGCAACGACCGCAGACATGAAGCGCTTTGGGTTGGGACCGGGGCTTCCTGGAACCGCAGTCATCGGTCGCGAAGGAAAAATCCTTTCGCTCAAACCAACCGTCATCACCCAAGCTGAGCTCAAGAAACAGCTCGATAAGCTACTATCCTCAGATTTCACAGCAATCAAGCGTGAAGTAGCATCCGTGACACATCCGCAAGTTGAAGCCTCGTTGGTTCCTAGCTGACCGCTTTGACCTGGCGAGGGCCGCGCCGTGAGCGGGGCAGGGATTGAGAGTAACCACAGATGGACGCTAGGCATTCGTCTATTGACCAAACAGATTCCGCGCGCGGCTGTGCGCACGACGCTCACTTACAGATTTCATCCGCGACTCCAGCTTGGGATTGAATACAATCCACGCGCGGGTGAATTTGCGCCGCTCGCAAATCTCCTGATACTCACCGAGACCGAGCGAAGGCCAGCACTAATGTTGGGCACTAGCACCGATCGCATTGGCACACCGTCGGGCCAGTCTTTCTACGCAACTCTAAGTAAAAACCTGCATCGCGAAACCGGCCTCCCAATCGCGCCTTATGTAGGAGCTTCGTTTGGCACCTTCGATCATCGGGGACGCCCGATCGGAGGCTTGAGTGTTTTCCTTAATAAGAACTTCTCTCTCTTGGTCACCTACAACGGCGTTAACGTGCACCCACTCCTAATCTTCTCCCACAATCGTCACGCGCTTTCATTAATCATGGTGAAAGGACGCGATCCAGGCATGAGTTACAGCATTACATACTAGTCGTAACAAGCGGGACGTCACCCGCTTAACCTACCGTTATTGGGCGAGTGCATGTACTATTCAGACGAAACTCATAGCTAGCACTCTCGGAACAGGACTCATGCCCACAAAGACACTTGTCTTGAATAGCCTCCCGAGGTTTGCGGCCTGCTTACTCCTCATGGTGGTTTTCGCTCATGAGAGCTGTGTGGCCGCCGTGGGCCAGCAGCCGGCCGATGACCCGCAGCGTGCGCGAGCGCTGAAACTATACGAATCAAGTAACTACACGGAGGCACTGCCTCTGCTCGAAAAGCTTGCCGCCGCCAATCCCACGGACATTGGCATCCTTTCTCGCCTTGGCTTTGCCCTCTATGCCAGCGCCACTGCAATAAAAGACCCGGTGAAGCGCAAGGCGGGTTACGAACGAGCGCGCCAGATTCTGATCAAGTCGAGGGATCTGGGCGACGACAGTAACCTGACGAGGGGCACACTTGACGCGCTTGCGTCACCTGACCCGACTGAGATTCCCCTTTCAAACATCCGTGAAGCCGAGAAAGCCATTCGCGAAGGTGAGGAGGCGTTTGTACGAGGCGAACTCGACCAAGCGCTTGCGTCTTATGAGCGTGCCCTCAAACTTGATCCGAAACTCTACGAAGCTGCGCTATTCGCGGGCGACATGTACTTCAAGAAAGGGCACCTCGCGCCTGACGGGAGTGAGAAATACGATCTGATGAACAAGGCAGGGGAGTGGTTCGCCAAGGCTGTCCAGATCAACCCCGACCGCGAAACGGCCCACCGTTATTGGGGTGACGCTCTGATGATGGGCCAGAACAAGAGGGAGGAGTCTCGCCAAAAGTTCGCAGAGGCTATAGTGGCAGAACCTTACAACCGGCGTGCCTGGGTTGGCCTCATTCAATGGTCGGAGCGTTACCGCATAAAGCTTGGTCACCCCCGCATCGAACCGCCGGCCAACGTCTCACCGCTCAAAGACAATAGGATGTCCATCACGATAGATCCCAAGTCTCTCGAAGATAAGGGTGACGGTTCCTCTGCCTGGATGCTCTACGGTATCACGCGAGCCGCCTGGGCTATGAACAAATTCGCCAGGGAGTTTCCGAGCGAGAAAGCCTACCGTCACAGCCTACGTGAAGAGGCGGAGGCGCTTAGCAGTGTGGCAACAGTGGTGAAGCAACAAATGAAAGAAGGCAAGATCAAGCAGATCGACCCGATGATCGAACGTTTGGTCAAACTTCACGACGAGGGTTTAGTCGAAGCCTTTGTGCTGTTCGCTCGTGCCAACCAGGGAATCGCTAGAGACTATGGGGAATACCGTAAAATGAACCGCGAAAAGTTGCGCCGTTACCTGCTTGAATACGTCTCGTCAGGCCCGTAACTGAGTCGTTCGCAATGCTTTGGTTGGTAGTGTCCCAATTTTGATTTTCTTTATCTTCCAGATCTGTAAGGTAGAGCAGGAAGTGAAAACGATCCACGAAATAACACGAAATATCACCAACAGGATTTTTCGTGTTTGTTAGTGTGGTTTCGTGGATCTTGTTTTTAGTCACGCCAGATCTCAAATTAGTCACCACCTTTGGCTTTTTAGCTTTGTTCTTTGTTCCCTTTAGCTTAGTTCACCAGAACATGGTACAAAACAGGCGATACACTCAACGCCCAAGACCCAAGACAACAAAAAAAGCCCCGACCGCTTCTCAATATTTCTGCTTTTTCTGTTCCGACCCTCAACCAGGACGCAACTCTGCTACCGCATTCGCGCCTGTCCGTGTACTATCAGGCTAAACACACGAACGCGTGGTTGCCTGTGATTTGATATGCAGGTTTGCTACTCGTTCGTCTAAAAAATTTGGGGAAGTGCTTAGGGAGGTTATTAATGAGGTTTTCTTTTAGAGAAACGTTGTGCTGTGCGGGCGTCATGGCCCTGGCGCTGGCGATGTCCGCGACCCAGGCGCAGGCGCAGAAAACGAACAAAAGAATGAACGATGCGGCACGGCATTCAAGTGAAGCAGCCAAAACGTTTACCGAAATCATGAACGTGCGGGACAAAGCGATTCCGAAGGAATTGCTGGACAAGGCTGAGGCAATCGCTGTTTTTCCGGGCGTGATCAAGGCTGCATTCATTTTTGGTGGCCGCGGCGGTCAGGGTGTGATCAGTAGACGCGTAAAAGGCGGCTGGACTGCCCCGGCGTTTTTTAATCTTAGCGGCGGCAGCTTTGGGGCGCAGATCGGAGCGCAGAAGACTGACTACGTTTTGCTGATTATGAACGAAGAAGGCGTCAACGGTTTGCTGGAAGATAAGTTTGAGATGGGCGGGGAAGTAAGTATCGCTGCCGGGCCGGTTGGTCGCGAAGCTGCTGCTTCCACGAATCCGACGTTGGACGCAGGTATCCTCTCTTACTCACGCAGCAAGGGCGCATTCATTGGCGCCGCGCTCAAAGGCGCGGTAATCAGTCCGGACAATGATCTCAATGAGGCGGTCTATGGCGTTAAAGCACGTGAGGTGCTCACTGGAAAGCCAATTCCGCTGGCCAGCATGCCTGCCAGTGTTCGCATTTTTCCTCGCACTCTTGCCCGTTACTCTATTCGCTAACGAACTGCAACCTATTTGTATTCGCAGGCGCGCAACAAAGGCTTGACGCTTTTGTTTGCGCGCCCTAGAATGCGTCGTTACCCTTAGCAAGGGTTGTTCTCTATCAAGCGGGTTTACGCCATCGGGAATTTGCTGAAACTTATGCTCCCACGTACTCAGCGACAAAAAGAGATTCTCGATTATCTTACTCGCTTCCTCGAGCGACATGGTCACGAACCGTCGTATGCGCAGATAGCCAGACACTTCGGAGTAAAATCCAGAGCCACAATTGCAAAACACGTTGCCGCACTCGAGAAGCGGGGTCTGCTCACGCGTAAGAACGAAGACGGCGCCTTCGCGCTGACGGTCAAAGTTGATGACAGCGACGCACTCTGTGAAGTCAAGCTACTTGGCAGAATTGCGGCGGGTGCACCCCTGGAAGTAGTCGAGTACGAAGAGACTATTCCCGTACCGCGTTTCTTGCTCGGGCGCGTTCGGCCCGAGCGGGTCTACGCGTTGCGTGTGAAAGGCGACTCGATGATCGATGAGCATATTTGCGACGGCGATATTGCCTTGATTGAAAACCGGACCGACGCGCGCGATGGTGAGATTGTAGTTGCCTTACTTGTCGAGGATAATCAGGCGACACTCAAGCGTCTTTACCGCCGCGGCTCCAACGTTGAGCTCCACCCGGCAAACTCTCAGCTAAAACCGCTGACTGTCCCCGCCAAGCAAGTTGCGGTGCAGGGAATTTTCCGCGGCCTGTTACGCCCCACCAGCTAAACCACTGATAGAAGTGAACTTGCGCGGAGCTATTGAGCCTAAGCTCAACGTGAACGAAAGTATTCACAGAACCATTTGCGGTAGCCAATGGATCCTAGCATTCAACTTGGCTTAACGATTCTGCCGCTTGTCCTTTACGTTGAGTCTGGGATCCATTGGCTACCGCAAATGGTACTGTGAGTGCTTCCATTGGCGTTGAGTCTGGGATCCATTGGCTACCGCAAATTGTTCTGTGAGTGCTTCCACTGGGAGTGGATCGTTCTTAATGCCTTGCACCTCTCATTACATTTCGGGTGATGAGCTCTCAGTCTATCGTTTGGCGCTGCGCTTTGGCTTCGCCAAAACCTGGTCTGTGTCGCGCTTAACCTCAAATGTGACCTGCTCAGGCTTCTTGTCCTCGCGCAGGCCTAGAAAAACCGGATGCCGCATGCGCCCGTCTGCAGTCCACTCGGAAAACTTAACCTGAGCAACGAGCTTTGGCTTCACCCACTGAACGGGCTCATTCGTTTTCGGCTGCTCCACAAAAGGGCACTCTTTGGTCTTCAAAGGCTGCATAAGCTTGTAGACTTGCTCGAGAGTCTTCTGATTAAACCCGCCACCCGTATGCGCGACATAATGGAGCTTTCCGTCCTTGTAAAGACCAACGACGAGTGCGCCAAAATACGCGCGCGAATTTCGCGGTTGTGTGTAACCGCCAATAACGACTTCCGTCTGTTGGACGGTCTTTATCTTGAGCCAATCTGTGCTGCGCCGTTGTACGTATGGACTTTGCAGGCGTTTGGCGATGATTCCTTCCAGCGGAACCTTCGCCACCTCCGCAAACAGCTTTTCGCCTTCGCCGATGATGTGGTCGGAGTATCGAACATTCTTTGACGGCTTCAGAATCTTTTCCAGCACGGCTTTTCGATCGATTAACTTGCAGGCGGTCAGATCAAACCCATCGAGGTAGACAAGATCGAAGACGTAGTAAGCGAGGCGAGTCCTTGACGCCAGTTGCCGGATCTCACCCTCATTTTTTCTTCCGAGCCGCGGCTGCAGTAACTGAAACCTCGACACGCCATGCTCGTCCAGGGCGACAATCTCACCGTCAAGAATCGCCTCTGAAGCGTCAACGCTTGCCGGGATGTTTGCCAGTTCAGGATATTGTGCCGTCATCTCGATCTGATTCCTGGATACGAATCGCGCCCGGTGCTTCCGATCAATGAAACAGATTGCTCTGACCCCATCCCACTTGGTTTCAAACAACCAATCCGGGTCAGAAAACGGTTCGTCAACCAGTGTTGCCAACATGGGTTTTATGGTCCTTGGCATGGCAACCTTACGAGCTCGCTCGCAGATTGTCTTCTGCTTTTTCGGTGTGCTCTTTCTAGTTGCCATCGACCGATGAACCGTGCTTTCTACCTGCCCGCAGGGCTCCATTTGTAGAATCCGCGCAATGGCAGCTCGGGACTACGTTGGAGCCAATTATCCTGCGCATAGCGGCTGTTGGCGCTGATGACGTGTAATGTAAACGCGTGGCGAGACTTTGGGGACCTATTAGCAAGACTCTTGTGTGGCAGCAGGCCGTCCAAGACGATCAGAGTGCCTTTTGGCACTTCAAGCGGGACGAGGTCGTCTTCCGGCCAGGGGGTTGGATCGTAGATCTCGAAGCTCATACCATCCTCCGCAGACCGCACCCAGCGAGATTTCAATCCCATCTGGTGGCCACCAGGAATTGCCCAAAGACAACCGTTTTCCACCGTCGCGTCTTCCAAAGCAAACCAGAGGCCCGCGATGCGTGCTGGGTCGGTGTAAAGAAAGGTGCTGTCCTGATGGCAGGTTACTTCGCCGCCGATGTTTGGTTGCTTGAAGATATACATCGACTGCAACAGCAGAGGTGCTTCGATACCCAGACCAGCAGTCAACTGCTCAATTTCCGCGGTGCGCGAAAACTGGTCGAACACCGGATCCAGATCATGAAGCGCGTGGCCGATCTTGTTAATAGACCGCTCTTTGCTTTGTTTCAGCGTGCCGTCGGGAAGGAAGGCGTGTTCCTCGAAAAAGAAATGGATCTTGCCGCCGGATTCGAGGAAGTACTCGTCGCTCAGCCGGCTTTGTTTGTGGGTCGAGAAGATCGAAATGTCACGCGGAGGATCAAATTCACGAACCAACTGCTCGGCTTGGGTTCGCAGGCGATCACAAGCTGTTTCGTCGACGAAGTCTCGCAAAACCAGAAAGCCATCGTGGTGGTATTGGTCGAGCTGTTTTTGCGTGATGACCATCAAAGTCGAAAGTTAACATAGCTCGGGCCTATTGTTGTGCTGCAGCGACAACTTTGCCCTTACCTGTTTTCATACCTATACTGTGCGGAAGTCTGAGATCTCAGATCTGAAATCTGAGATCTCAAAGGAAAGTGGAGCCGGCTGCCGGAGTTGAACCGGCGACCTTCTAATTACGAATCAGACGCTCTACCAACTGAGCTAAGCCGGCTTTTCAAGTAAACGCAAGCGCGCTTTCGGAGAATTGCACTATACGAACGCGCAGTTTGGAGTGTCAAGCAGCCAAATCGAGCAAGGTGAGGAGGTCAAGTATGGCAAAAGGTCAGATGCGGAATCTTGAAGTGTTCAAGATTGGCGATAGTCACGTGAACGAGTTTGAATATCAAAAGAACCAGGGCCAGATGACGGAACAGCTGGAACAGCATCCGGACGAGTCGGGCACTGGAACAAGACGGCCGACACGAGCCGAGCGCGTGAAGCAGATAATGGCGGCTGCGCATAAGAAGGTTGAAAAGAGACGCAAGAAAGAAGCCGCCAAGGCTGGGAGTTCTCACAAGACTCCTTCGACCAAGCGAGCAACGAAGGCCGCATCAACAAACATTGGAAAGAAAGCCGGAAAGAAGTGAGTGCACGCAGTTTCACTCGTTTGCAGATAACGCGCAGGCGTAAGCTCCCGGAGACTGAAGAGCCTGCAAGTTATCTGTTAATCGGATTCGGCGTTGCTCTGTTGCTAATTCTATTTGCCGGCGGCTTCCAGCATCTTGTCGCCCAACAGAAGACCGCCCGCCCTCAAAAACTACCCTCCGCTCAAAAAATCGTAGACGACTACCTGAAGGCCGTTGGGGGAAAAAAGCGCCTGGCATTGATTCGTGACGCAACCTACGAGTGGACGATTCAGCTCAACGACCAGCCCATGGGTACAGCGAGGACCCAGATAAAATCGCCCGGGTCGCTGCGGTCTGAAATGACTTTCGGCAACGGGCAGATCATCTCGGCGGCCAGCATGAGATCAGCCTGGGTCCATGGTCTCGATGGCCAACTTCGTACGCTTACGGGAGCAGAAGGTACGACCGCAAAACTACAGGCACTCCTGGACGCAAGCCATCTCGTCGAACTCAAAAAGCTTAATGTGCTTGCCCGGCCGATTTCTGTAGGCGATCTCGCTTCTGAGCCGGCATACATCGTCGAGTTTTCTATGCGCAACGGCGCGCGTCTGCGCTACTGGTTTAGCGTGAGCAGCAAATTACTGCTGAAGATCGAAGACAACGAACGCAAGACCACCACTCGGTTGAAGGAATACCGCCCACAGGGAACCTCGGAAGGAGTGCTCGAACCTCATCGCGTCAGTCTTAGCACCGGGCCTTCGGGTGAGTTGGCATTCCTGCTTCAGCGAGCCAGCTACAACACAGGGATTGTGGATTCGACATTTGATCCACCCGGCGCCGATCAAACACTGGATATCAGGACATTGCTGCGCGAAGTGGGAAGCAATCAGGATGAGGTGGAGAGACGAGTCAGCGAATACGCGTTTGTGCAAAAGGAGACGGATCAAGAAATCACCGGCAAGGGAGAAATAAAAAAAGAAAAAGTAAAGGTCTTTGAGATCTTTCCCATTCCCAACAGCGAACCGATTAAGAAGCTGATCAGCGAGAATGGAGTGCCGTTGTCACCTGAACGCGCGGCGAAGGAAACAAAGCGGGTTGAAGAAGAGTTCCTAAAAGCGGAACGCGATCGCGACCAGAAGGAACAGAAAGTAGAGCGTCGCCGGGAAGAACAAAGGCGTAAGTATGAGGCCGAAGGGAAAACCCAGGATGAAGACCCGGACCTTTCCCAGTTCTTGAGAATCTGTGAGTTTGTTTCTTCCCGCCGGGAACGCTTTCGCGATCGCGATGCTGTGGTTTTTGATTTTCGGGCCCGGCCTGGTTTCAAACCCAGTAACCGCGAGGAGAGTTTGATCTCAAAAGTGGTGGGCGTGGTCTGGATCGATCCACACGACAAGCAGATTATGCGACTCGAGGCGCGGCTCGCCGAAAACTTCAACGTCGCCGGTGGTCTATTTTCGCTTCGTCCCGGCGCGAGCTTTGCAATTGAACAGACTCGCATGGCTGAAGGCGTCTGGTTGCCGCGTTTGGCGCAGGTCAACCTCTCGACGAAAATCCTGTTTTTCGGCGGTGGGGACATGAACAAGATCATCGAGTGGAGCGACTACAAACATTTCAAAGGGGATGTCGGCGATTACAAACTCGACGCCCCGAAAGCTGTGGAGACGGATAAGAAGCCTTAGCCGTTCCGCTGGAAACCTTGATGGTTCCTCTGGAATGATCTGTCGTTTGAGACTTAAGGATTTTCTGTGAAAGATGTAGTAGTCATCGGTGGTGGCTTCGCGGGAGTGGAAGCAGCCTGGCAGGCAGCACGTGCTGGGGCGCCTGTACGCCTTTACGAGATGAGGCCCGTCAAACAAACCCCTGCGCATCGTACCGGGAAGCTGGCCGAGATTGTTTGCTCGAACTCCCTGAAGTCTGACGAGCCAGGCACCGCGCCTTACTTGCTTAAGGAAGAGCTGCGACGCGCCGGTTCTCTGGTCATGGAGGCGGCAGCTGCTACTCGTGTTCCCGCAGGAGCCGCTCTAGCCGTTGACCGGCAGTTGTTTGCCGAGTTCATCACAGAAAGGATTGAGGCCGAACCGAACATCGAATTGGTGCGCGAGGAAGTCACGACGATTCCTGAAAACACAATCGTAGTTATTGCAACTGGACCCCTCTCGTCTGAAGCGTTGACTGCTGAGATCATGAAGCTCACAGGCAGCGATCAACTCTATTTTTACGACGCAATCGCACCTATCATCTCCGCCGATTCAGTCGACCGATCGATTGCTTTTCCCGCTGCTCGCTATGGCAAAGGTGGCGATGATTACCTGAACTGCCCCTTCGATGAGGAGCAATACTCGGGCTTTTACAAGGCCTTATTAGAAGCGAAGAGCGTGCCCTTGCAGCGCTTTGAAGAAACCCGTTGGTTTGAATCGTGTTTGCCTATTGAGGAGCTGGCGCGACGGGGCGTTGACACGCTGCGTTACGGGCCGATGAAGCCGGTTGGGCTCGTAGATCCGCGGACCGGGCGCGAGCCTTATGCCGCGGTTCAGTTGCGGCAGGAAAATTTGATGGCCGACGCATACAGCCTGGTCGGCTTTCAGAATCATCTACGCTATGGCGAACAGGCGCGAGTCTTGCGACTCATACCGGGAATGGAGAGTGCCGAGTTCTTGCAGTTTGGCCAAATCCATCGCAATACTTACATCTGCTCGCCCCGCGTGCTTCAGCCGACGATGCAGATGCGAAACCGGCTTAATATTTTTTTCGCCGGGCAGATAACAGGAGTGGAAGGCTACGTAGAGTCAGTCGCGATGGGCTGGCTGGCAGGTGTGAACGCCGCACGGCTGGCAATCGGACGGGAGTTGCTTGAAGCGCCGCTGAAAAGTGCTACGGGAGCGCTGGCTCGATATGTGGCAGGCACGGCGACGAAGAACTTCCAACCAGTAAATATCACTTTCGCGCTTCTCGAGCCGCTCGATGAACAAGATCGGCGCCGATTTCGTAGAAAACGTGACCGCCATCGATTTCAAGTGGAACTCGCCCTGAAAGAGTGGAACGATTGGCTTCAAGGCATAGAAAATCAGTTACCGGCGTTGCAGACGGCGCAGTGAATCCGACTCATCCGCGTCGGTGTTGGTCTTCATACTGGATCGTCTTCGTTCTATTTACTTTTACATGCCCGTTAGTTTTACCTGCCCCGGTGTATGCCCAGTCGGGACGGCTTAAGGATCCCAAAGCAAAAGGGAAAGCCCGTCCTACTCCCATTGCCGAGCCCACAGGCCAGAAGTCCTCGCCCGCCACCACAAAGACGCCGGGCTCCACGAAAGAGCCGAGCGATGAGGTTGATGCAGCTGACGTAGTGCGTATCTCCTCAAACCTGGTGCCGATTCCGGCCTCAGTTGTCGACCATAAAGGTTACGCGGTCACGGGCTTGAAGATTGAGGATTTTGAGTTGTGGGTCGACGGCGAGCTCAGATCTATCAGCGATATGACTCGCTCCGAGACGCCTGTCAGACTCGCAATGCTCTTCGATAATAGCGGTAGCATTGATTCAGCGCGCGAGTTTGAGAAGCAGGCTGCCATGCATTTCTTCCGCAAAGTGATGCGGCCTTCCGACGAGGCGGCCATCTACTCGGTCGAATCTGACAGCTACCTCGCCCAACCGCTTACGAATGATATACAACGGCTTGAGCAGACTATCGCCAACTTCGGCAAGCCTGAGGGCTCAACTTCGTTATTTGACGCGATAGTGGATGCGGCTGGATATCTTCGGCCTTATCCGGGCAGAAGGGTCATCGTTATAGTTTCCGATGGTGTGGAAACCACCAGTCGCGCCGATTTCGAAACCACAATTCAACGGGTGCTCGCCGACGATTGTCAGATCTTCGTTGTCCAAACTGGATTATACGAGGGTGCCAATGTCCGCGCGCTGGCGGCCGAGCGACGCATGGAACAGTTTGCCATTCAAACGGGGGGTGCTACATACCTACCTAAATCGACCGCTGATCTCGATACGGCCTTTAAGCAGATTGCCGCGGATCTCGCCCAGCAATACGTTTTGAGCTATTACCAGCCTGAGCAGCGTCGCGACGGCCGGTTTCATGTTATCGACCTGCGCGTAAAACTGCGAAAGGACCTTCGCGTGCGCGCTCGTAAGCGCTACTATTCTCCGAAGAGCGCCACTGTAGCGGCGACCGATTTGGATTGAAGTAACGTCCAGATTCGCACGAACGCTTTACTACGCCTTTCCGACTCATCCATGGAGCAACTGTTAACCCAGTTTCTCGAACACCTGCGCTACGAGCGCAACGTCAGCGAACACACCATACGTAATTACGCGAGCGATCTTAATCAGTTTCTCGATCACCTCGGACCCGCGCATCCCCGAACCGGAAAGAGAAATATTCCAAACGCTGACCAAATCGACCACATCACGATTCGCGAATGGCTTTCTTCGCTCCATTCCGCGCAGAAGAAGAAAGCGTCGGTGGCCCGCAAACTCGCGGCGCTACGAACCTTCTTTCAGTTTCTTGTGCGTGAAGGTGTAATGGAGCTTAACCCCGCGAAACTTGTGGCAACGCCGCGGCTCGAGAAAAAGTTACCGAAACATCTCTCCATTGAAGAGGCCATCAAGTTTATCGAAACGCCCGACACGGAAACTGACCTCGGCAAACGTGACCGAGCGATGCTTGAGTTGATGTATGCGACAGGTGTGCGCGTTTCCGAGCTCACCAAAATGGATCTTGCGGATGTGGATTTCAGAAACAAATTGATTCGTGTGAGCGGCAAGCGCCGTAAGGAGCGCATCGTGCCTTTCGGAGATCCTGCCGGGCAGGCATTGAAAGACTACCTCAGCGTGCGGGAGCATTTTCTAAACAACGCGGCCGTTTCCCAGCGTGAGCCGGAAGCGGTGTTTCTAAACTATCAGGGAACGCGCATTACGACACGCTCAGTTGGCAGGATGGTGGAAAAGTACATTCGTATTTGCGCCGGCATGCACGACATCAGCCCGCATGCACTGCGCCATTCTTTTGCTACACACCTGTTGGACAGCGGCGCAGACCTGCGCGACATCCAGGAATTGCTGGGTCACGCACGCCTCTCATCGACGCAAATCTACACTCATGTTTCGATGGAAAAATTGATCGAGGTATACGACAAGGCCCATCCGAAGGCTTGAATCCCAGTGAATGTAATTTTGTAATTCAAAACCAATCAGCGACCTGACTGGTGGTGTCGTAAATTGAGAATGGCCTGGTGGAAACAAGCGCGATCTACAAAACCACACGAACGAAACACGAAAATCGTGTTAGTGATATTTGTGGATCGTTTTTTGACTTGGGACGAGCCCCAGGCTGAAGGGAATGAAGTAAGATACTTTCCTGCTGCTCTCACAGCGACGGAGTCTCAATCTCCTTCGCGGCTTCGAGGGCAGCCTGACAAGTAGCGTCGTAGCGCGCAGTTGGCACCGCCTCCAACCGCCGCTCTTCTATAGGTTTGCCGCAACGCGCGCAGATGCCGTAGCTTCCTTCCTTTATCCGCAAAAGTGCCTGGTCTATGTCAGCAACCATCTTTGATTCGCGATCACCCAGACTCAGTGCGAGTTCCTGATTGACGTCCATTACAGAGAAATCGCTGCTGTCCTTAACACCGTCGTCTGAGAGTTCCAGCGCGTTGGCCTGATCCTCACGGATGTGTTCGCTGTGTTCAACCAGTTGAGTGAGGAGGAGTTGGCGAAAATGTTCTAGTTTCTCGGCGTTCATGCTGCTAGTCTGCCCACAGTTCGCTACGGTTAGCCGGAGCTGGGAGTATAGCACAGCCGCATCGTGGCTTCGTTCGTGTCACAACGTCATTCCGCGCTTAAGTGCTGGGGAATCTGGTTCGAGTCTTCAGAATTTCCAGGTCAACGCCAGGCGAGCCGTACGCGGGTAGCCGGGCGAGATGTTGTCGTTGCTATCTGCGTTTACGAAATATTTCCTGTTGAACAAGTTCTCTACGTTTGCCTGAAGCGCGAACTTTTCATTGATCATGTAACGCAACGCACCATCCGCCCGAAGGTAGCCCGGGAGGATGACCTTGTTATCAATGGCGGCGAACATGTCTGACCGATGGATTATTCCCAAGCCGATTCCCCAGTTGCGCCAGAAGCTGTAATTGTTCCACAAGGAAAAAGTATTGCGCGGCACCTGTGCGACTCGTGCCCCAGTGGGTGCTGCAGTGGTCGCGCTGGTTACCCTAGCATCTTGATAAGCATATCCACCTGCAATCTTCCAGTCGCGTGTGACGCTGCCACTTAGTCCCAACTCGAACCCGTTAGTACGCTGGCTGCCTGTTTGCACAATCCTCGTTGGATCATTCGGATCGGTTGCCTTGGTATTGGTGCGGTCTAACCGGTATGCCGCCACAGTAAGCGAAAGAGACCTGCGCAGATCCCACTTGGTACCGATCTCGTAATTGCTAAACTTCTCGGGTTTCAGCGTCTGCGTGATGGCCGTAAGGGAAGAGAATTGATCTCCCGAGCTCGGCAAATACGACACGCTGTAACTCGCGTAGACAGAAAGAGGAACTACCGGCTTAACCACAATTCCCAGACGCGGCGAGATAAGACTATCTAAGCGACTGAAGTTCTCGCCATTCCTATTGTTGTGAAAACGCAGGTCGAAACGATCGAAACGAACGCCTGCAAGCACTTGAACGTTTCGCGATAGTTCGATCTGATCCTGTGCATACGCCGCTGCGACATTCGCCGCGACGTGATTGTCGGCATCCGTTGCATTCTGGCGGAACGCCATAGGAACACTAATTGTCGGGTTTGCGAATGGTACAGAGATCGTCGTGGACGTGTTATTGAAGAAACCTGTGTGGCGAAGATTGTTCGATACCTGATGCCCGAATTCGGCGCCAGCCAGGAGTGTGTGTTTGATGGAACGTGTCTTCGTTAAGTAAGTCAGGTCGGTTTGATTAAAGAAATTACGGCGTTGCGTGGCGTTGTTATAGGCCGTGAGATTCACCCGTGTCATGTCTGCGCTTACCGCGCCGGGCACAAAGTTCTGGTAATACCTGTCGTAATCGCCCAGGAGCGTGCGATTACGAATACTGAGGTCACCTATTTGATGCTCGAGGATGCCGGAAACAAGATCTACGCGAGCGCGCACGCGGCTCTCACTGGGATTGCCAAAAAGGGTAGAGATATCCACGTCTGCCGGCCGGCCTCTGTACGACGGAATACCGCGATCGGCGGTGCGGTAATCGTTGAAGTGTTCGTACCCAACCCTGATCTGCGTTTGGCTGCCTGCAGCGAGGGTCAACGTGGGGTTAATTCCGTAGCGCTCTAGACCGACCTGATTGCGGAAGCTGCGAGAATTCTCATACAGCCCGTTTAGGCGAAACGCCACCTTGTCGCTCAAGCGTTGATCAAAGTCGCCGATGACGCGTTTGTTTCCGTAAGATCCGCCCTGGAAAGTCAGCTCGCGTGAAGACGTGAACCTTGCCTGCTTAGTCACCCGATTAATCACGCCGCCGCCGCCCCCGCGTCCAAAGACCATGGCGTTTGGTCCTTTAAGGGCCTCCACCTGCTCGAGGTTATACAAATCACGATAGTACTGAACGTCGTCACGCACGCCATCGAGGAAAAAGTCAGCAGACGAGCTGTTGCCACGAATTACAACCTGGTCACGATTGTTCTCACCTTGAATGGCTGTGATGCCCGGCACGTAGCGCACTACGTCGGCAATGCTGTGCATTGACTGGTCCCTAATCACTTCTCGCGTTACGACGGTAACCGATTGCGGGAGATCTCGGAGGGCAGTAAGTGTTTTGGTGGCAGTGCTCACGGCTGATGTTTGATAACCTGCCATGTCTGTGATGGTGACCGTGCCGCTGTACCCTGCGACAGGCAAGACAATTCTCAATGGCTGAGAGCTGGTCGTTCCCAAGCTGATCGTTTGGGACACCTCGGCGAAACCTTCTGCCACAACGGTGAGCGCATATCGGCCCGGCTCAAGGGCCAAAGAGAATTCGCCATTGGCGGTGGTATTCGTCGAAGAAGTAGTGCGATCCGGGGTCGCAGCGGTGATTTGGGCTCCTGCGATGGCTGCCGAATTCTCGTCCAGGACACGACCGGACAGAACGGTCGTTGCGGTTTGCCCAGAGGCTGCTGCCGAAGAGCCCAGGCAAATACCAGCCAGCAAAAACAGGTTCAGCGTGCGCAGGTGCGAAGTAATGATTGCCATGATTTTATCTAAGAGATATAGGGTTGAAATTGAAAATCATTTTCAATTTCAAAGGAGTGTAAATGCCTGAGGCGGGGCCTGTCAAGCTTGTTGGCGGTTTTTTACAAGAATAGACCCTGGCGGGTGGTGTCCCGCTGGCGAAAAAACGGATTTGAGTACTATCGGTGTCTAGAGAAATTCGTCTTCCCGGCAGATTGATGCAATAGGTTTATTGCACTCCAAGTGAAGTGGCTTGTGCCACTCCAACCGAAATATTTAGATCACGTAAACGAGCTTCGTTGAATTGATTGTCTTACTCGCAGCTCAGCGTGCGGTTTTTCATTTTTGGAATGCTACTGCTTTGTTTCGCATGCGATACACCCCTTCGCACTTCTCGCCTGACCTTACTCGCGCCAACGGGAACGCTCTTTGCGAAAGCCACCTCTTGATTGCTAACGAGAACTTTCGTTTCAGGAGGAAGACCAGTGGCTTGGGAAGTAAAGCTCTTCACGAAAACACGGCTTGGTGCTTACAAGAACTGCCTCGATCTCATCGACGCCTATGCCAACTTCGCACCTCTTTGGGAACGGGTCCTACTCGCAACCTATGCCGGCATAGGACCGCCGCTGGCCAGGTGGCTTGGCCGCAATACCCGGAGCTTTTGGCAGCAAGCCGATGCGATCGTGGGAGATCTCCTGGCGACGTCGGGCTTGTCTCCACATGAGATTGCCAAATCGCTGCGACACTACGTGAACCTCAAGCGCACGGAAGACCACAACTTGTCTCTCGAACAAGCTCGAGAAACGATCTACGATCAGTCGTTCTATCCGCTCGTGACTCACTTCACTTTGGCCTTCCAGCCATCGGCCGTGGCTCGCATGAGATTTGTACGACGAGTCGTCGCGTCACTACCTTCTCCACAGGCCATCGTTGCCGATCTTGGCTGTGGCTCAGGAGCGATTTTGTGCGAAGTCTTGAAGGATAGGCCAGCGTGGACGGGATACGGTCTCGACATTAGCGCCGCCGCCATTGATTACTCCAGGCGTTTGGCAGCACACAAAGGTGTTGCTGACAGGGTGCAATTTCAGACCGGGTGTTTGATGAATCTTCCCTTTGCAAGTCACTCGCTCGATGTGTTGATCGCTTCCGAAGTAGTGGAACACTTGCCCGAGCCCGAGCGCGTGTTCAAAGAACTGTCAAGAGTACTGGCTGCTGATGGCCTGCTGCTGATTACCATGCCTGTTGAAAGTCACAGTCCCGCGCATAAACACACACTCAACAGCGCCGTGGAGCTCTGCGACTTAATCGAACGAGCAGGACTGGTGGTTTCCAGCATTGAAGACAAATGGCACATCAGTTACGGCGACGACCGAAATCACATATTCGCAGTGGCGCAGACCCAGCGAGTGGTGGAAGCTGACGCCAAACCACTTTATTCGCTGTCGCTGCCGCAAATAAGATCGGCCGCCAGCAGCGGAATGGTAAGTTCGTGATGGCCTGTGATTGAGTAGCCACGCCCAGCGCCATTTGCCGTAGGGCGACGAACGACGTTGGTCAAGGGACGATAGGATTGGATGAAGTCGAAGTTCGCGGTGGTGATGTCGCTCAGTTCGTTACCGAGGTTGCGAACCAGCGTAACGCATTTCAAGAATACTTCCGGTAAGTTGACCGCCGAACCGATATTCAGATAAACGCCACCTCCGTTCATGCGACGCACCAGCTCCGCAAGTAAACGGAAATCTGTTTGTGAGGTTTGGCCCAGAGCAGCACCGTCAGCGTTCGGGTGAAAGTGGGCAATGTCGCCGCCAATCGTAAGATGCGCCGTGAAAGGGAGACGCGAGTCATAAGCCGCACAAAGGAGGGAATAGTTGGAGTATTTTGGCTTTAGCCCCACGAGTGCTCGCCCCAGGGCCTCACCGAGTCCGAGGCCATCGCGCATTCCTTCGTGGGCCGAGCTATTCAGAAGTCTTCCAGTTTCTTCAGCAGCGCCAAAAGCGCCCTCTCCCAGCGTCACATCAACATCTTCCGAAGTGGAACCGACCATGGCGATTTCCGCGTCATGGACCAGAACCGAACCGTTTCCCGCGACGGCGCTGACATAACCGCGTTTCATTAAGTCGATAATCACAGGCGCGAGGCCGGTTTTGATCACGTGCCCGCCGATGCCCCAGATGATTGGCTTGCCGAGTTGTTTGGCCCGGCGCATCCGTGATGAGAGTTCGCGTAGGTTTTGGACAGCCAGGATGTTTGGAAGACTGTTGAGAAAGTCGCGGATTGATGACATCGTTTCAACCGGGCGTGCGAAGTCATCCAGGGACACTTTGCTTGGCCGCGAAGAGAGCGGGTAGGTACTTACATTTTCAAGACTGAGCGGTGTTAAGTCGTTTCCGTAGATTGACGGCAAGTTGTCACCGATTTCCAGGGTCACAAGTATTCCAGGTCTGCTAGGTCCTGAAGTCTGCCACAGGCTGCCTTGTTTCGCTTGAGCATTTCCTTTGAAATAAATGAGACACTCAACCCATCGAGCTCGCCTTGCTCGCGTGAAGCCCACGCTTCGTCGAAACTCACGGCAGAAAGAAATGTCATGACATCAATTCGGTTTGGAGGAACACCAAACTGGATCACCTGATCCTCTTCCGAGAAGTCTTCTACCGTTAACTTCAGATCGGCAAAGCCAAACCGTTGAACGGCCTGCCAGATACGTTCCGCATTTTCCTTAGAGCGGTCGATAAAGAGGTCAATATCGGACGTATAGCGAAAATAGCCGTGATAGGCGACAGCGAAAGCGCCAACTATCAAGAAACGCACCTCAAGAGCGTTTAATAACTCGATAAACTCTCTTAAATCCTTCTGTAATGTCATTAGGGTAGGGGCGAAACTCGTCTCTCAGAATAAGCAGCATTTCAATTCTCTGCGCATGAGAAAGCGAACGATAGTACTCTTTATTCGCCTTTTCTGCTTCGTCAAAGGATTTGAAAACCCTAACGGTCTTTTTCATGCCGAGTATTTTACCAAGGGTATGGCAGCTTGTAACACTCAAGAACTCACCATTCAGACGAGAGATTTGACTGGCTATCTGAACTCACGCGATCTTCTTCTCATCCCTCCGGGACGAGCCATTGCCGCTGCCATTACGGGTGAGCCGACCATTGAGCAACGGCCGCAGCACCTGGCCAGTGTGAGAACGACGGGAGCGAGCGACTTCTTCAGGCGTGCCGCTGGCCACCACTCGTCCGCCGTTCTCGCCGCCCTCGGGACCAAGATCTATGATGTGATCGGCACTCTTGATTACGTCGAGATTGTGTTCGATTACGAGTACTGAGTTACCCAGCGAAACGAGGCGCTGCAATACGTCGAGCAGTTTATGCACATCCGCGAAATGAAGACCGGTAGTTGGTTCATCGAGAATGTAGACGGTTCTGCCAGTCGCGCGCTTTGACAATTCCTTGGCTAGTTTGATGCGCTGCGCCTCGCCACCCGAAAGCGTCGTTGCAGACTGGCCCAATTTTATGTAGCCCAAGCCCACGTCCAGCAGCGTCTGCAACTTTTGCTGGATCTGGGGAATATTCTCGAGCAGCGGCAAAGCCTCTTCGACGGTTGTGTCCAGCAGCTCGGCGATCGACTTGCCCTTGAATTTGACTGATAGCGTTTCGCGATTGTAGCGCGCGCCTCGGCAGACGTCACACAAAACATAGACATCCGGCAAGAAGTTCATCTCGATACGCTTCATGCCGTCGCCTTCACATGCTTCGCAGCGGCCGCCTTTGACGTTGAACGAAAAGCGTCCTGGCTTATAGCCGCGCTCGCGAGACTCCGGCAGCATTGCGTAAAGCTCGCGCAACGGTGTGAACAAGCCTGTGTACGTTGCCGGGTTCGAGCGAGGCGTGCGGCCAATTGGCGACTGATCGATCTCGATAACCTTATCGACATTTTCCAAGCCCTCAATCGTCGTGTAGGGACCCGGCTCAGCCAGAGACCCATAAAGGTGACGGGCGAGCGCAGGATAGAGAATGTCGCCGACCAGCGTCGACTTGCCGGAACCCGAAACTCCTGTGACTACGATCAGCAAGCCAAGTGGGAAAGAGACGTCAATCTCCTTTAGATTGTTGGCGCGGGCGCCATGAATCGTCAGTGCCTTCCCGTTGGGTGCGCGTCTCGTCTCGGGGACCTCGATCTTTTTCAGTCCGCGAATATAGAGCCCGGTAATCGAGTTCGGATTTGAAGCCACGTCTTCGGCTGTTCCCTGAGCTACCAGACCGCCACCATGTGCGCCAGCACCTGGCCCGAGATCGACTACATAATCTGCGCGCCGAATGGTCTCTTCGTCGTGTTCCACGACCAGCACGGTATTTCCCAGGTCCCGGAGAGCGCAAAGCGTCTCGAGCAACTTCTGATTGTCGCGAGGATGAAGCCCAATAGAAGGTTCGTCCAGCACGTAGAGGACGCCGCGAAGTTGGGAACCAATCTGCGTCGCCAGACGGATACGCTGACCCTCGCCACCAGACAACGTGGATGACACCCGATCTAATGTAAGGTAGCCCAGACCAACGGTTTGCAGGAAGCGAAGCCGGTTTACAATTTCTCGCAGTATCGGCCCCGCGATCTTTTCCTCGCGCTCATTCAACTTTATTTCTTCGAAGACAGCAGTCGCTTCCTCGATCGGCAAAGTCGTATAGTCGGCGATGCCTCGGCCACCTAGACGAACCGCGAGCGAGTCAGCGCGCAGCCGGCGTCCTTTGCAGCCGGGACAAGGACCTGGAGAAACCAGCTCTTCCAACGCGATACGTATCTTGTCAGACGGCGCTTCATTGAGACGATCACGCAGCCAAGGCAACGCGCCTTTCCAGGAACTCTGATAGGAGTAAGCACCTTGGCGAAAATTCAGCTGACCACTGAGCCCTTCAAAGAAAGCATCGCGAATTTCTCGCAATAGTTCGTTGAAAGGTACTTTCGCATCACCGTTGAAATGACTGATTATGGCCAGAAGCGCGCTCCTAAGATAAGCAGAACCCTGGCGATCTGCCGGACCCATAAACGTGAGTTTGTCAGCGGCTGCGTTCCCATCTGGAATCAACTTGGCCGGATCGACTTCGAGAACGGTTCCCAGGCCATGACACCGCTTGCAGGCGCCATAGGCAGAGTTAAATGAAAAGGACCGTGGCTCCAGCGGCGGGACATTGATGCCGCATATTACGCAGGCCATTCGCTCCGAATAGAGCTTCTCTTCGCCATCCACAACGGATACCAGCACAGCGCCGCCGGTCAGTTTTAGAGCGGTGCGCACTGATTCAGCAAGTCGTTCGTTAATGCCTGTCTTTATCAACAGGCGATCGATTACGGCTTCAATCGTGTGGTTACGCCGCTTGTCGAGCTTGATCTCTTCGTCCAGCGAAAGCAGTTCACCATCGACTCGGGCCCGTAGAAACCCATCCTTTGCCAGCTTCTCGAGCTCCTTTTTGAATTCACCTTTCCTGCCTCTCACTATGGGAGCGAGGATCATGACGCGTTCGCCCTCCGGCAACGCGAGAACGTTTTGCACGATCTGCTCCACGCTCTGTCTCGTAATTGCCGCTCCACACACGTGGCAATGGGGCTGCCCGATCGATGAAAAGAGCAAGCGCATGTAGTCGTAGATCTCAGTCACGGTGCCGACTGTAGAACGCGGACTACGCGAAACCGTTTTCTGCTCAATTGATATTGCCGGTGATAGACCGTCTACAGAATCGACGTCCGGCTTTTCCAGCTGATCCAGGAACTGGCGGGCGTATGCCGACAGCGACTCGACATATCGCCGCTGCCCCTCCGCATAAATAGTGTCAAAAGCGAGTGAGGACTTGCCCGAGCCGGAAAGGCCCGTGACAACCGTGAAACGATTGCGGGGTATTTCTACGTTAATATTCTTGAGGTTGTGCTGGCGGGCCCCTCGTACAGTTATGCGGTCAATTGCCATGGTACTTGAACCCAGCGCCACAGATAAGAATATCGCAGGGCGGAGAAACCATGATTCTAGCCGACCTCAAACTAAATGGGCAAGCTGGTAATAAGTTATCTTGACACTGTTTTCGAGCGAGTCCTACACTCAGGAAACCATAGCGGCCCGTAATTGGTGTGGGACGCTCTTCGCTTTGGGCGGTAGCACTTGAATCTTCCAAACTCCCTAACGCTGCTGCGTATTTTCATCGTTCCCCTGTTGGTAGTGGTTCTCCTAACCCCGTTTTCTGAAAACTGGTTTGGCGTTCCCAGACACATTTTGGGCGTGATGATTTTTTTGGGCGCGGCACTGACCGACTATCTCGATGGCCACTTAGCGCGTAGACGCGATCAGGTAACACGCCTGGGGCAACTGTTGGATCCTATTGCCGACAAATTGCTCATTTCGGCTGCTCTTATTTCCCTGGTCGAGAACCAGCTCGCCCCTGCGTGGGCAGTGGTGATTATCATCGGGCGTGAGTTTGCAGTTACCGGGCTGCGTTCGATAGCGGCTGCTGATGGTCTGGTGATTGCCGCATCGAAGATGGGAAAATTCAAAATGCTGGCGCAGGTCGTAACGGTGGCCCTGTTGATTGCCTCAAGCGTTTCCGGCGCGCCGCCGGTGGCTAACTTTGGCCGGCCGTTTCCCGCCATTGAGTTTTGGTCAGTGCCGGAGTTGCGTGCGGCCCTGCAGCACCTCTTCGGAGATGGGATCACCACGGGAAATGATTGGCAAGTTTTGCTTTACACGGCCGGCCGGGCGATGCTGTGGCTGGTGGTTATTTCTGCCTGTCTTTCGATGTATGGGTATTTCCGCTCTTTTTACCAAGCTATCTTCCCCCCTGGAGCACCTACTGCCGAGAAGAAAAGGGCGACGATTGCCACCGTGCGCGACTAATTTTAGAGACGCGAAAGGGCATCCGGCGTGCTACGCGCAAGAATCACAGGCAAACATATGTGTAACTGTGTCTGCGACTTGCGTTTTAGCGGTGCTGTTGGTAGTATCCGCCTTTTGTCGGAATGCGCTATAGCAGTCTATAGCGGGCCGGCGTAGCTCAGTTGGTAGAGCATCTGATTTGTAATCAGAGGGTCGGGGGTTCGAGTCCCTTCGCCGGCTCCAATGAAGCATTCGCAATGCTTTATTGAGTCGGGCAGGGGTGGTCGAGTGGTTAATGGCTCCGGGCTGTAAACCCGGCGGGCTCACGCCCTACGTAGGTTCAAATCCTACCCCATGCACCATAAACGATTGCCGATTGCTGATTGCCGATTGAAAAGAAATCCGCATTCCGCAAGCTAAAATCCGCAATCAAATGGGCGGGAGTAGCTCAGTTGGTAGAGCATCAGCCTTCCAAGCTGAGGGTCGCGAGTTCGAGCCTCGTCTCCCGCTCCATTACTTCGGTTACGACTTAGGGGCTTCGGACAACCCGGCGTCCATTGACCGCGCCCGCGTAGCTCAGTCGGTAGAGCACTTCCATGGTAAGGAAGGGGTCATCGGTTCGATTCCGATCGTGGGCTCCATACTGAACGGCTGGCCACGCAAGCGGCCAAAAACACGATACGAAACGAATGCACACCGTATGCGAATTGGGGAGGTAGAAAGGCACCATGGCCAAGGCGAAATTTGAGCGGACCAAACCGCACGTCAACATCGGCACGATTGGTCACGTCGATCACGGCAAGACCACGCTGACGGCGGCGATTCTGACACGGCAAGCTGTCAAGAACAAGCTGGACAAAGTCAAAAGCTATGCCGAAATCGCCAAGGGCGGCATCGTGCGCGACGAGAACAAGACCGTCACGATCGCCGTTTCGCACGTGGAGTACGAAAC
>JBOGOU010000232.1:0-9283 GCA_050748205.1 Pyrinomonadaceae bacterium | reverse complement strand
GAGCTGCGTAGTATTCTGATACCCACCGGGTAATTTGAATGACTTCGGGTATGACCAGCGGATCTGAATCGAGAATTTGTTTGACGTCTTTAATGTCCGGCTCGGACAAACTTGTCTCAGAGGGCAGCGTGTCACGAAGAGCAACCACAAATCCCGTGGTAAGACTCCTTCCTAAAGGAACAATGACGCGAGCGCCCACACTGACAAGTTCACGCATGGGTTCCGGAAGCCTGTAGACGAATGTCTGAGAGACGTGAAGAGGAACGGCCACTTCAGCGTATGGAGGCGCCGGAGACGACTCAGTTTGGCGACGGCGAGCTGCTATTTGGGAAGAAGTTCCCGCGTCCTTTGGCACGTAAGAGAAGTTAGCGCGAAACCCGGAATTGGGAAAGCGGACTCTGGAGCGCGGGCATCTTGCCCGCACTTAGCCGGCGCACGTGCAGTGGCAAGCGCAGCGCGACACGGGAGTGCGGGCAAGATGCCCGCTCCATCGTTCAGTCTTTGGCTGCGTTATCGAGATAGTCCCGCACTTTTTTTAGATCTTCCCAGGTCTCTCGCTTTTTCGAAGGATCTCGCAAGAGATACGCCGGATGAAACGTCGGCATGATCTTGATACCCTTGTAATCCTGGAATACTCCACGTAAGCGCGTGATTCCTTCCTTAACTTCCAGAAGGTTCTTCATGGCCGTGTTCCCCAGAACCACGATGACCTCCGGAGCCACCGAGGCAATCTCTCGAAGCAGAAAAGGCTTGCACATCCCCACCTCATCTGGACTCGGCGGGCGATTTCCTGGAGGCCGGCACCGGTTAACGTTGCCTATGAGTACTTCCTCACGCTTCAGGCCGAGTGACTCAATGATCTTTGTTAGTAACTGTCCTGCGCGGCCGACGAAGGGGCGCGCCTGGGCGTCCTCGTCAGCACCGGGTGCCTCGCCTACAAACATGAGGCGGGCCTTGCGACTGCCTTCAGTGTGAACGATATTCGTGCGGCCTTCATACAGCGGACAGCGTGTACAATCGCCGATATCAGCCCAAATGTCCTCGAGCGTTTCCGTGGACTTCGCAATCGTTGGTGCCGGAGGTTGTAGATCGCCAAACAGACTCTCCTGCGGGAGAGCTGCAGCCTCGTCTTTGACCGGCCGAGACTGACGTAGTCCGCGGCTGGTCTCCTCGACAGTCGTGCGAACGTGAGACGAAACCGGGGCAGGGGGCCGCTGAACCGATCTTGACGACGTTGCTGCCTGATCAGTGGTTTCCAGGCCCTGTGGAGAGTTCAGCCCTATTCCAGTGACTCCTAGTTCCTGAAAGTAGTTCAATTGTTCGTTGGTTTGCTTTATCAGTGTGAGCAGTTCATCTGCTGTGGTGGAGTCAGTGCTCATCGGCTTTGCAAAAACGGTAATTCGACACGCTAAGCATTCTTTGTCGAACCTATAGCGGCTTCTGAAGAACTCGCATTTTTTGTTCTAAGGCGTACGATTTCGTCGAGAATGCGATGGGCGGCGTCGAGCTTTGACATCAGAGGGAATTGTAAAGGAGTCGAACTGTCGCGGCTGAGAATTGTTATCGCATTCTGAGCGCTGTCGAAGCCTCCGTCGCTCCGGGAAACATCGTTGGCCACAATAGCATCGAGATCCTTAGTACGCATTTTTTCACGCGCATTGTTCAAGACGTCATTGGTTTCGGCAGCAAATCCGATCACCAACAGTCCGTTATTCCTTTTGGATGCGACGTCGAGCAGGATGTCGCGGGTGCGCTCAAGAGTTAGCACCAGGGAAGGCTGGTCTTTCTTGATCTTGTTCGTTGCTCGCTGGACGGGTCGGTAGTCAGCAACTGCCGCGGCGCCAACAAAGACGGTGGCCTTAGGAAGCTCTTTCATTACTGCCTGGTACATCTCCTCCGCGGAGGTGGCGAGCACCACGTTGATGCCCTCCGGGCCAGGAGCGCTAGTAGCTCCCGCCACAATTGAAACTTCAGCGCCGCGGCTTAGTGCGGCTTCCGCGACAGCGAATCCCATCCTTCCAGAAGAGCGATTGGAGATAAAGCGCACCGGATCTAGTTCTTCACGAGTTGCACCGGTTGTAATCAGAAGCCGTTCACCCGCGAGGTCCTGGGGGATCCCGCTGATTGGGTGTTTCTTCAATAGTTCGAGGGCAGCCGTGACGATTCGCTCGGGCTCACTGAGCCGTCCGGGACCAAAGGTCCCGCAAGCCATTTCCCCTTCATCGGGATCGATGATGTGCACACCGTCTTTGCGAAGTTGCAGTAAGTTGCGCCGAGTAGCCGAATGGCGCCACATCCTTGTATTCATAGCAGGCGCAATTAGTACAGGCGCCGTACAAGCCAGGTAGGTGGAAGACAAAAAGTCGTCGGCGACTCCATTGGCGAATTTTGCGATGATGTTGGCCGTTGCAGGCGCGATGACAAAGAGATCAACCGTTTGAGAGAAAGTAATATGGGCTATTGGATCAGGGTTGTCGGGAGCATAGTCATCAACAATGACGTGCGCCCCCGAAAGTGCCCGGAAGGTCAAAGGTTGAATAAACTCGCAAGCTCGCTTTGACATTGCCACACGGACAACGCAGCCGGCCCGCTGCAGTCCACGGAGTATCTCGGCGGCCTTGTAGGCAGCAATCCCGCCAGTGACTCCCAGGGCCACCTTTTTGCCGGTAAAGCTATTGTTGAGTGAGTCGTCAGCCATTTCGAGAGCGATGGGTTAGGGGGAAAATTTCAATCTCAATGTAACACTGCTGAAACGAGCGTGCAATAAACGGTAGCTGCGAAAACTGATATAATCCGCGCCTCTTTCAAAGCAGCCATAGTCGTGGCTTCGCGCGGCCTGAAGCGAGAAGCCCTGGGTGCTAACCCGATGAGACACTTTCTCACAAAATTCGTCCTGATCACTGGCAGTTTCGCGCTCCTACAGCCCACCCTAGCCGTCATCGCGGCAAATCAAGGTCGCTTCGCCGATGGACAGGAGTTTGGACCGGTCGTTCGTGCCTACCTCGGCTATTTGCGAAACGAGCAGGAAGTCGTTGACGACCGGGTTAGCCGGCGTGAGGTGAGCCAGGCTTATTACCGTCGCAACTCTAATCGCATTCGTGCTCTGCGGCAGATGGCAATTCGAATCGCGCGTGAAAGCCGGAATGATTACTTACCGGAACTTGAGGCAGTTGCGCGCGACGAGATGGGCCTATTGTTTGAGCGTCCGCCGCGGCCGGAGATCCTTCGTGAGGGGGAGATTTTGCGAGGTACGTTTAGATTTCTGGGTGTTGTCCATTTATCTGAGGGATTTTATGTTTTTGCGCGCTTGGATCCTTACGAACAGGCTGAACTGAAAGAGAAGGCTGACAATGAATCGCAGCTCCCCGTGGGTCAAAAGGCTGGATCAGACGGACTAACGCGGGCCAAACGGGCCACTTCACCTTAACTGAAAAGCCAACCACGGCATATTAAAATTACTCGTCCCTCGCGAACTCTGACCGCTAAGCCCTCAAAAGGAGTCAACGAGATGAAATCCTCCAGACCGCAATTTGCAGTCCTTGTCATTGTAATGATGATCTTCTTCGCTGCAGGTCGTGCTTTGGCCCAGGGGTGCCATGCCAGCTGAAGTATGGAACTTGCACCTACACTGTGCTTGGCTGCTACGACAACGGTATGACCTGCCCGGGTAGTCAATTTGGTTACCGTTGTTGGACCGAATACGGAGCGTGTTGCCCTGGTCCCGGCTCCACTTACAGCCGTTTCTGTTCGATATGATGCGACGGAACCGGAGGGGAGTTGCTGAAAAACAGTCTAGTGTGCTGAAAAGAAATTCGCTCAATCAACCTATGACAATGACAATACCCGTCTACAAGAAAGAGACTCACAAATGAGAAAGTTTATTTTGATTGGCATACTGTTGATCGTTGCAATTGGCGCTGGCTTTGCCTCAGTTCGGTTGCGCCGACAGCAGGTATCGTTTCCGCCACATACGATCACCTATCGCTTGACTTCCTACGATGAAGCGGGAAATGTGACTAGGACTAGCACCATAATACGGAAGGTAGCGGCTGACGGCACCTGGAAGCACACCCAAATCAACCCCGATGGTCCGGTGATTTACTCCAGCGGGAAATTGCGACGTGAGGTAACTTCGCAAATTGCCGAGGCTAGTCTGCCTGAGCATCTGCATTTTAAGTATGTTGAGGTTAAGGGTAGCGACTCAGTAATCTGGACAAGCCCGCAACTCCAGGATGCTTTGATGTTTATTGAGTTGCGTCCCGATGGCTCGAAGATCTCAAGGTTAGAGGCGGTGGAAGTTACGCTGCCATAACCAGTCGGTTGCTTCCACCAATTGTCTGCAACCGCGTCGGAGGGCAACGTCAGAGGCAGCTACGTGACTTTTTGGGCAGACTGTCCGAAGCTCGCTTTTTTTGTGGCAGAGGCCACTATTTAGGCAATGCCTAACCAAGGCTACACTTTCTGAAATCCCACATTTTCCCAGAGCCATCTCTTGGATTTCACACACGCTTTTTCTCATCTCAACAATTCAGCCCGTCAGGACCTCGTTGGCCGGTACGAGCGGTGATCTGCTTGCCGAACAGCGAAAAGTTGTGGATTGTTTCAGGGCCGCGTGGTATCTTGTCGGCGCAATCGAAAAAAGCACAATTTCGTGGCAAACTAGGCCTAAATGCTTGTTGACACAGAGGTAGTATTCGTGTAATAAAAGCGAGGTCTTAAAGCTTCTGCTATCGCCGTTTGCGCTTCTGGCGGTCTGCACTAAGCATAGGTGAGACGAGATTCAGGTAAAGGCCCCTATTAAAGTTTTAAACCGTCGCGCCACGCAATCAAGATTTCTGTTCACTTTACGGGAGGAGAGTTTCATGATTAGCAAAACCTGGAGCCGCAAATCAATCGCGGCCTTTGTATCGGTAGCCGTCCTAAGCGTCTACTCGATGATTGCCTTGGCGTCGCCAGGGACTAAAGTTCCGTCTGGCGAGCTGTCGGTCAACGGAAACGTTACTGTGAACGGCCAGAAAGTGATTTCTGGTGGTACCTTGTTTTCTGGCAGCGCAATTGTCACAGCAGATGACAGCCGCGCCACAGTGAGCATCAGCAAGATGGGCCGCATTGAGTTAGCGCCCAATTCCAGCATGACGCTTAATTTCACTGACACAGCGGTTACGGGTATGCTGGACAGCGGTATTGCTCATGTCTCGACGCTCGCGGGAATCTCGGTTAACCTGACGACGAAAGAGGGCTCTGTGGTGGCAGATGGAAGCCAGGCTACCTCATTCACCGTGGACACTCATCAGGGGAACACCGTTGTTTCCACCGAGGCAGGGCTTGTCCAGCTACTAGCTGGTGGTACCGTAAAACAAATCGCGGCCGGAGAGAGTGGCACGGCTGGCGTGCCCCAAACGAAGGACGGATGCGTTTACGGGAAATGCGACGAACGCGTACTTAGCGGTGCGGGCCTCGCATTGCTGCTGATTGGCGTCGGTGGTGCAGTTGCCGCGGCTATCCTTGCTTCGAGAGATAGTGACGAGTTTTCTTTCGGTGGCACTCCAATCGTGATCAGCCCGAGTAAATAGTCGTCGAGATTGCCTATCTGGAAAAACACTGCGGCGCTAGCCCAGAGCCGCGGTCACTCAGACGTAACCTTGCGGGTCACGCGACTTTCAGTCGTGCTTGACCCGCAAGGTTTTGAATACGACATTCATCCCGCCAGAATCCTGAAGGTTGCGTTCAATGCATATTGCGGTAATCGGTACCGGATACGTCGGTTTGGTTACGGGTGCGTGTTTTGCCGAGTTTGGAGTTGACGTAACTTGCGTTGATGTCGACGGGGAGAAGATTAAACGTCTGTCCGCCGGCTTCATGCCGATCTATGAACCCGGTCTCGAACAACTCGTAACCAAAAATGTGCAGGCCGGAAGACTCCGCTTTACAACCGACGTCAAACAGGCTGTCGAACAGGCCCTGGTGATTTTTCTGGCTGTCGGAACGCCGCCAAAGCAAGATGGTTCGCCTGATCTGGGTTTCGTAGAGACCGCGGTGCGTTCAATCGCGGAGCATATGAACGGGTACAAGGTCATTGTTACGAAGTCGACAGTACCCATCGGGACTGGGCAATACCTTCGAGCTCTCGTGCGCGACAACCAAAAGACGAAGGTGAACTTCGGAGTAGTTTCCAATCCAGAATTCCTGCGTGAGGGTGCGGCGATAAACGACTTTATGCGCCCGGACCGTGTTGTAATTGGCAGCCCGGATGAAGAGGCGATCGCGATAATGCGCGACCTATACCGGCCGCTCTACCTAATCGAAGCACCATTCGTCATAACCTCGCTGGAAGCCGCAGAACTGACAAAGTATGCAGCGAATGCGTTCCTCGCTACCAAGATTTCTTTTATTAATGAAATTGCGACTTTGTGTGAACGCATCGGCTGCGACGTTCACGACGTCGCCAAGGCTATGGGAATGGATAAACGTATCGGCGGCAAGTTTCTACATCCTGGTCCCGGTTTTGGCGGCTCTTGTTTTCCAAAGGACACGCATGCGCTAGCATCAGTTGCGCGGAAGTTTGGCTGCAGCTCCCTGGTGGTGGACGCGACTATTGAAGTCAATAACCGCCAACGACAGGCTATGTTGCCGAAGATCGAGAATCTACTAGGCAACGTTGCGGGGAAAACTATTGCGGTTTTGGGGCTTGCCTTTAAGCCGGAAACAAATGATATGAGGGAAGCTCCCTCAGTGGATATCATCCGGGGCCTTTTGGAAAAAGGGGCCCTGGTGCGCGCTTACGATCCAGTGGCGATGAGTGAAGCAGCGAACGTTCTGGGTGAAATTGAATTTGCCGGGGATGAGTATGAAGCAGTAAAGGATGCTGATGCGCTCGTTTTTGTTACTGAGTGGAACCAATTCCGGGCACTTGACATGAGTCGGATTCGAGACTTGATGAAGTCCCCGAAGATTGTGGATCTGAGAAATATCTATGAACCAGCCGACATGCGCGAACTCGGTTTTGACTACGTGGGTGTCGGTCGATAATTGTTCAAACAAACCTTCCCTGGGTTTAGATCCAGGACATAGACGTCGATTTCTTATGCTGCCATGAGTTTGTCGGGCATAGCGTTAGTAACAGGAGGGGCCGGCTTCATAGGTTCTCACATCGCTTCGGCCCTTGTGTCGAGCGGTGCGCGTGTGCGAATCATTGATGACTTATCGACGGGTTACTCTGAGAACATTGAGGAGATCGGTGGTGACATCGATTTTGTGAAAGCGAGTCTTGCGGACGAGTCAGGCTTGCGGCGAAGTCTGGAAGACGTTGAGCTTGTCTTTCACGAAGCTGCGATTCCTTCCGTGCCTCGATCGGTTGAGAATCCGCGCCAAACACACATCGCTTCGGTAGAATCAACATTCTCGCTGCTGCTTGCCGCCCGAGAAAAAAAAGTCAGACGCTTGATCTACGCAGCCTCCAGTTCCGCTTACGGCGATCAACCAACTCTTCCCAAGAAAGAAGCCATGTTGCCGGATCCTCTCTCCCCTTATGCCGTTGCCAAACTCGTTGGGGAGTATTACTGCCAGGTCTTTACCCGAGTATATGGGCTCGAAACAATGTCGCTCAGATATTTCAATGTTTTCGGACCGCGACAAGACCCCAGTTCGACTTACTCCGGCGTCATCTCTCGTTTCATCAGCACGCTGTTAAGCGATCAAAGGCCAGTGATATACGGCGACGGTGAGCAAACTCGGGACTTTACCTACGTGGACAACGTGGTTTCGGCAAATCTCAAGGCCGCCGAGACCAACAAGGGGATCGGCTCAATCGTCAACATCGCCAATGGTGAGAGGATCTCGTTGAATCAACTGCTAGAGGAAGTTAAGGATCTAACAGGTAAGACAAATCTCGACGCTGACTATCAGAAGCCTCGGGCCGGCGACGTGCTCCATAGTCTGGCCGACATCTCGCGCGCGCGCGAGATGCTGGGCTTCGAGCCGCTCGTGGGCCTGCGTGAGGGGCTACAACGGACTATCGACTGGTGGAAACAGAGTCGTTTTGCTCCCTAATCTACAGACATTCAACGGCTGCCTGACACTAGACGTTCGATCTCACACTCTGCCCTCCCGCTAACGCTGCAAGGCTAGCTGAGTACGGCGCCCGCGCCACGCCTTTGTCAGTGATGATGGCTGAAATAAATTCATTTGGTGTGACGTCAAATGCCGGATTGTGCACGGCAACATCATCGGGCCCCAGTTGCTGACCACCGATGTGCGTTACTTCTCTGATATCGCGTTCTTCGATCGGGATTTGGCTCCCGGACGAGAGAGATAGATCGAGAGTGGTAGTCGGAGCGGCAACATAGAAAGGAATGCTGTTTTGTCTTGCCAGGACAGCGACCATGTATGTGCCAATCTTGTTTGCAGTGTCCCCATTAGCCGCGATGCGATCGGCCCCGACCACCACACAGTCGACCTTTCCGCTTTTCATCACATGTCCAGCCATGCTGTCGGTTATCACAGTCACTGGTATCTCGTCCTTTGCTAACTCCCAGGCGGTCAGTCGCAAGCCCTGGAGGAATGGTCGAGTTTCGTCGGCAATAACCGCAACTCGTTTTCCTGCATCGCGCGCGCCACGGATCACGCCGAGTGCCGTGCCGTAGTCTCCAGCCGTTGCCAGGGCCCCGGCGTTGCAATGAGTCAGCACTGTGGCGCCGTCGGGAATGAGAGGAGCACCAAATCGCCCTATCGCGCGATTCGCTTCGATGTCTTCCTGAAAGATCTTCAGTGCCTCGTTAACGAGACTGGCTTTGATCTCTTCTGCATTCCGAGTGTGCGCCTTCTCACGTTCGAATGCTGCACGCATTCGTTCAATTGCCCAAAAGAGGTTGACAGCGGTTGGACGCGTTTTGCTCATTACGTCGCACATGTAGCTGAAATCATCCTCAAGATCAGCTACCGAAGTACCGACTGATTGGTTTGCGCCCAGAGCGAGGCCCATCGCCGCGGAGACGCCGATAGCCGGAGCGCCTCGCACGACCATTTTCTTGATTGCCTCCGCCACTTCCTCATAGGATCGCAGCATCAAGTACTTTTCTTCAGTGGGCAGAAGGCGCTGGTCGATCATGCGTACGCCTTCGTTCGTCCATTCGACGGTCTTGATCATCTCGATTAGCTGTTCCTCGGTTTCAGAATTCGCTGAATCTTACTGGACAGCCTCTGCCGAATCAAACGAAGGACAGTAACCCGGGGCAGTAGCCCAGGTCAGTAGCCCGGGGCAGTAGCCCGACTGTTAAGGAGGGCT
>JBOGOU010000231.1:0-7099 GCA_050748205.1 Pyrinomonadaceae bacterium | reverse complement strand
CCTCAGCACTGAGTACTATGCGCAAGTGCGGGCAGGATGCCCGCGCTCCAATGGGCTCACGTGAGCGTCAAGAATACCTCTTCGAGCGTTGGCCTGATCGGAGACAGCTCCAATACGCGAATACCAGATTCGACCAGCAGAGCATTGACATGCGGGATGCGTTCGTTCGGCATCTTAACGTAGAGTGATTGCGAGCCATTCTGCTTCACCGAAAGCATCGGATCTACGGCCAGCAGTTGGAAAGCCTTCTCGAGCGGATCGACAGTGATCCTCATGACCATCTCTCGAGAAATAAGATCTTCGACCCGGCCCTGATAGATCAGACGACCTTCGTCGATGATGGCCAGAGTGGTGCAAACGCGTTCAACTTCGAACAGGAGATGGCTGGAAAGTAAAATTGTCATACCGAGTTCATCCCGCAGACGCGACAGCAACAAACGAACCTCCTGGATACCCTGCGGATCCAGACCATCCGTCGGCTCGTCGAGAATGATGAACTTGGGACTCGGCAGGAGCGCTTGCGCTATTCCCAGCCGCTGTCGCATCCCACGCGAGTACATACGAACTGGATGGTGTGCGCGAGGAAGCAGATCCACTAACGCGAGCGTTTCCTCGATTCGTTTTCGAGTCGTACCGCCAGACAACGCAGAGAGAATGCGAAGATTGTCCCAGCCGGAGAAGTTTTCATAGAAAGCCGGCGATTCCACCAGAGCGCCAATCTGCCGCAGGGCACGAAGCGGATGTTTCGCCATGCTGTGCCCGAAAAGCAGGACGCGGCCGCTCGTCGGCCGGACGAGCCCAAGCGCCATGCGGATCAATGTGGATTTTCCTGCGCCGTTCCGACCCAAGAGCCCGAAGATATCGCCCCTCTCGACTCTTAGCGAAAGGCGGTCAACGACCAGGCGGCTACCGTATCTTTTGGTAAGTCGTTCAGCTTGTAGAATGACGTCATCCATTCAGGTCTAGCTCCACAAGCAGGGGCCAATGATCCATGTGACCAATCGCTGTGCCTCGCAACACTTCCACTCGTCGGAGGGTCACGCCTTCCCGAGGACCAAAAACGTAATCAATCCTTCGATCGTTGATCGCAGTCTCGCCCGCGTCGCGCCCAAGATCCCTGAAATACTTGCTGATATAACTATAGGCTTCGCTGTCATGCTTTACGTTGTCGGTGAAAAGATTGCTCTTGTTCTTGATGCTGACTTCGAAATTGAAATCGCCGGCGATGAAGGCAATTTCACTGTTGGTATGGCCCTGAACCCAGTCAGTGACGTCAGCAACGAAAGTCCGACGACGTGATGAGCTAAAGGCATCTGCATGAGCACTGATCAGAAGAATCTCAGGCAGGCCTCTCTTCAAATGAAATGTTGCCGCGGCGGCAAACTTGTCGCCTGCAAGGACGTCGTTGAAGCGCGCGTTGCGATCTCTAACAAGCACGGCGCAGATACGATCTGCACTTCCGAAACTGCTCACGTAGCCGCTATAGCGTTCTTGCAAATGTGACAGCAGGACCTTCAACTGATCTTCCCCGGTTAATTCCTGGAGCGCCACGGCATCGGGGTCACTACTTAGTATTATTTGAGCCACCGCCGGCAAATCCTCTTGCCGAGCGCGCGTGTCCGACTCGAGGTCGCCATACCCGATGTTCCAGCTCAATAGCCGTAAGCGCGTGCCATGGTTCGGGGCACCCAGGAGAGACCGCTGCGGTTGCGGCTCAAGAACGAATGCGCCCAAAAGCATGAGGACGAAGACTGCGCCGAGCGAGCATCTAATCCACATCTCAGCTTGTGACGTCCTTCCGCTCAAAAATGACAACAGCGAGAAACAGGAAACCGAAAATGTAAGCGCCACATGTACTCCCGTAATGAAAAAAGCTGCGCCAGGGAATTTCCGGTTTCAAGACGTCGCGCCAGAAATCCATGTCGGTGGTGAAAAAGAAGGGCCTCAGAGTGTCAAAAAATTCAATACGGCCGATGATGTAGAGGATCAGGTAGGCCGCGAGCGTCGCGGCCACGGCCGTTACAGGGTTTTCGAACAGCACGGAAAGTAGTATCGCCATTGCGGCGACGACGAGCAGCGCCCAGGTGCCCGACAAGCTTGCGTAAAGGAAGCGCTTTAGCGCCTCATCGCGGAGGATTGTGCCTGGCTCGTCGACAAGGTTCAGCGCGCCCGGATACAAATCGAGATTCCCCCAACCCACGAATAAAAGTCCCACGAGCAGACTGAGTCCAATGAAGAAAGTCATCAGCAAGTAGGTGTGAATTGCGACGACGAAAAACTTTGAAATAAGAATCGACACACGTGAAACCGGTCGAATACACATCATTCGTAACGTACCGGCACGTCGCTCGCCGGCGATCTGGCGTCCCGCGCTCATTGCCACGAAGATTGGTACTACAAGGTTAAAGGCAAACATCAATGAATATAGGGTAAACGTCAGGCCGTTAAAGTAACTCTTCGACTCATAGGTGTACTTGAATTGCTCAGCGGCAAGTCCACTGGTCTTTCGCTGGGCATAAGAATAGAAGCCCCAGAGCATCAGGCAAACGAATCCCAACAACGCCGCGAACGACAGGTAAAAGCCCTTCGACCGGATTAGCTTAAGCAGTTCAAGCCTTATTTGTGTGACCATCGAAAAAAGAGACAGTTCCGCTTAATTCACCTTGAGGTAAGTTACTTCCTAAGCGGAGCGAGGTTCAGGCGAGCAATCCACAGGAGAGGTCTGTGGGTTTCACCACCAGAGGGTCCTCTCGCGGGGTATGTGTTCGTCGTTCTCAGAGATTGTAGGCGCGTCACTGGAGCGCGGGCATCCTGCCCGCACTGGCGCATAGTGCTCAGTGCTAAGGAGACCGGATGCCAGTGCAAAAGACGAAGTGCGGGCAGGATGCCCGCGCTCCAGTGACGCCCCTACAATCGGACAAGACATGGAGGATGGCCTGTTGTGATTACCAGCGATGATAAGCAGGATGTCCGGGCTTCACAGCCACAAACGTGCCTTGACAAGTTGCAGTTACCTTGTCGTTAGCAATCAACTCACCTTCGACTATCGCCTGATCGTCTGTGGATTCGACGACCCGAGCAACGAGCCGCACCGGTTTGTTTGTTGGTGTTGGACGCAGGAGCTTAATTGCATAGTCAGCAGTTACCGTGCAAGGCGGTCGATCGAGCCCTAATTTGTGCATCAAATGCCAGGCAGCAGTCCAGTTACAATGGCAATCCAGCAGCGTGCCGATGATGCCACCACTAAGCATCCCTGCAAACGCCTCCTGATATTTCTCGGGCTGGAATTCCGCGACAACTTCGTCACCGCTCGGAAAACTGCGAACGTGGAGGCCTTTGGGGTTCGCCGGCCCACAGCCAAAGCACGCCAGATTCGGCGCGTAGGTCTCCTGGATACTCTTATCAGACATGAGATCTAAATCCACTCACCACAGAACCATTTGCGGTAGCCAATGGATCCTGCCATTCAACGCAACGAGTACCACTCAATTACGGAACCATGACCGTGGAAAAAAGCCTCGTCGAACCCGCTCACAGTCTTGCATAACTGCCGATGTAATCTATCGGGAAGCCGTGCGCTCCGTTGACTTCTTGAGCTCTTCACGCAACTTGAACCGCTGAATTTTACCCGTTGCAGTGTACGGTAGTTCATTGACGAAGACATAACGTCGCGGTTGTTTGAAGCGAGGCACCAAGCCGCGAAGGAACTCGCGTAATTCGTCTTCCAACTTTGCAAGATTCTCAGAGGGCTCTTTGCAAATCACAAAAGCACATGGGCAAGGCAAGCCATCCTTGTCAAAATCTTCTACCACGGCGACGCGGTTGACACCGTCGTGTCGCAGCAACGCACCTTCAACTTCCACTGGAGACACCCATTGTCCGCTTGATTTGAAACAGTCGTCACTGCGCCCCATGTGAAACCAAAAGCCATGGTTATCGCGGGCGTAGAGATCGCCTGTGCGCACCCAGCCATCGACGAAAGTCCGAGCTGTGGCGTCGGGTCGCTGCCAGTAACCAAGCGCGGCGCTGCGTCCCTTTACCCAGAGGTTTCCCACGTCGCCGGCGGGTGTTTCGTTACCGTCTTCATTCAACAGCCTGACCTCATAACCGTCGAGCACTTTCCCGCTGCTGCCATAGCGAACGTCGCCCTTGTGGTTTGACATGAACATGTGCAGCATCTCGGTCGACCCAATGCCGTCGAGCACCTCGACACCAAACGTTTCTTCCCAGTCTTCGCCAAGCCTGGCCGGCAGGGCCTCGCCCGCGGAGATACACAAGCGCAGGCTCGAACAGTTAATTCCGGCACCGCGTCGGTGATGTTCCAGGAGAAGGTTATAGACCACGGGAACGCCGAAGAAGATTGTTGGTTTGTATTCATCAAGTATCCGACTGATGACTTCGGCGGTCGGTTTTTCACGACAGAGAATCGTTGTCACACCATTTAGCAAAGGAAACGAAAAGCTATTACCGAGCCCATAAGCGAAAGGCAGTCGTGACGAAGAGAAGATCCGGTCCCCATCTCTCAAAGCGAGCACTTGCCGGCAGAAGGTATTATTTGTGTTGAAAATATCCGCCTGAGAGTGTACTGCTCCCTTCGGCTCGCCCGTGCTGCCGGAGGTATAGAGAATAAATGCCGCTTCATTTTCCCCTGGCTCGGGAAAAGTTTGAACTGACCGGCCCTGAGCTTCGCTAATCAACTGATTTAAAGTGTAGATCTTTACGTCGTCACGTTGCTCTTCCTGGTGCTGTTCCGTCGCCTCCGTTTCCTCCTCCCGGGTAACGACAACCACCTCTTTGAGCTGCTGCAGTCGTTCCTGCGCATCTGTCAGCAAACTACTGCGCAGCTCCGCTTCGACTATTGCCAGCCTCGCCGTGCAGTCGTTAAGAATGGCTCGTTGTTCCTCGATTCGTAGGCCCATGTTGATAGGCACGGCAATCGCCCCGCTTGAGCAGATGGAGATGAACAACGCGAGAAACTCCGGAGAGTCGTTGACGAGGAGCGCCACGCGCTCGCCGGGACCTATTTTCAGAAGATTGAGGACAGCGGCAACCCGGAGGGTCTGCTCGCGCAAATCGTCGTACGTGAGTTGTCTTCCGTCGTAAACGACGGCGGTGCCTTTGAGTGAGTCAGGCTTGAAGATGGCCGTGAACAGATTCATCGAGTCAAAGGAAAAGAAGTGTTATACAGGAGACGGACCCGACCCTCTATTCCAACGAGAATAAACCGTTACTCTTTCCAACTTGCGGATTATAATCACACCGTCAATGATTTCCAGCACTGAATGCCCGCCTTTAACAATGACCTTGGACCCTGGTTCCAGCCTTGTCCTTCCGGTCAAAAGAAAGGCCAAACTCTAGGAATGCCCTTACGGTACCCAAATGGAGATTCTAATTTGGCTGGCATTCATCCTTGGGCTGATCACCGTGTTCGGACACGGGATCTGGGTGGCACTTCGGTGGTTTTTTCGTCAGTTGTCCGGTAAGCCGGGCAAAGAGACAACAACCCAAACCCTTGGGATCCTGCGTTGCGAGAAGTGTGGTTACTCGCTGTCCCTAGGCGCGGGGTTTTGTGGCCGGTGCGGTTGGCGAAAATCCCCCAATGTTGCTGAACTGCTAAAAGATCTCTCAGCCACGTCTCGCCAGATCACACGTTTTCATCGCGCGGGCGCGATTGCCGATGAGACATACCAGAAGTTGGAAACGGATATAGCAGCCGAAAGGGCACGACTGCTGGCAGAAGATATTGAAACTGAGGCACCGGCCCAGCCCGCGACACCCGCGCCAATCAATCTCGGAGCTCGGATATCAACGCCGTTGCAGGTGGTCCACGACAAGCGAACGGACGTCGTACCCTCACCGACTTCAGTAGTCACAGCTTCATTCGTTGCCACCGACGAGAAGATTGTCATCGAACCCACTCCTTCATTCCTGACGCCGCCTGACCAGGCGTACGCCCCGACTTCAAGCGCATTTTCCGGACCAATGCCCAGAACGGAGGTTCCGCAACGCCGGCCGCGAAGATCGTTTGCGGAAATGCTCAATTCATTTATGGAAGAGAGCAACATTCGCTGGGGTGAGATTGTGGGCGGACTGCTAATCATCGGTTGTTCCACAGCGTTAGTTGTTAGCCTCTGGTCGCAGATTTCGCAGATTCCAGTCCTAAAACTTCTGATTTTTACTACTGTCACCGCGGCGCTCTTCGGAATTGGCCTCTACACGGAGCATCGCTGGAAACTGCCCACGACGAGTCGCGGCATATTGACCATCTCCACTCTGTTAGTGCCACTCAACTTTCTGGCAATCGCCGCAGTCTCAGGAGGGCCGGAGTCGCCGGGAGCGGTGGTCATCGGCAGCGAACTTATCGCACCTGGTGTTTTCCTTTGTCTTGTCTATTTCGCCGGTCGAGTGCTCACGCCCTCCTGGCCGCATCTGCTGGTTGCCGGAGTGCTTGGTTCGTCAATTGGCCAATTGCTGGTCCGCCACTTCGCATCTCCCGATCTTTCTCCGACGTTACTGGTAGCGCTCGGCGCTTTTCCCGTCGTCTGCTACGTCACGTCCGCTGTCTGGATGCTGAAAAAAGCCCTTGCTGATCGCGAGATTGACGAGACGGAAACGACTGCGATCTTCATTACCCTGGGTGGGCTGACCTTCGCCGCGGTGCTGCCGTTCGGTTTACTACTCTACAAATCTGGGCCAGTGGGGATGACGATGATATACCTCGCGCCGCTGGTAAGCCTGGCAGGCTTTCCGATGCTTGGTACTGGAACACTTCTGTGGAAGCGAATTACAGATCGAAAACTGGTAGCTTCGCGCACGGCAGGTACCAGCATCGCGATACTCGGGGTTGTCATAGTGCTATCAGGGATGGTCCTGGCCTGGCCAAATCCCGCGAGCATTGTTCCCGCCGCACTGTTCAACTTCGCAGTCTTTACCGCTCTGGCGGTTTTGCTCGAGATTCCCGGTGCTCATTTGGTGGCGTCGTTTTGTCTTGGTCTTGCTTACGTGGTTCTGTTTCACGTCATGGCGGGACATGTTGCGTGGCAAAACCTGCGCGTCACGTCGTTGCTTCGTGAGTCGCTGTCGGTCAGCAGTGGACAGG
>JBOGOU010000230.1:0-8363 GCA_050748205.1 Pyrinomonadaceae bacterium | reverse complement strand
TTGCAAGAACTTTTTTATTGACAGCCAGTTTTGAAAGTATAAAATCCTGCGCACTAGGCGTTAGGTCGCTGGGGTGAGGACAGTGACCGCAGAGGCGAAAGCCTCCGCCAACCGATATCAAGGCCGGATCACAATCCGGCCTTCGGTTCTTTAGCCTGCCTACAGACACAATGACAGATCAAGATCGAAGGTAAGCTTAGAGAAGTGCCCGCACGGGTGCCCCTTTTGCCCGCATAGCTGTGTTCAGGTCTTGGGCAAAGATCTCCGGCAGGCGGTCAATCAATTGCGTTCTCGCATCTAGCCTCTGAATCTCTTGGAGTTGCCGTTCGTCGATCCTCCATTTATGTGCGAAGACTGTGAAGCTAACATCAAGTTTCGGGCCAAATAGGCCGATTGCTGCATTGACGAGCGTTGCATAAGGAGTTCCCGTGACTGCATCTATGAAGGCACTCATTAAACCTTGCGTGGGCAACAGACTTTTGATCATATTGCCAGTAAGATTTACCGCTTTATGCAAATACCAAACATAAGCAAAGTCGAATAAAGGAAAGCGAAATCCGTGAGGCATTAGATCTTGCCGGAGCATGCGCAAAGCGGTGGGGCCTTCTTTCGAGCATTCCTCGCCAGTGTGTTCGCCTCAATAGCCATCAATTCCAGAAATAGTAACGAGATCTTTGCTGGTGGTGGCGAGCCAAACTATCACGACGTCAGCAAGTCGGGAATCGGCATCTGGCGTTCTACTGAAGCGGGTGAGCCGAAGTCATGGTTCAAGATTAGTTCGCCGGAGATGGAGGGGCAGGTAATCTATAAACTTATTATCGATCCAGTAGCGCCTAACAATATTTATGCCGCGACGAGTGATGCAGTGTTTCTGGGAACACGAGGACCCGGTGACGCGATCGATTGGACTCGGCTGGGACAACTCGGAATTTTCGCTACAGACCTCGCCGTCGACTTTTCCACTACGCCCCGAAAAGTTTATGCCGGTGTATGGGGTGGAGAGATTTGGAAGTATGACGGCACCAACTGGCATGAGCGAGACGAAGGAATCGATACTGCGAATGGCGGAGCAGTGGCACTAACTCTTTCCGCAAGCAGTCCCGCCGTCCTCTACACAAAGATTGCCAAGAAAAATGATAACAACAAGAACAACGGCGAGCTGCTCGGTGTTTACAAGACCACCACTGGTGCGGAATCGCTTGACGCAAGCGCTTGGTCAATTGTGCCGCGAGCCGTCGTGTTGAACGACTCCTGCTACAACGATCTCTGTACAGTGGGCTACTCGTGGTACAACAACGTAATCGCAGTCGATCCAACTAACGCGGATGTCGTTTACGCCGGTGGTATGAACCTTTATCGCTCCGGTGACGGCGGCAAAACGTGGAATCAGGTTTCCAATGGCGCCGACCCGGATTACCCCCTGTCGCTGCATCCCGATCAGCATGCGATCGCTTTTGATCCACAAGAATCCGGAAATGTTTTTGTCGGCAACGATGGAGGAGTTTTCCGCGTCACCGGGATTTCGTCACCGGTGTGGCGCTGGAACAATATCTCTCATGGGATGGTGATTACGGAATTTTATCGCATCGCTTCGCAACAAGCGACGGCGACACTGCTCGCGGGTGGGTCGCAGGATAACGGTACCGAGCTAACATTTGGAAACCGCACCTGGTACAACCCAAATGGTTGCGATGGTGCAGACGTTGCCGTTGATGGCAGAAACAGCGATACGCTCTACGGTAATTGCAATGGCTGGTTGTATCTTCTCGCCAACCCGGTGCCACAAACTCCTGGAGGCGGAACACTAGTTCAGTGGACCGCTCCTGCTGATGTGAAGGTCAAACCGCCCCTCGTTACCGACGAAACAATCCCGGGAGCTGCAATTGCGAGCGGGACTTCGCTGGAGTCACCCGATGGCCCCCAGTCTCTGCTCAAGACGAATGACGGCGTGACATGGAATACTATTATCCCGGCCTTACCGGCGAAGACTGTTGTTAGCTTCATCGCGATTGCACCCTCATCGTCCTTCCAAGCCTACTACATCGGAGTAGGCGAACCGCTAGGTTCAATCCAGCCTTCGATCTGGCGCACATCGGATGGAGGCTTAACATGGGATAAAACTGCGACCGGTCTTCCGGAAAATCTTTGGCCCGCAGGCGCTGCGGTGGATTACAACGATCCCTCACGGGCCGTTGCCGCGTTTGGCGGACGAGCCGGCGGGGCAGTGTTACTTACAACTGATGCAGGTAACACGTGGAGCAATTTGTTCGCTGGCGCCGACGAGTTTATCAGACAGATCCCTGTGACGGGCGTGGCAATCGATCCTAATGGCCCAAACACTATCTACGCGGCTACGAGGCTCGGTGTATTTAAAGGTCAGATCAAACCTGGTGCGGCACCGACTGCTGCATGGTCTCCTTTTGATGAGGGCTTACCCGATGGCCTGGATGTGAATTCAATACTGGTGAACCGATCCGCCGGTCTCATCAGCATCGGGTCTATGGGTCATGGGGTGTTCCAACGCGATATTCGTCCGGACGCGAAATGTTCAGGAGCGATGCTCCTGGTGAGAGACAACGTCTTCGATAACGGGAGAACTCCATCTCCGCAGAACATACCGGACCCTGAACACCCGATCATCGATCCGGCGCGGCCGATTTTCTATCGGCCCAATGACACGGCAGGAGGGCAAGTTTTTTGGTGGACGTCACCCGACATCCGCTTTACCGTACCCTCCACCCCGACGGCAAACCGAATTGCGAAGCCAGATCATGTCGAATTCGAGTCGTGCCCGATTGAGACGTCCAGCTGCCCAGCCGGAACCATTGTTGACTCTCCGCCAATACCAGGCCAGCCCGCAACGGTTCACCTGCAGGTGTCTAATCGCGGCTTGAAACCGGCCTCAAATGTTAGGGTAATGGCACTCTGGGCAGATGCGCGCAACCTGACGTTTCCGAAATTGCCCAACGAATTTTGGACTCGTACCTTTCCCGCGGGAGGCACAAACTGTGGTCCACTGGATGGTAGCACAGGCTGGAACTTCGTCAGTCCGGCAAACCCTTGCCAGGTTATTCCTGTGATCAATCCTGAACTACCGGAAGTAGTGAGTCTTCCATGGAACGTGCCCGCGAGTGTTAAGTCGGCGTCCATCCTTTTGCTTGTGGAGTCAGCCGATGATCCAATCGATCCTGCTGTCCGCGCCGGGAATGAAACCCGCATCTTTATGCTAATTCCTAATGTGCGGCAGATGGCATTGAGAAACCTTCAGATCATTCGAGCTGAAGCGAATGCAGATGTGCTAACAGTATTCAAAGTAGCCAATGTAACTGCGAGCGACATCGCAGTAGATCTCATCTTATCCCGGGATGCCGTCGGGAATCAGGACAGCTTGGACTTGCTTGTACCGATGCGGAACGAGCTCACGTCAAAAGGTCTAACGCTCAAACAAGCTTCGAGTGAATTCAAAACTGCGGCGATACTACTGAAAGCAAATGTTAAGCGACTCTGGCAAGCCAGACTAGCAACGAATTCGACTGAAGGAGAGATCGTGCAGTACAAATTGCGGCCGCTCAAATCAGAACTATTTGCACTGATATTCAATGGTCCACAGATGGTAGAGGATCAACCTTCGAACCGGGGCTCAATTGTGACCAAAGAAAATGGAGTAGTGATAGGCGGGATCACGTACATCTTCAGACGTTGAAGTCGATTCGGCAACTAGTTCTCGGAGTTCGCGTTTCACGCGACTAAAACTGGATGCGCATACCTTGTCCGACTTCTCTTGAGATCTTCCCGCCAATGGCGGCAATCACGGCGCCAGCGTGACGCAGTTTTTGCGCTGTACTTCGCAATGCTGGTTCCAATCATTGCTCCCATCCAGGATGAAATTCATAACGATTTTTCTGCCCCGGTTTTGGGATTGTGGATTGTCGACTACAACCTTCGATTACATGAAAAGATTCTCGTATCAAGTTGATTAGAGCGCTTGACGAGGTTGGGTTGATTCCTCGTCTAATCTCCGATACAAGCCTAATGCGGTCTTTTGATTATAAGGACGTTTGTCCTACCTAGATGAAAGGCTCAGGCCTGATGGCTAGGAAGGTCTCGCTCTTTGAAGGTCTTCAAGCCTAGTCAAACAAATTGACACTCAGCATGTTCAAGAGTAGGATTCGTTCCTCTTACTAACCTGTCTAACATTACAAAGGGGTGCCGTTACCAGTTCTCATACAGGAATCCACCCAATTCCTGTGACCATCACAAGCGGTTGACCAGCAAGACGTTTTAGACCGTCTTACTAAAGGCCTTCTTCACATCTGCGAGGTTACTCATGCCTAGATTCCTCTCGGGCCGAAATGTTAGAAGACATTTTTCTGTCCTGCTGTGTTGCTCGTTGCTCCAGGCGAGTCTCGCTCCCTTTCGTTTGGCTGAGGCTAGGCGTGCGTCCTCCAGGACGCGGCCTCAGGAAGGTGGCCCGACTCCGGTACCTGGCGCTCCTGAGGGGATCTTTCCAGATTTAGATGTAATAAAGAGTTTGCCGCCACCTGCGCCGGTAACTCCTGCTAGCATCCCTTCAACACTGCGTTCGCAACGCAATCCACTTGTTCCGCGCACTGTTATGCACTTTGGCGATCCCTTGCCGTCACCTTCGCCGATTCCGACGCCAACTATTTTGCCTAGTCCGTCCCCGTCAGCCTCGGCGCTTCCCTCGCCGTCTATCCTGCCTACGCCTTTGCCATCTGTCGTCCCGACGCCATTCCCGTCGCCTTCTCCGTCAGATTCACCGGGGCTCGCAGCGGGGGCAGTCCGGTCTACAAGTGGTTCCGACTGGGTAATCCTGGACCGGACTAACGATGAATTACTGCGCTATCTACTGGCGTGGAATAGTCCTAGTCCGCTGCGCCAATCGGTCGCTCTTGACGTGTCAAATTCTTTCAATTCCGGTGACACTTTTTTTCACTCCAAGGCCATTTCTGCCGCAACCTTTGACTTCTTCCTGGTGCCAATGCCGCAGGCAGGTACTACCAAAATTGTCTTTACCACTAATCGCGATGGTCGCCGACAGATATATTCCATGGATTCGAATGCCGCCAATCTGAGCCGACTTACGAACAACCTCAGCAATGACGATCATCCTCGCTGGTCGCCAAACGGCACGAAGATTCTTTTCCAGAGTGACCGCGACGACCCAGCTAATGGCAACCAGGACATCTACGTTATGAATGCCGACGGCACGGCACAGACACGCTTGACTACTGATGCAGCCGACGATTGCAACGCGGTATGGTCACCTGACGGAACCAAGATTGTATTCCAAAGCCTGCGCAACGGTGTCTATTATCAAGTGTATGTGATGAACGCAGATGGCAGCGGACAAGTAAATCGAAGCAACGGGACGACCAATGATTCGCAGCCCAACTGGTCGCCAAACGGCTCCAAGATCGCTTTTGCCAGCGAACGCGATCATGTGGGAGTGCCCGGTATCTATGTGATGAACGCCGATGGCTCGAATCAAAGCAGACTTACATTTACCGCCGCACCGTTTAGAGATGAAGAGCCGGTGTGGTCCCGTAACGGAATGAAGGTGGCATTTGTAAGCACTCGCGACAGTGTCGTCGAGTCGTGGCAGGAGACCGATGATGACGGCAACGTGTTACAGAGATCGGCTATACATACGAATAAAGAAATATATGCGATGAACGCCGATGGCAGCGGTCAGCTGAGACTCACAAACACATTAGAGAATGATGAGTCTGCTTATTGGTCTCCTGATAACACGAAGATTGTTTTTCATAGCGACCGCGAACGCGACGCATACGACCCCATACCACAGCTTTGGACGATGAATGCGGATGGCACTAATCAAACCTTAATCGCGAGTAATGCGGTTGGGGATTTCAGTCCGAGTTGGGGTACCAATACTACTGGCAATCAGTCTCCGGTTGCGAATGCCGGTGGAGCTTACAATGGTTTTGTTGCGCAAAATCTCGCTTTAAGCGGCGCGAACTCATTCGATTCGGATGGGACCATAACAAGCTACGCATGGAGTTTTGGCGATGGCGGCACAGCTTCAGGCGTTACGCCGACTCATGCTTATGCATCTGCCGGCACCTACAACGTAGTTCTAACAGTCACCGACAACCTGGGTGCGCAAGCAACTGCCAACACGACTGCCACCATTACGTCGGCTGGCAGCGATCAATATGTAGCGAACTTCAATCAGTTCGCGCTGGGGCGCCAGCCATATGCAAACGAATCGTCTTACTGGAATGACATACTGCGCGCAGCCTATCCCAACGGCCAAACTTCCATGGTGCTGGCGCTACGCGAGTTGGGCAAGACGGTATTCGAATCAGAGTTATGCTCGAAAGTTGTGTATGAGCGGATGAAGAAGGTGGCGTATTCTTGATGAGTTTTTGCCGAACCATCAACCTTATTGCTAAGGAGGAATACGCCGTGAAGGAAGATAACTTAGTTGGGTACCGGAATCCAGGAATCGCGTTGCCGGTGGCGGATGCGCTGACGGAAGTGTTGCGCCGCGGGGCTGGGGAGTTGTTGCAGCAGGCGGTGGAAGCGGAGGTGGCGGAGGTCATCGGGCGCTATCAGGAACTGAAGGACGAACGCGCGCGACAACGAGTAGTGCGCAACGGCTATCAGCCGGAGCGCACGATCCAAACCGGGATCGGCGATGTGCCGGTGAAGGCGCCGCGGGTGCGTGACCGCAAAGGTGAGCTCAAGTTCAGCTCCAGCATCCTGCCGCGCTACCTGCGGCGGACGAAGAGTCTCGAGGAGCTGCTGCCGTGGTTGTACTTGAAAGGACTTTCGACGGGTGACTTCTCGACCGCGCTGACGGCGTTGTTGGGCCAGGATGCACCGGGACTTTCAGCGGCGACCATCAGCCGGCTGAAAGAAGTTTGGCAAGAGCAGTACGAGAGCTGGGCAAAGCGTGAGCTGAAGGGCAAGAACTTTGTCTACATTTGGGTTGACGGGGTGCACTTCGGGGTGCGGCTGGAAGATGCGAGTCAGTGCATTTTAGTGATAATTGGCGCCAATGCGGATGGTAAGAAGGAATTGCTGGCGATGAGCGACGGGTATCGAGAGTCCGCAGAGTCGTGGAAGGAATTGCTGCTGGACCTGAAACAACGGGGCCTGGAGATCGATCCGAAACTGGCAATTGGCGATGGCGCTTTGGGCTTCTGGAAAGCGTTGCCGCAAGTGTTTGGCACGACGCGCGCGCAGCGTTGCTGGGTGCACAAGACGGCCAACGTGCTCAACAAACTGCCCAAGGGTCTGCAAGCCAAAGCAAAGGCGGGGTTGCACGAGATCTGGATGGCTGAGAGTCGCGTGGATGCCGAACAGGCCTTCGATCTTTTCCTGACGACCTATGAAACCAAGTACCCCAAAGCCACCGAGTGCCTAGCCAAAGATCGCGACCCCTTGTTGACGTTTTATGATTTTCCGGCTGAGCACTGGCTGCACATTCGCACCACCAACCCGATCGAATCGACCTTTGCCACGGTGCGCTTGCGAACGAGTAAAACGCGTGGTTGTGTCGGCCGCGCCGGCCTCTTGGCCATGGTCTTTAAGTTGACCAAGACGGCTGAACAAAACTGGCGCACCCTCAAAGGGCATGCCCGCCTGGGACAGGTGATCGAAGGCGTGCGCTTCAAGGACGGTCTACAAGAGGAGGCTCAGAGAATCGCCGCCTGAGTGTTCCCTCGTACACAACATTTGCAAAAAACTCTTCGAATCATCCGAATATGCAGCACGTTCGCGAGATAATCATTGGTACCTATATGACCTCTACAAGACGTATCTCATGCGCGAGCCCGATGCACCGGGTTGGGTCTTCTGGGAGAATGAGCTTACGCTACATCATCTGACGCGTGAGGAAATGCGGCGTGATTTTGGCGCCTGCACCGAGTTTCTCAGTCTGGTTGCAACCTTGACGCCGAGTGGCTCGCCGTCAAGTGCAGTGTCGTCACTTGCGTCGGCTCGCGTCGATCCTTTTAATCAACCAGGAAATGGTTTGGCGTCTCGAGACGCTGAATGGAGTGTGCCGCTGCTGAGTTTGCCGGGAAGAGCCGGTTTGGACCTTGGTTTAAGTTTGTCATATTCATCAATGGTCTGGACGCGCTCAGGTCCCTACATCTACTTCGACGAAGACAACGGTTTTCCCAGTCCAGGTTACCGTCTCGGCTTTCCGACAATCCAAGAAAAATTCTTTGATGCGCAGGCGGGGCGCACTGTCTCAGGTGTCAATGTTCCGGGCCGCAATGTTTACTTAATGATTGCTGGTGGCAGCCGTGTCTCGCTGAGACAGGTTGATACATCCAATGTTTACGAGGCCGCTGACTCATCCTATC
>JBOGOU010000229.1:0-6441 GCA_050748205.1 Pyrinomonadaceae bacterium | reverse complement strand
GCATGGGGATAGTATACGCCTGTCCTGTGTCCGGGGGCGGTGGACGCTGAATGGTGAGCAAAGAAAAGCCCCGGTTAAGGGGCTTAGTGGTTAGGGGCGGGAGTGGAAGCGTATTCCGGCGATTTCTGGCCAAAACGCAGCGTCTTCGTCATCATCTAGCGGCCTGACTTTGACCGGCATGTCTGAGTCATAAGATTCATCTTCTTTGCGGATCAACACATAAACACCGCAATCATCACAGTCAGCCTTTACTGAATCATGAACCTCAATCAAATCCACAACCTTCCAATTCCTCCAATCACTCATATCCTCAACCGGCTGCACAGCCGGCAGAATCAGCGCAAAACCCTCAGCTGACAGCTTCTGAGTCAGGCTTACACGCTCCTCTTCCAGCTCTTCGACAGTACGGTCGATTTCATGAATCCGGTCGCGGGCTTGGAGTGGGTTGAATGGTTCGCCGATGGTCATGTTGATGTTTACCTTGTTGATTGCGCCAGGGATTGTGAATTTAAGCATCCCGTCGCCGGAAGACTGCCCTTTAAGCATGTGTACCGGGCAGCAGTAATACGCCGCCAATTCTTCCAGATGCGCCTCTATAGCTTCCTCCAGACCTTTAGCCGCCTTAGCCGCCTCCCATTGCTCGCGGGTGATGATGGCGGTTGCGTGGTCGTTTGAAATAGAGGCATCTTCGTCTAGATACTGGTATTCGAATCCGTCACAACCAGGCACAGACCATTCGCCGTTTATGTTTGTTGGGGTGGATTTATAGAAAGCAATCTGGCCATCCAGTCGCTCAGAGTCCTGTGCAGCACACAGCCATCCTTTCGGCCACTCCCCCAACTCATCAACCAAAATATCCAGCAACGTAGCCATTGTGAAACCCTCTTTCGTTTAGGTAAGGCTGCACGGTATCGCGTGCAGCGCTGGTTGTAAAGGTTTATTGTTTGCGGTAGCCGGCGTCTTAGAGTGCCTCGGCCATATCGCTAAGATTGCCCTTGCGCTCCACGCTAGTCATTACGCCATACATGCGGTCGCATTCCTGGCTTCGTTTATTCGCCCATACTTGTTCAAGGGTCATAGCAGGGCGAAGGCAACGAGACTCAAAGCAGCCAAGCCCGTATGACATGCGCACAACGGCAGTATCCTCAACATGAGCAACAACTTCGCCAGACTCGCCTTGGCCATACATAAGCGTGCCATTATCAACAACATCAACGCGAGTCCCCACGGGCGGCAATCCGTCTTGCGGGCCTGTCCATTTGTATCTGGCGTCGAGTCGGCACTCAGCATAGTTTGCGAGCATGCAGCCGTTAGGCCGCCATTCGCCAGCCTCGCTTGCAAAGAAATAAACACACTGCCCGCTGATTTTAATAGGGCAACTGCCATGCGCAATATGAGTTGTGCCTTCCGGCACATTCTCATCCCACCACTTCGGATCGGCCAATTGTTCTTTTGTTGGGGTCATCAGATAGCCTCCAGCTTAGCGTTAATCTCAGCCACCCGCGCGGCGTGCTGTGCGTTTTCTTTTTCGAGCCGGGCGGCCAGAATGGACTCTGCAAGATCGCGAACGTCAACGGCATCGGGCGGATTAACCTGCACTTCCTCGGTGCCGATCAGGTAGAAGCTGTTCGGGAATGTTTCTGCGATGTTGCTTGTGTGCGTTGATACCGCACCAAGACTCCACGCGTCCAGGCATTGCAGGTGGTAGATGGTGATGGTTTTCATGTCATTCGGCCTTCTTCTGCGGAGTTGCTGGCGATGTTTCGATAATCAGCCTGATGATTGGCTTCCAGATCGCCCACCATGCTAACGCTGATCCATCCATGAGAGCAATTTCTTTATCGCTGAATGCCCACCACTCTTCAATTTTGTAGAATTGACAGCCAATCTGCAGGCGGTCTTCTGTGTATGTAACTTCCCATTTATCGCACTGGATTGATTTGATTTCTGAAAGATTACCGACAGCGCCCCATAAAGAGCTAATATCCATCAGGTCGGCATAGCGCAGGTCGGCATAGCGCAGGTCGACATAGGCCAGGTTGGCATAGCGCAGGTCGGCACGGACTCCGCCACCTTCGCCTGACAGCCACTTATGGTGAAGCTCTATGATTTCCGCTAATTCTGCTGCTGTGTAAGTTTTCATGTTTTGCCCTCTGTGTTTCGTTTGTGTTTGGGGAATTTAGCGGGTAGATGCTGGCGTGTCAACTAGCAGGCGTAAAAAAGCCACCCGGAGGTGGCGCAGAAAGGTTCTTCGTTTTGTTGGCTGCTGCGTATCGGGGCGCGTCTTCGGCTGACTGCATACCGATGCCTAAATCCCTCCTACCGCTTTGCCTTCACGCTTCTCCCGGCATCTATGGCCGGACTCCCTTTCAGTGGAACGGTAGCCGCTGGCATACTCTTCGCAGGTGCCGCATAATTAAGCTATCCACCTATCTGCAATAAAAAACCCCATCGCCAGCCTTTGCAGGATCACTGCGCGTGCTGTGTGGGGTCGTGTTGCTTGGTGCCACCACTAGGAATCGAACCTAGTATCGTCCGCTTACGAGGCGGCTGCATCGCCTTCAATGCTTCGGTGGCTTAAATGGCTGGCGAGAGTGGATCCGAACCACTGATATCCGAGTTAACAGCTCGGTGCATTACCGCTTTGCTACTCGCCAAAATTAGGTGCGCCGCTACTGCGATTTGAGCTTCTACGAGAGGCTTACAGAAATTCGACGGCTTTAACAGGTCGTCACCCGTCTTCTTGCTAGTAATGCACTGGCGATGATCAGTCGCCGATTACTACGAAAGGACTCCAGATGGCCAAGCCACCCGCTCCTGTTTCAGTTCGCCTGTGCATTGGTAGATTGATCTTCCACCGGTATTGATCCGGCATAGCATCTTCGGGTTGAGGCAACAACTGTCATGCAGCGCTACATCGACGACAGCTCTTGCTTTGACCGTTAAGCAGCAGATCAATCTCCAATACATCCTCTTTCGAGGCGATTGGTGTTAGGTGCAGGCCCGGAACTGAATCCGGTAATTCCAAATTTACGGAGGGGGACATAAACTCGGAACGCCTGCGTTAATCGTTTTTACGGCTGGCATATGTGCGGCTCCCCTTTCTAGAATAACCTGTCAATTCAGGCTGAACCCCATAGGCCATGCGTAAAAACTGCCCCGTAACGTGGGGCAAGGCGGTCGTCGCAAGTGCCCGGCTTTACCCGCAACCTTGCGCCTCTGACAAAACAGATTATACACACATAACCTACATCGGCACAACACCCATTTACGCCGCATCATCCGGCGTGCATGGCGGCATCCACTTGCTAGGCGGTTCTGCGTACTTTCCACCGCGCAGGAAACCAAGCACCGGGCCATCTGCCTTGATATTCAGCCCACGAAGCATGCGCTTGGTGCGCGTCTGAAAATCTACGTCCTCGATCAGGCCGTCATGCAGAATGCGGTGATTTCCGTCTGTGTCTTTGCAGTGTAGGTTCATTGTTCGCCCCTGGCAGTCAGATAATCGATAGCTTTCTGCGCAGCATCGCGAATGATGGTTGCGCTGTTGATGTTTCCCATGGAAATAGTGAAAGAGCTAAGCAACTCGGTGTCTATATCAGCCAAAACCTTTTGGCTAATGTCCTGGCAGCAGTCCGTAAATTCAATAACCGGAATTCCGTAATCTAGGCCAAAACGAATTAGAACTTCGTTCTTGCCAAGCAATACAATCGATTTACTTATGATCATTTTTGGTGTCCTGGGTGATTAGCCATAGATTCCGCCCACTCCAACCAGAAAACCGGCAATGCGATTGCGTAGCGGCGGACGGGTGAAGTAGACAGTACGAATAACGTCCCGATAAGCTCAACGCCGCCGTGCTCGTAGTGCAGCAGCATGCCTGGTTGGATTTCGGATGGTTCGCCACTTACCCAGTCAATCATAATCAGCCACCCACGAATACCCCAGCAGATACCTGCACACGCCAGAGCGCATGTACAGCTTGATTCCGCAGAAGTCTAGCTGCTCGACACTGCCTCGACTGTTGTAGTGGAAGCCTAAGAATCGCCATTCTTTCATTTCGCACGCTCCTGATCGTCACGCAGAGGGCAGCCAGCCTTTTCGCAAGCATCTACACATGCCTGCTCAAATTTCTTTTTGCTTACAAGGCCATTCATGTGGTCATTTAACACAGGGACGATTTCGTCTAGCTGTGGCTGCTCAAGAATGAATCCGCGAAGATTAATACCCATTGTGAAACCCTTATCAATTGAAACATGACATTAGCCGCGTCCGTGCGGCTTGTCAAGGGTTAGCGGTAGAACTTGCCGCCGTTGCAGTGGATCAGCGTGCGCTTTCCGTTCGCATAGGTGATGTCATGCGTATGCGTCCATGCGCTAGGCGAGTCAAGGTTATAGCCCATATCCATCAGTGAGCTAGTTCCGACCGAGTGCGCGCCGTCGATAATCTCCGCGCAGTGAGAATGCCCCTTGACAATCTTAGCTCCGATATTGGCAAACGCTTTTGTCGATCCTCGCGCGCCACCTGGGGCTTTATGTCCATGCCAGGCGAACTCGATGCCGTGTCGCATGAATGACTCGCCAGGCTTTAGCCATTTCAACCGCGCAGCGCTAGCCATTAGCTTATCCATCCACAGTTTGAACGGGTCGCAGTAACCTCCATCGTGAATAGCCCGAAGCATTGCCGCCTTGGTTTCGTGATATACCAGCGCGTTTTCCATGTCGTGCGCGTGTTCTGACTTCTCAAGCCATTGCGTAAAGTGGTCGTGGTGATTACTGCCAACCATAACCACCTGATCTGCAAGCGGCGTGATCTTGTCCATGTACTGCGCCGTTTCTTCCAGCTCGCGCAGAACGCTTGAGGTTCCTTCGCACTGGCGGCGGAACTTCTCAAAGTATTTGTTGTGGTGGCTAGCGCTCCAGAAGTCGAGAACATCATGCGCAACGATCCGAACCGGATTAACGCGCCCGGCCATCGCCTGAGTAGCGGCCAGCACGCTAGGATCATGGCGCTGTGCATGTATGTCGCCCATAGTCAGCGTATCGACTCTAGGCGCATCGGTTATGCCCTTGACGGTGTACTTCTTGTCAAGGTCGATGAATGACCCGTCTTTCATCGGGCATATGTGGCGCGTGTGATTAATGTCGCCGTCTACCTCAACAACTACAGCGCCTAGCGTATGGTGAAACTGGCCCTTCTTGCCGGCGTTAGTGTCGCTGTACTGCTCTACCGTGCAAGCTCCAGTCGTTTGCACGATCTTGGCCGGATGCCCTGGCGTTGTGGCTACTGCTTTCAAAGCTATCTTGGTATGCCCCAGGATTGCAGACGCAGTGCCCGACACAGTAAGCCAGCCTTGCAGCGGGTTGATTGCGGTTGGCTGAACCTTAATGTCCGCCAGCACGACCAAGCCTGGCGCTATCTGCGTACGCTCATGCGTGATGTATTCGGACAGTCGGGCATCCCACCAGTCATCCGGCGTATCGTCCGTGCGTGTCGGGTTACGGTATCGAATCGGGATAACGATTAGCTGGGCATCTTGCGTATCGCAGTACAGTTTGAGCGTGCGCATGAATCCCGCGTGCGCCTTGGTAGCGTTAACGGCTGACGTTATAACATAGGTTTTTGCGCTGACTGTTGCGTCTGGGTCTCGCGTCAAGCGTGGAATTGCGAATCGAGCCGACAGCCTGTCAACTCGTCTACGTAGGCTTCTTTCGTTCATGCAAAAGCGGCGAGCAATGCCCGCCACAGTATCCGACGAGAGAGCATGTATCAGCTCGTCATCGGTTAGTTTTTGCATGGAGTGGCATCCTTGGCGATGCGGTAGTGGGCGATGTCGCCTGGATGACTTCTGTGTGACCAGCGAAGTGACTTGCCGCTAGCTTTTGAGTATTCGCCCGCGCTTTCGCAACGCATCCTGTAATCAACCTCCATATTCCAGCCAACCGGACACTCCCCGCCATGCCACTCAATCCACCCATCATCATCATCGTAATGCTCCCCATCATTCCCATTCTGCCCCACAACATCCATGCGCGCCTCTTCTGCCTCGGTGTATAGGGCGACGCGGGAGGGGTTGTTGACGATTGGCGCATGATGCAGCGCTTCAAGCCGTGCGACCTCTGCCTTGGCGTAGAAAAGCACCTTCTTGGCATCGCGCAGTTCGTCGCTATGGCTTGCACGGCCTTTGCGATAGATGGCGCGGAAGATTTCACCGTCCTGCGCATTCAGGTTGCGGTAACTGATTAGGTCTTGCAGCTCAGTGCATCCCTTTGGCAGTTCGTAGTAGCTGGCAGTGCTGCCGTCGCTTACGTTGGTCATTTAACCGCCCCCGCAATAAACGAAGCAACCAGCGCAATGCACAGGGCGGCAACGGTTACGCCGCTGAACTGGCCCGAGTAAGCAGCACCGATCACGACGAAAGAAAAGAACATGGCGATAATT
>JBOGOU010000228.1:0-9847 GCA_050748205.1 Pyrinomonadaceae bacterium | reverse complement strand
GATCTCGACCTTTGTAAACTCTCAGCAACCAATAATCGGCGCTTTTTTGAATCAGTTGTCCAGCCATTAAAACTCCTTTTGGAATTGAAACTTGTTCGTAGCGAACCTCGCCAGTTGTGACACGCTCGTACCTAGCCCTGCTTCATATCACTATTCAAAAGATTGTCCATTCGGTTCGCCGCGTCCCGCTGCATTCCGGGAAGAACGTGAACGTAAATTTCCAATGTAATCCATACCGCTGAGTGGCCAAGCCGCTCGCTCACGACCTTAATGTGTTCGCCAGCTCGCAGAAGAAGAGTCGCGCTCGTGTGCCTTAAGTCATAGAGTCGAATTGTTCTGGGTAAACCGGCGCGCACCAAAGCGACCTTAAAGACACGACGTACAAACTGTCGCGGATAAACCGGACGTCCCCATTTGTTGGCAAAAACGAATCCATCATTTTGGTAGCTTCCACCTGTCTTGCTCATTACATCTTCTTGTCGTCTTTTGAGTCCTGCCAAAGAGTTTGCCAGCGACCGCGGAATTGAAATCTCACGTCTTCCTCGTTTCGTTTTGGTCGGTACTAAGATCCAGCCCTCTGCCGACTTGGTCTTCCAGGCGAGCGAACGCTGCACGGAGACGGTGCAATGTTCAAAATCTATATCGTCCCAGCGCAGGCCACCGATCTCACCAGGTCTCATTCCTGTGACCAATGCCAAGCGAAAATATTCGGCGTGTCGACCTTTATCAGTCACCGCTAAAAAGGTGTGAGTTTCCTCTTGCGATAATGCACGCACCTCCTTAGCCTTACGACGCGGCATTTTGAGACACGACAAAGGATTAGTTTCCAGCCATCCCCACGCTACCGCAGGGTCAAAAGCCGTTGAGAGCACTGAAAAAAGGCGGCGCTGAGTGTTGGAGCACACACCTCGCGCCGTCATCGCAGTGAAAATGCGCTGAACCTGGTTTGGCTGTAGTTCACAAAGTTTGCAGTCTCCGATAAGCGGACGAGCGTCATAGGCAATGATTCCTTTATATCCCTCCAGCGTTTTGTAACTGTATCGATTAGCGGCCACGGTCTCCAGCCAGCAATCAAGGTATTCATTGACAGTAATATCGGGAGGCGTGACCTCGCGCCCATCTGCTTGTGCCCGAAGCAGCCTGTCGAGTTCAGCCCGTGCTCCGGCTCTGTCTCCTTCAAATTTGACTGTCTTGTAGACTCGCTTACCTCCAGCGTCGAGTCGCTTGTAAACTCGAATGACCCAAAAATTCTTGCGCTTGTGTATAAGTTGGCCAGGCATAAAGAATCCTTTCGGAAATCGGAATTAAGAGCACGGCAGAAACCAGGCGAGTCTTACGAGAACTATCAATTGCAGGGAACAACCAACACTCTCAAATTGTGTCCCGCGGCCTGCCTCGGACGGGTTGTCCAGTTGCCGTTGAGTGTATTCTCGCCCCTCAGTAGTAAAGGCGATCCTAAGCACACCCAGCGGCACACGGCGAACTGCCAACGGTCGCATTGAAAGAACTATTCTTAACAAACCTGACTTCTCTTACTCTGTGTTGGCTTCTCCGCATATGTATGAGCAGCTCCTTCACTCGACTGTGGTGTCGTGCCACTAAATCGGCTTGTGCGCAGTTACAAAAAGTGTGCCAACAAACCTTTGATGGTCCATCTTGCGAACGTGAGTTTAGCTGTAAGTAAAGGTGAGGTATCAATTAAAATCTTTTTTCATTCAATTTCGATCGTTCTTGAGGAAGGCGCAAAAACGGGAATCAGTGGTAGGGAAACCTGCGGTGCGCAGGAAAGCCTGACGGTTTTTAAGTGTCGTATTAGAGTCGAAGCGAAGGTTTCCAGGATAACCTATGGCTGGTTGCGATTGGTAAACTCAGGCAAGTATCGGAAGAGATCTTGAAGCTTCCCAAAAAATCCGAGTCGGCAATTTATGCGTTCTGGCTACGGGGCCAAACTCGCCATAACTGCCTACATTCGGCTCGCCGTTTCATCAGTTAGATATTCACACAGAGTCTCGCGGTCGTTCATGGTGTTCGCAATTGCGAACAGAGAGCGCGGCAAACGAGAACACCCCATTCGGCCCTGAGTAAAGGCTTACGGCTATCAAGATGTGTTTCTCTCCAGAAGTGAACAGAGGCATCTCAAGATCTACTACGTTTTCTGTTTTCGCTTGCCATTTTTTGTCAGTAGGTCCAGCTAAGAACCGAAAGGATTTTTTACGCCTGGCTCAAACCTACCGACCATGGACCTCCGAGTGGCAAGAGAGCTGAGGTTGATCCACATCGCACGTGCCGGTCCGAGCTTTTGGTGAGCCTCATATTGAAAGGCCTCACATAGCAATAAGAGGTGGGGGGCTTTTAAAGCGCAGGTTTTCCTACGGCGCGCAGGTTTTCCTGACACGCAGGTTTTCCTTACGGCGGCTGGTTTTCTTTACAGCGGAAAGTTTCCTTTACAAATATTGCTGACAAGATTTCTTTCGGATCGATCTAACGTCTTCCTTCGAAAAATTCTTAAACACAGACACTTCTTGTATTTGAGTTCCAATCGGCCGATTACTTCCGCTCCCTCTCGCCTTGTGTGGCACGTTCTTTGTTGAGGAATTCGTCGATCGATAGCGACGTCTGGAGCGGGGCTAGTAAAGACGTAGCTAAATGTGAGGAAGAAGTCGTCTAGAGACCGACTGAATGAAAACTCTCCCGGGCCTTTTGTAATGCAAATCCGGAGTAATCGCGGCATGAAGATATTTCAGAAAGAATCTGTGGGGGAACTGAAAATAGAAATGATTTTTCTTCTTACCCGAATGCGGTGGTCCCCCTCGCAGTCAAATCGAGGCCATTTAGTTAGGGGTGTTCGCGATCGCAAACACCCCTAATCGGGTCGAAAGTCCATTTCGAGCTTTTGGACCAATGAAACATTGAAAAAATGGGGTGTTAGAGATCGCTAACACCCATACATACAAAAAGAAACACCCTATGAGCATAGAAAGTAAAGATGATTTTCTCGTCCTTCTTGATGAGCGAATCAGAAGAATTTCGAAGGAGGTCGCTGCCGAGTTAGTTGGCCAGCCAACCCACTCTTCAGATTCTTTGATAGAGGACATCGAAGCAACAAATATTCAAAAGGCGTTGCAGCGAATAATGGTTAAAGAGTTCATTTCCATTAGGGAAGCCCACCTGTTGCTCTGCTGCTCGGACGGTCATATTCGCAACCTGGTTGATAAAGCCCGGAAGAAGAAGACTTCACATCCCATCCCTTTTTTCGATTTGACACCGAAGGATCGATCATCGGTCAAACCGGAAGGCAACATACCGTAAGCGGCCTTTGCTTCTGAGAAGTCAGAAACGAGATATGAATGGGCCGAAAGTTGAAAGACTCGTGATAATCGCACGCGAGAGAATTATGGAAGAGAAGGTATCGAAGCAAGTGGAGACTAGCCCGACGCTGGAGCGCAAGCGAGCGAAGTACACCGTTGAGGATGTCAGGGAGCTTTGCGGTGGTATCTCCCGCTCAACAGTCATGCGTGAGATTCGACGTAAGCGGTTAGCCTGTTATCGTGCACGTCGAACACTACGCTTCTCTGAAGAACACATCACGAGGTATTTGGAACGGGTTGATCAAGGAGTAAAATGAAGATTTGCAGTTGGCGTTGCGATTGGGTGTCCGTTTGGCCTGCCATGGTTCATGTTTGCCTCAGCCCGTAGACTCACATTCATTGGTGTCTCTATCTGTAACAGTCTTCGGGCGGGCCGGTTGCCCTGCCTACAGCCACGTAAGACGAATCAAGAAACGCGCACAGCGAATCAACAAACGACTTGTCCTCTGAGCGGGCGTATCAGGTCGGGGTCGGGAGTGAAGGTTGTCGCCCATCGCGCTCGTAGGCCGAAATCTCTTCTTGGATGAGTTTGTCGCACAAACCCTAGCGCGAAAAGTTTGTCGCCGCCGCAGTGCGGACGCTTGAAAGGGACGACGAGCACAGCTTTGAACGCGTTTTTTAGCAAAATAATTTGCAGGCAAGCAAAAGTCCTTTATATACGGCTAAAGTCCGCGAAGAATTATATTGATTCTCCGCAATAGCGGGTTTAATCTCACCCCGCTTCTACTTCTTACTCGCTAGCACGCTGGTTTCGCGCGCCCCTCGCCAGACACACCCGTGCTGAAGCGCCAAGAGTCTCAACTTGGCGGGCGACCAAAGGAGCAACTCAAACTGAGGGAACTAGAACATGGCCAGCATAGTTTGCAGCAGATTCAATGCAATCTCGCCGACTGAATCGCTCATACCTTGCGGGTTCTGTATCCCCCCGGTGTGAATGTCTCCCGGCGTTAATACCGTCGATTGACCTGGCGGCGGTGGCGGCGTTTTGCCGCCTGTTTCAATATCTCCTGCGAAGGTGCTCGTCGTGAGCACTAATGTGAACACCGCCGCCATGCAGAGTTGTTGAAGTTTTTTCATGGTTTTCTCCTGAAGGTTAAATTTTTTGGCCGCTGGGGACAGCAAAAGGCGATGGAGAATAGGCCGTCCGAAATGGCTCTTGAGAGCCGCATCTTAGCACTCGACTAGGTTGGTATATACCCGCGCTCACGCGGAGATGCAAGAATTCTTGCAGTGGGAAAGGAAATACTCACATGAACGCAACGCAGGAGTTGGTTCACCTATTAGCAGACCAGAAACTCTCAATTAATCAGCGAGCGCAACTGCGCTGCCAACTCGCCAGTCAGTTCGAAGACGAGGGCGATTATGAAGCGGCGCGCGAAGCCCTGGGCGAGCTCTGGCAGCGGGTAGACGAGCGGCCAATGCTAGAGGGACTTGACGAGGAAACAAAGGGAGCGGTCCTACTGCGAGCTGGCGTCCTAACCGGCTGGATTGGGAGCGCCAAGCAGATCAGTGGAACGCAAGAAACAGCCAAGAATCTAATTAGTGAGAGCATTGCCAGTTTCGAAGCGTTGCAACAGAACAGCCGGGTAGCAGAAGCGCAGATCGACCTTGCCTACTGTTACTGGCGTGAAGGGGCATTCGATGAAGGAAGGGTAATGCTAAAGGAGGCATTGAGCCGGCTCACTGATAACGACATAGAGCTAAAGGCGAAGGCTTTACTGCGGAGCGCTATTATCGAAAAGACTGCCAATCGGCACAACGATGCTTTGAGAATTCATACCGAGGCAGCCCACCTATTTCAACACATTGAGAATCATTCAGTCCAAGGGAGTTTCCATAATAGTTTTGCCACTGTCTTGAAGAATCTGGGTGCGGCAGAAAACCGCGAAGATTACATTGACCGTGCCTTGATTGAATACGCAGCTGCAAGTTATCACTTCGAGCAAGCTGGCCACATACGTTATCAAGCCTGCGTCGAAAACAACTTGGCGATGCTTTTCTGGAAAGCTAGTAGGTTTTCCGAAGCGCACCAGCATCTCGACTGTGCGCAGACACTCTTTACGAAGCTTAAGGACAATGTTCACCTCGCACAGGTCGATGAGACGCGAGCACGGGTACTGCTCGCTCAGGGGCGGGTTGTTGACGCAGAGAAAGCTTCTCGTCGGGCCGTGCGTGTGCTTGAAAAAGGCGATGAGCAGTCGTTGTTGGCCGAAGCGCTCACTACTCTCGGTACCGCGTTGGCGCTGCTGGGACATCCGGAGCAAGCGCGCTCAGCGTTGGAACGGGTGATCGATGGAGCGCAGCAGGCGGGCGACCTCGAGAGCGCTGGCCGGGCCGCACTAGTGATGATCGAGCAGTTGGGCACTTTTCTCTCGAACGACGATCTCTCCGCCACTTTGGCGCGCGCTGAGACGCTGCTTGAGAAGACGCGGGACATGGGTAGCGTCAGGCGGTTGGCCAAGTGCGGTTGCTGTGTAGTTTCGCGGATCAATGCCTCGCCCCGGTTCCCATTATCCGTCGATTGGGCCAACTTCTCACTCAAAGAAGAGGTACTGCGCTATGAGGCGCATTACATTCGTCTGGCGCTCAAAGACAGCGGCGGCATGGTCACTCCGGCGGCAGCACTGCTCGGGCTGCGAGGTCACCAAGCGCTCATATGGAGGCTTAGGCAGCACGAGCACCTTCTTAATGAGAGGTCGCCTGTCAGAACGCGCGTGCGCAGCCTTAGTCGCCCTGGAGATGCCGTCGGTAGGTTGCGCAAGAGCGCAAGCCGGAAAACACGAACGCCACATATTCTCCACGTCGAAGATAACGAAACCGTTGCCAGCGTGGTCAAAGAGACGCTTGAGTCCGAAGGTTGGGATATCGAGACCTGCGTAGACGGAACTCTGGCGTTGGAGAAAATCGCAAGTGATGAGCACTATGATCTAATCCTTCTGGACAACGACTTACCTGGCGTAAACGGATTAGAACTTCTTCAGCGCGCGCGAAGCATGACCCATCGCAAGCACACACCAATTGTGATGCTGTCTGCTACGGTCGATGACGCCTCAGCCCGGATCGCTGGCGCGGACATAGGCCTGCAGAAGCCAGAACAGATCGGGTCGCTCGCGGACACCGTTGCACGATTCTTGAGAATCCAAAGGGCTGGTGGCGTTGAGGTGTCCGAAGAAATTGAATAGCCCTAGCTTATAGAAACGAGACTGACTTGATTGAATTCCGTTTGGCACGGCCTCCTGTGGGGCGGGATTAGGAGCGACCAGTGCCTCGAGGCTGCTGCGTGAAGGGTGAGAACGCGGCGGCCTCAGTTCTGCGAAGAAGCAAGCGCTTATATCATTGAGGGAGAAGGCACAAGGATCTGCTGAAAGAGCGTTCGCAAGTCCGACAGTGCTCACCGAATGACTGAGGCCTTGGGTGCGAAAGGCGCATCGCTACAAGAATTCTTGCATGCATCTCATTTTTAGACTGTGCGATGCCAGAGTTCTTGCATAGTCTCTTCCAGGCCGACTTCGGGACTCAGGATCGGCGGGAATTCTTTCATTTGTTCTTCGTCTGGAGTGCTCAATTCCGGTGTGTATCAGGGGTCTTTGAATCGGAAAGAGCGGGGCGCAACCGCATACAAGAAATCTTGTATCAGCGTGAACGATGCAAGGACTCTTGTATCGTTAGCGGCTCACCAATCTATTGCCTGATCAAGAGTAAAGAACACAGAAGAGTATGCAAGAGCGTTTGCATTGGAAATGATGAAGCAATATCTGGCAGAACCTGCAAAGTTGTATGCCGGGGATTCTGCCTCGACTAACTCTCAGGTTGGCTTTAGTTCGGGAGGTTTCTCATGTTACCTCGTTTCTTCGCAGCTCGCACGATTTCGAAATCCGTTACAATACTAGCCTGTTCGTCGCTACTCGTTGCATCGCTCGCACCGTTCGGAATTGCGAGTGGCGGGCGAGGCTCACTTTTGACTCACCGAGCCCAGGAGAATACTCCCACTCCAATAGCCGGCGCTCCGGAAGGGATTCTTCCGAATCTGGATGAAGTCAGGAGTCTGCAGCCAGCTGTGCCAGTAACTCCTGCTAGCATCCCTTCAACGTTGCGCTCGCAACGCAATCCACTTGTTCCGCGCACTGTTATACATTTTGGCGATCCCTTGCCGTCACCTTCGCCGATTCCGACGCCAACTATTTTGCCTAGTCCGTCCCCGTCAGCCTCGGCGCTTCCGTCGCCGTCTATCCTGCCTACACCTTTGCCATCCATCTTACCGACTCCATTTCTGTCGCCTTCTCCGTCAGGTTCACCTGGGGTCACGGCGCGGGCAGCCAGCTCTACAAAGGGTTACGACTGGGAAATCCGGGACAGGACTAACGATGAATTACTGCGCTATCTGCTGGCGTGGAATAGTCCTAGTCCGCTGCGCCAATCGGTCGCTTTTGACGTGTCAAATTCTTTCAATGCCGGCAGAACCTTTTTCCCGTCCGATGATATTTCTGCCGCAACCTTTGACTTCTTCCTGGTGCCAATGCCGCAGGCAGGTACTACCAAAATTGTCTTTACCACTAATCGCGATGGTCGCGCACAGATCTATTCGATGGATTCGAATGGCGCCAATCTGACGCGACTTACGAACAACCTAAACAATGACGATCATCCGCGCTGGTCGCCAAACGGCACGAAGATTCTTTTCCAGAGTGACCGCGACGATCCAGCGAATGGGAACCAGGACATCTATGTTATGAATGCCGACGGCACGGCACAGACTCGTTTGACTACTGATGCAGCCGACGATTGCAACGCGGTATGGTCACCCGACGGAACCAAGATCGTATTCCAAAGCCTGCGCAACGGCAGCTACTATCAAGTGTATGTGATGAACGCCGATGGCAGCGGACAAGTAAATCGAAGCAACGGGACGACCAATGATTCTCAGCCCAACTGGTCGCCAAACGGCTCCAAAATCGCTTTTGCCGGCGAGCGCGACCATGTGGGTGTGCCGGGTATTTATGTCATGAATGGCGATGGCTCGAATCAAAGCAGACTTACATTTACCGCCGCACCGTTTAGAGATGAACAGCCGGTCTGGTCGCGTAACGGAATGAAGATGGCGTTTGTGAGCACTCGCGACAGTATCATCGAAACGTGGCAGGAAACCGATGATGACGGCAACGTGTTACAGAGATCGGCTATACATACGAATAAAGAAATATATGCGATGAACGCCGATGGCAGCGGACAATTGAGACTCACAAACACGTTAGAGACTGATGATTCGCCTTACTGGTCTCCTGATAACACGAAGATTGTTTTTCACAGCGACCGCGAACGCGATGCATACGACCCCATACCACAGCTTTGGACGATGAATGCGGATGGCACTAATCAAACGTTAATCGCGAGTAATGCGGTTGGCGATTACAATCCGAGTTGGAGTGGCAACACAAGTGGCAATCAGTCTCCAGTTGCGAACGCCGGTGGAGCTTACAATGGTTTTGTTGCGCAAAATCTCGCGTTCAGCGGCACGGACTCATTCGATTCGGATGGGACCATAACAAGCTACGCATGGGGTTTTGGCGATGGCGGCACAGCTTCAGGCGTTACGCCGACTCACGCTTATGCATCTGCCGGCACCTACAACGTAGTTCTAACAGTCACCGATAATCTGGGTGCGCAAGCAAGTGCCAACACGACTGCTACCATCACGTCAGCGGGCAGCGATCAATATGTAGCGAACTTCAATCAGTTCGCGCTCGGGCGCCAGCCATACGCAAATGAGTCGTCTTACTGGAATGACATACTGCGGGCAGCCTATCCCAATGGCCAGACTTCGATGGTGCTGGCACTACGCGAGTTGGGTAAGACGTTATTTGAATCATCCGAATATGCTGCGCGTTCGCGCGATAATCATTGGTACCTCTATGACCTCTACAAGACGTATCTAATGCGCGAGCCCGATGCACCGGGCTGGGCCTTCTGGGAGAATGAGCTTACGCTACATCATCTGACTCGTGAGGAAATGCGGCGTGATTTTGGCGCCTGCGCCGAGTTTTCCAGTCTGGTTGCAACCTTGACGCCGAGCGGGTCGCCGTCGAGTACAGTGTCGTCACTTGCGTCGGCTCGCGTCGATCCTTTTAATCAACCAGGAAATGGTTTGGCGTCTCGAGATGCTGAATGGAGTGTGCCGCTGCTGAGTTTGCCGGGAAGAGCCGGTCTGGACCTTGGTTTAAGTTTATCCTATTCATCAATGGTCTGGACGCGGTCCGGTCCTTACATTTACTTCGACGAGGACAACGGTTTTCCCAGTCCAGGTTTTCGTCTCGGCTTTCCGACAATCCAAGAAAAATTCTTTGATGCGCAGGCAGGGCGCACTGTCTCAGGTGTCAATGTTCCGGGCCGCAATGTTTACTTAATGATTGCTGGTGGCAGCCGTGTCTCGCTGAGACAGGTTGATACATCCAATGTTTACGAGGCCGCTGACTCATCCTATC
>JBOGOU010000227.1:0-24880 GCA_050748205.1 Pyrinomonadaceae bacterium | reverse complement strand
ACGATGGCCTCATGCTTCAAACCCTTGTTGACAAGATGCTCAACCAGCTTCAACTGCAACTGCGTCCGCTCTTGATCGTTAGGCGCGGCGCTGATGCCATCGCGGAGCGCCAGTAACGCAGAATCAGGAGTAGTTTCTTGCGTGGCGACCAACTTCTTATCGGCTGATTCGGGAGTACGAGCTTCGGTCGCCGGGGTCTTCTGCAGAGAAGCTAACCGTACAGAATCAGGGCGCCGAGAAATGTTCGGAGCCTCGTTCTGAGCTTTTGCCACCGCCGCGAAAAGGCCGAGCGCAAGCAAGGGCATCACGAAAAATGATATTGTTGGTTTGAGATCTCTCACAGGAAAGCCACTCCTTTGCAGTGCGGTGGTAAGCGTAGCCCGACACCGCTTTGGAAATTTCTGACCGCGACTGGCGGGTGCTGGAACGCGGGCATCCTGCCCGCACTAACAGCGCACACCGGGATGCGGGCAGGATGCCGCGCTTCATTATCTTCGCAAAGCCGGAGCCTCGGCTCGCACATAAGAGAGGATGGTCCCGCCGAATCCCACGACCCAACCGTGAGTGCGATTCGTAAAGAACACACGTTCCAGCGGATGAGTAGTGCCGCTCGGCTCCACGGACCAGTGTAAGCCGCCGTCATTTGTGTAGATCAACGTTCCTTCGGCGCCTACGGCCCATCCCTCCAGAGCATCAAGAAACTTGACGTCCAAAAGATCAGCAGTGACGCGCGAGTTTTGCGCCTGCCAGGTGCGTCCCCCATTTACCGTGCGGTAAACGCTTCCGCCGCTGCCCACTGCCCAACCTAGTCGATTGTCTACAAAAGAAGCGGCATTGAAACGAATGCCTTTCGCGTCGGGCAAATGCGAAAGATGCCAGGTCTCGCCACCGTCAGAAGTTTGCAAGATAGTCGCCCCGGCGCCGACAATCCAACCGCGGTCGTTGTCGATGAATATCCCGCCCAACAATAAGTGGCGCGTTGGCGGCTGCAAGCGCACCCAGTTTGCGCCGGCATCGTGCGAAGTGTAGACGGCTCCCCCTTCGCCGAAGGTCCAGCCGTGCCCGCCGGGACTGAAGATGGCACGGACCAGACGGGCATCAACGTCGACGCCGGGGATATCGATCCGTTTCCATTGTTCACCGCCATCAGTGGTACTCATTAGGTAAGTCCGCGGTTCATCTTTCGTCTTCAGGTCGTAGATGTTTCTTTCACAGACTAACCAGCCATTGAGCTCATCGGAAAAATAGATATCACGCAGAACGTCTTCAGCCGGACGCGGCTTGGCTTTCCAACTCTGCCCACCATCATTGGTAAAGAGCAACGCACCTCGGCTTCCCACTGCCCAGCCCCGGTTCTGGTCCAGGAAGAAGAGCGAATGGAGCCAGGCAAGCGTGCCGGTGGACTGGCGTTTCCAGGCATTGCCTTGAGCGCGCACTAGCGGGCCGGTTAAGAGCAGCAGGAGCAGAAGGGAGGCGGCAGGCGGCAGGAGCAGACGGCAGACGGCAGATGGCAGGCGGCAGACGACAGATGGCAGGCGGCAGACGGCAGGTGGCAGGCGGCAGTGGGCAGGAGGCAGACGGCAGTGGGCAGGAGGCAGGAGGCAGTGGGCAGGAGGCAGACGGCGGTTGGCAGGGTGGCGTGCAGATTGTCTGCTTTCCAATCTTGTTGCGTAGCTTGCCATATTGTTTTGGGAACTTTGGACTTCGGTCTTTGGACTTCGGTCTTTGCTGCCTACACTGCCTCCTGGCTCCTGCCTCCTGCCTCCTGCCTCCTGCCCACTGCCTCCTGCCCACTGCCCACTGCCTCCTGGGCCCCTGGCCTCCTGCTCCTGCCTCCTGCTCCTGTGCCTCCTGCCCCTGCTCCTGCCCCTGCCTCCTGCCCCTGCCTCCTGCCCCCTGCTCCTAAAACGGAAGGCCTCCGGTGAAGATACGAGCGAAGCTGAGAATGGGCGAAAAGCTCATAATCTTCTGGAAGGTCTTTAGCTTGTTGCCGGGAACAATTACCTGATCGCCGGGAACGAGATAAGTACTGTCTGGGGCCCGGCCTTTGTAGATCGCCGAAACGTTGACAGCGATAGGGGCGAGAATGCCGTTTGCTTGCCTGCGCAGGACTACGACCTTGCTCCGGTTGCCCGTCGGCAGCACACCACCTGCCTCGGCAATGGCCTCGGTTACGGTCAGGCGATGACTCATCAAACGGATTCCCGGCTGGGCGACATCTCCGATGATGCTATACCGGTACGAAGACGCCTTATCAAGCGAGACTGAAACTTGCGGGTCGATGATGTATTCGTCGTAACGCTTCTTGATCAGCTCAGCGACTTCCTCAACAGTCTTGCCGTTGACGAAGATTCCGCCTGGGATAAGCGCGAGCGAAATGCGTCCGCTCGGCGGAACAATGATCCCGTTGCGGGAATAGCGATCCTGCCCAAAAACATTGACGGAGATTACATCTTCAGGACCCAGCCGATAGGTACTGAAAAAGTTGTTGTAATAAGGAATAACTGCTGCCTCTTCAGACAACTGCTCCTGGCGGTTCGCCTGAGTCTCAGCGGGGACGTCAGCAGGCGTAGTTGACTTTTCATCGGGCTCAAGTCGGTCAACCGCAGGAGCGGGCGGATCCTGCTTGGCCCCTGTGGGCTTTGTCTGATCCCCGGCGGGCTTGCTCGTTACTCTCTCCCGCGTTCGATTGCCTGATGCGTCTTGCCCTTGCGCGAAAACGCCCGTTGTTAAGGAGACTGTAAACGCGGTCGCCAACGCGAGCGCTACAAATCTGTTCACCGTCTTCATTGAAACCTCCAAAACAGCCGCGGGCAGCCTTAGTGTGCTCCGCGCCCAAAGAGAATGATTTTGATCGTCTCGAACATGATGATGGCATCGAGCATCAGACTCTGGTTCTTGACGTAGTAAAGATCATACTGAAGCTTCTGACGCGCGTCCTCAATGGAAGCTCCATAGGGATATTTGATCTGTGCCCAACCGGTGAGGCCAGGCGGGATCAGATGACGTTGTTCGTAATAGGGAATCTCTTGCGCGAGCTGGGCCACAAAGTGTGGCCGTTCGGGACGAGGCCCAACGAAATTCATCTCACCGCGCAGTATGTTCCAAAACTGCGGAAGCTCATCCACGCGGATCTTTCGAATGACGCGGCCTAGACGCGTAGCCCGATCGTCTCCTTTTGTTGCCCAAACAGGACCCTCTTTCTCCGCATCTGTTCGCATCGAGCGAAATTTCACCAGCGTAAACAGGCGCCCGTTTTTACCCAAACGCTCCTGCCGGTAGAAGACCGGGCCGGGCGAATCAAGCTTAATCAGAATGGCTGTCAACAGCACGAGCGGCAGTGAAAGGACTGCGCCGATCAGCGCAACAAGCCGGTGCACTGTGTTTCTCGCGAGCCCGGAGAGGCGAGCCTCTCTGCCGCGCCCTGAAAAGATCAGCCATGAGGGCCGGATCATGCTCAAAGAAACACGGCCCGTGACCCGCTCGTAGAACGAAGCTCCTTCTTCAATGGAAACTGCTCCAGCAAGGCTTAATTGCAGCAACGCGTCAGTTGGTAAGAGACCGCGTCTCTCGCCCATTGCTACGACGATTCGATCTATATTCTCGCGTTTCACAACATCTGCGAGCTCGGAAGTCACGGCGATGACTCGGGGGTTGATCAGGCTCTTTCCCAGGAGTTCGGTATCATTGCCAACGAAACCAACAATGCGGTAACCAGCATCTGGTCTATTGAGGACTTCACGAGCCATCTCAACAGCAAGATTGCCTGAGCCGACAATCAGAATTCGCTCGCCAAAATCCGGATGCCCGAGAAACCAGTGAATCGAAACACGCCAACCAACCATTAGAGTCAGGGCCAGTGGCAAAGCCAGGAGCGCTACCCCGCGTCCGATCATCAATCGCGGGAAGGCATAGAACATCAGGGCGAGTGCTATCCAGGCCAAACCGAGCGCTTGCACCAATCGCAGAACCAATTCCCGTCGATCGTGCATGACGACGAAATCGTAAAGATCGTAGAGGTAGAATGCCGTGAGACAAAAAGCTGTTGCGAGGGCAGCCTTTAAGAACCCCTGCCTCACTACTAACTCGTAAACAGCACCCTGGCTTCCAAATCTTAGATACACCGCTCCCATCAACGCGCCGAAAACAACCGTCGCTTCGGCGAGCAGCAGCCAGCCAGTGCGTGCATTGAAGCGTGAAGCTCTCAACTAACGATCGCCACCTCCTGTTCACTATTTACCGGCAGGACCTTGGGATTCTGATCCGTCAAACCGCGATCCCGCCGATAGTATCTTTGCCGGTAATAGTAGGAAGTTTGATCGGGCTGATCTTCGACGCGATTCAGCACCACGCCCAGGACTCGTTCTCGAGGCAACTGTTCCAACAACTTGTCGACCATGGAATAACGAGTCTTGCCCGCCCTCACTACCAATAGCGCCGCATCAGCCCTGCTAATCAGGACGCTGGCGTCAGTGAAAATTCCCAGTGGCGGTGCGTCAATAATGATGTAGTCAAACATCCGGCGGGCCTCTGTGATCAGGCGCGCGAATGTTGGCCCGGAAAGTAGTTCAGCAACGTCGTCACGTGCCTTTCCACCAGGCAAGAGATAGAGTCCGGCAGGATCCAGGCGAACTATTGCCTGTTGCAGATCCAGTTGGCCGCCCAGTACTTCGGACAGCCCGACCGGCGCGTCGATCCCCAGATAGTCAGTGGCGCAGGGCTGCCGCAGGTCGCTGTCAATAATCAAAGCTCGTACGCCCTCGCTTTGAGCCAGCAACCAGGCAAGGTTGAGCGCAGTCAGAGTTTTGCCTTCACCGACGCCCGAGCTGGTAATCACAAACGCACGCATTTGGAGGCGTTCGCCAGCCTGCAGGAGTCGCGTGCGAAGAGAGCGAAACTGTTCGCAGTAAGCCGACCTGGGCTGGGTGAGAGCCACCAGGTGAGGTTCGACGCGGGCCGCGGAAACGTCATAAGAGACAAATCCCGCGGCTCGCGTCGCCCCGGCAGCGTCCAAAGTTGCCCCAACAGCACGCGAAGCCATTCCGTCGGGGAGTGCCGACCCGCCGGGTGCATCCGCAGTGTGCGCAGTGGACGCTGAACTCCGCACCGCATCATCCGGGGCAGTCAGTATTGAAGAACCACTGAACAACTGCTCTTCAACCCGTTCTGCCGAACGCAGCTCACGATCAGCTGCTCCGTTGCGGTGCTCAGAACTTTGCGATGGTGGCTGCTTAGCGGCGCCAGCTTTAGTGGCGCTAGAGCGCCGTATCGCTTCAAAAACTCTTCCCATCAGATTTTCCTCTCCATCTCCTCGTGATCCGATTAGTTATCAAGACTCGTCACGAGCTTTTCGGTCTAACCTTGCTCCACGGGGACTGGCGCGACTGTCTCTGCCTCGGCCTCTGACGAGCCGGTACCGGCAGCCCAGAGTTCAGCTCGGCCTGATGAGGAGAAGATCCTGGCGGACGCTTCTCTTTCCTCACCCGGTTGCATTCCCCGATCGCCAGAAGGAAGCATGTCAAGTGTGTCTGCTATCTCCTCGATTACGGCTCGATCAATTGTGGTCTCGCCAGACGCATAGCCTGCGAGCAAAGCGTTATCGCAAAGGTTGTTGATACTGCGTGGAATTCCTTCAGAGCAGCGGAAGATGAAATCGATTGCGGCCGGGGAGAAGATATCGGTGTGTTCAGCGCCAGCCACCAGTAGGCGCGAGGTGATGTAACGATCCGTTTCCTCGACGTTTGGCAGCGGCTTAATCACACAACGCAACGCAATTCTTTGTTTGAGCTGGCGGAGGTCGGTATTATTAAGCACCTCGCGCAACTCCGGCTGGCCCGTCAAGACTATTTGTAATTGCTTCGCCGTATCAGATTCGAAGTTTGAGAGAAGACGTATCTCTTCAAGTACGTGAGGCGACAGTCCCTGGGCCTCGTCGACAATCAGAACTGTTCGCAAGCCCCTGGAGTGACGAGATTCCAACGCGCGACCCAACTCCATCAGCAGCTCTGATTTCGTCTCCCATTTTTGCACATCCAGCAATGTAGCGACGTGCTGGTAAAACTCCGTAACTGAAAGCCTGGGGTTGAAGATGTAGGCGACCAGCACAGTGCGATCAAGCCGCTGCATCATCCAACGCAAGATTGTCGTCTTGCCTGTTCCGACCTCGCCGGTGACCACCACCAACCCCTTCCCGCTCTCGATGCCGTAGTGCAGGTTGGCCATCACTTCGGTGTGCGAAGGGGTGAAATAGATAAAGCGCGGATCAGGCGTAAGCGCGAAAGGTAATTCTCTCAGTCCGTAAAATTCTGCGTACACTCTTTTGCCTCCATCTGAGGGCGTCCCCTCAAGTTCAATCAGGCGCGACCTGAATTCATAAAAAACTCGAAAACATGCGTCGCCCTGAGAGCGAGCGCGAGCAGGGGAATACTGACAATCGTAGCTGCGATCCCGGCCGCAAGAAGCAATTTCCGCCGTCGTGGCCGGCTGCGAGCTTCCTGCGGTGTTAACAGTTCAGGAACGGTGGCCAGAACCGGCAGGCCGGTATAGTGCGCTGCATCTTCTCTGTTCCGGATCGTCAACAACTTGGGAGCTTCAAACGCTGCGGCGAGGAGCAGGCCGAAACACAGACCCAGACCCAGACCCAGGGCAAAGAGCAGAAAACGTTTCGGGGCCACTGGCTTCGAGGGCAAGTTGGCTGCGTCAATCACCTGTATGCCTTCGCCCTGCTGCTGGCTGGCCGCGTCGGCCCCCAGACTGATCCTTTGTTGTTGGACGAGAAGCGCATCGTGGGCAGCCTTCTTAGTCTGGTATTCGCGATCCAGCGCTCCTAAGGCGACTTCGACGCCCGGGACAGTGTTTATCCGCTGCATTACCTGGCCGATCTGAGTGTCGATGTCGGCGAGCATGCGCTGTTCGCGTTTTATCTCACTGTCGATCATCCTTATTTCCGCCTCTAAACTGGCGACCTGAAGGTCGGGACGATCGCGAAGCTTCTCCTGCTTCGCTTTGATCTTTTCCTGCCACTCACCGACCATCTGGTCCATTCCCTTTTTGACTGAATCGATTTCCGCCTGCTTGGCAAGCACGTCTGGGTGCTTCGGCCGCAGCTCGGTCAGCATGCGCTGGAGCTGGGCCTCGAGATCGGCTTTGCGTTTGACCAACTCAGCCCAACCGAGCGTCGTCTTTGGATCAGTGGTGTTTTCGATTACTTCTTCCCTTACCTGCTCGGTCGTCTTCTTGATGAGTGCGAGTTGGCCAGACAGAGCAGAGCGACGATCCTGATAGCGGCCGACTTCCGAGATGTAAGCCTTCTGTTGTTCGCGCAAGCCCGCTAGTTGTCCCACCAGCGATACGGCTTCCGAGGGAAGGCTCCCCAAGTTCTTCTGCATGAACTCAAGACGTTGCTTGTCGACTGCGTCAAGCTCGTCCTTGGCCTGTCTTGTTTGCTGCTCGATAAATTGTTTCGCCGAGGTAGTGGAATTGATCGTGTTCTGCGTTTGCTCGTTGATGTACTTGCTGGCCAGCTCGGCGGTGACCGCTTGAGTGGTCCTGGGCTCTCGGCCCCGATAGGTGATATTGAAACCGTTGGTGATGTCGTTGCGGCTGGTGTTTATTTCGACCTTAATGTCCTTGCGCATGTTGTCGATGACGATTTCCATGGGCTCGCCGCGCAATCTTTCTGTTTTGTAAAGGTCATACTTTTGCACCAGCGGCTCCAGTGAGCTGCGACTTGTGACTACCTGCGCAATACTTGTCAGCTGACGTGTGAGACTGTCCTCAGTCATGGTCGGGACGACCGAATTTGGCAGAGTAGAAGGCTTGGCGACGATCAGAGTGACGGATTCATAAACATCGGGCAGCCGGTAAACAACCCAGGCGACAGCGGTCGCTATCGCAATGGCTGGGAGAATGACTAGCCATTTGCGCTGCCAGATTATCCTTAGGTACTCGCTTGGGCCTCGCTTACGGAATTCAACACTCATACTAAGCTCCTGTTTCTGCTGCTTACGGATCTGACTTTCATCCTTAATATTCCCGGTTCACCCGGGCTTTGTCCCAAAACTTCAACACTCGAGGGCTTCCTCATAGCGTCGCCAGCGCCTTACGTGCTTCGTCGGCGTCGGGAAATGGAACCTTATCTGCCAGCCGCAACGCTACTACCAGCTCCCGCCGCGCCCCCTCTTTATCGCCTTTGGCTCTAAGCGCCATTCCCAGGTGGTAACGGTAGGTTGGACTGGGAGAAATTTTGGCTGTGTTCGCCGCTGTTTCGTCGAGAGACACAGCCTTCTGCAACTGCTCGACCGCAACTGCGTTTAGGCCCTTCTTGTAATAAACCCAGCCCAGAGTATCCACGAATCCAGCGATCTGCGGGTTCTTCTGGACCACACCCTGCGCCAGGCGAACAGCCTCATCGAGATTGCCTTCACCGTGCACGGCGTAGAGCCACGCCAGGTTGTTTGCCGCTATGACGGCGTTCTGATCACTTTCGAGCGCTTTTCGATAATTCTCAGCGGCTGACTTGTAATCTTTGCGAGCGTCATAAAGCATGCCGATTAACGTGTAAGCGGTTGGGTTATCAGGGCGTAAGTCGAGAATCCTCTTGTATTCGGCAATAGCGCGATCTTCTTGTTTCGTGTTGATGAACAAAGCGCCGAGAGCCGAATAGGCGGCGATATAATTCGAATCCAGTTCCAGAGTCTTGCGTAACTCGGTTTCAGCCGCCTGCTGGTTGAGGTCGAATCCGTAGATTTGGGCCTTCAGATAATGCAGCGAGGCATTATTGGGGTAGGTGTTCAAGACCTGGTCGAGTCGCGCGTGAGCTTTGGCCGTCTCTTTGCGATGTCCATAGAGGGCGATCAGACCATTCAACGCGTTGAAGTCAGTGGCGGCTATCGACAGTGCATTCTCATAGAACCCGATGGCCTCATCCGGTTTGTTTTCCGCAATTGCAATTGCCGCAAGATTGACGAAGACATCCGTGTTGTTTGGCGAGATGTCGCGGGCCGCAAGAAAGTCCTGCCGAGCAGCTTTCAAACTACCAAGTTGAGCCTGGGCAGCCCCACGGGCGATGTGAGCTCTGGAGCGCATTTCGGCGATCAACTGAGGAGAGGTGTCTCTGTCTGGTCCTGTCTTTTCCAAACGGTCAAGCAACTCACTCGAGAGTCTCACCACCCCTTTTTGATCTCCTCCGGCAAGGGTTATTTGAACCTGCAATAATTTGGCGGGCAAATAATCCGGATAGTTTCTTTCCAGGTCGCCCGCAAAGACGCGCGCTTGATCAAGTAGGCCGAGACTGAGGTTAGTCTGAGCCATGTAATAAAGTCCGCCCTTTGAATTGGGTTCTTGCTTTAGGACTTCCTTCAGGTCTTCGATGGCCAACTTCAATTCGGGAGCCTGTGCCGTTTGCGCTTTAACTTTTGCCCGGAGAAGAAGGGCTTGCCTGTCTTGTTGGTCCGACTTCAGAAGCTCTTCAATCTGCTTGTAGGCGCCTTCTGTATCACCCTTCATAAGCATGATCTCACCTACCCGGTAACGGCCCTGGTTATAGTCGGGGAACTTCGCCAGGACGTCCTGATAGATTTTCACGGCTTCATCAAGGCGACCGATCGCGGAATAGAAGTCAGCCAGCACCGCCTGGCCTTCCGGTTTGTCCTTATCGAGATCGGCGAGTGATCTATAAGCTTCTTCAGCCTTGTCGAGTTGCTTATTGACGAGGTAGAAGCTCGCCAGAACAAAGCGCGAGTCGCGGTTCGCCGGTTCCACGGCCACGGCCTTCTGCAACTCGGCTTCCGCATCCGGCAGACGATTCCCCTGCGCAAGAAACTTACCGTATTCCGTATGAGCCATGCCGGAACTGTTGTTTAACGAGATTGCCCGCAGAAAAGTCTCTTCTGCTTTCGCTCTGTCGTTTGTTACAACATAGAAGCGAGCTAGGCTCAGGTACGACTCGATTCGTTTGGGATCTAGCTCTACCGCGTGGTTGAGTTCGGCAAATGCTTTGTCGCGCTGGTTCTGGGCGAAGAAGATACTGCCCATTAGAATGTGGCCTTCGATATGATTCGGATCCTTCTGGAGTATCTCTTTGGCCAGGCGCTCCGCTTCGGCAATGTACTCGGGTCGCCCCCTGCTGATTCTTAGATAAATGTTTCCAAGCCTCTGCCGAGCCTCCAGGTTGTTGGGATCCAGCTCGGCGGTTTTCTTCAACTCTTCAACGTATTCCTGAATGCGCTGCAGGCCCTCGTAGGCACGTGACAGGCCCCAGTGGGCTGCCGCAAACTTATCGTCGATTTGGACGGCATTGCGAAATTCGATCGACGCTTCCTGGAACTTGGATTCCTTCAGGTAGGCTTCACCCTTGCTGACGTGCTCCGCCTTGGCTTTGTCTGGATTGGTGCAGCCGCCTAAGACCATCACAGCGGCAATGAGAAAAGACAGAAGGGTTGCGGATTTAAGGTAAGTTCGGCACTCCGTTTTCATTCTATTCTCCAACTCTTATCGCGAACCGGTTCTCGGCTCGGTTCATTCTCACTTCAGTTAGCGGCCTCGGCGGGCAATGCCTCGTCTGCTCCTGAAAAATAAGACACCCTGGGAAAAGACCCAATTCCGGGTCATTTCCCGGAAATGGAAGCCCACCGGAGCATTAGCCACCTTCCACTTTTCCCTGAGTCTCAATCAGGGATAAATTCCGGAAGCACAGGCGAGACGCTCGCGGCCAACTGAACCGCAGACTCGAGCGCCGCCGCTTCAGACTTTCCAACGGGGACCAATACACGCACCATCGCTCCATCTGAGCGACGCAGCCTCACACTATCAACTACGGTATAAACTTTTCCCCAATACTCACTTGCCACAGATCGTCCGCGCCCTTGATACCAATAGATCAGCATCTGCTTCGCGCTGCCGTTTTGAATCAAGTATTTGTTAGCCTCGAAGGGCCCCCTTCCTGTGGGAGCAATCTGAACCCGGCCCGGGTCGGTCATCATCCAGCCTGATCCTGGCAAGCAGTTCAACGGGCTATGAAATGTGGCTCCCTCGCGCTGGCTCGCGTAGTACCCGACGTAAAAGTTGCCTCTTTGGCCATCTGCTGAGCTGTAGTCTCGCGAGAGGTAATCACTTGCGCCCAGGACACTGAGAGTCTGCGCGTCAAATTCCTGGTCAGCTCCAGCCTGCTGCCAACTGCCTACTTGTCGCGGAAAATCCTTAAGTGTCTTCCGGGCGACATGAGCTTCGCCGAGATAGCCCCAGACATTGACGACGATACCGCCCGCCAAAATCAGAACTAGCAAAACAGCAAAGCGCCAGGAGTTGCTCATCTATTCCGTTCCTTCCACTTGAATTACCGGTGTCGCGGCTGATCCTGAGCCCACTGTCGCATTCGTTCGCTCTTCAGTGACATTTTCCTTGGACTGCTGGGCTTTGTGGCGTCCAGGTAAGACACGATCGAGAATCCAGCCCACGCCGAACAGCATAAGAAACGCCACGATGTAGATCACCCAACCTGAAAAGGAATGGAAGAAGCCGTCCGCGACTTCAGTTCCGTAGTAATGCGCCAGCACGCCCGTGCCGCTGACGCGTAGGGCATTCGTGAAGATCGCAATGGGCACCGCTGACGAGATCAATATGGCGGATCGCCAGAAGCCATAGCTCCTCAACCACTGCAAGCGGTTAGGCTGGTTCCCCCCAGGTGGTTCCGGCCTTGGATGTGTAAAGTAAGCGAAAACAACTGCTAAGGTTACGAGCGTCATCAGCGATCGGATACCGCTACAGGCTTCGACCACTTCCAGCTTCTTTGTTTCGCGTGCACCCAACGGCAGCAACTCGATGACATTACCTTGCCGCAATACGGGAATATCAAAGAGATTCATGGACCACACGGCGCAGCGAGAAGCAAAGAGCTGCAAAGGAAACGCAACCTTGTTAAATATGATCGCAGGAATGGGGATGGCGAGCATGAGCAGCGCCAAAGGAACAAGCAGCAGACGGAGTCGACGAAATCCCCAGAAATAGACAATCGTTCCGGCGAGAATAAGGACCAGAGAGATCCTCTGGAGGAACAGCTCGGCGCCTGCAGTTCCGGCCCACAGAGCCAACAATGCTAACAGGACCGCGGCGCTGCCCCAAAACGTTGCGGGCCGCGCAGGTTCTCTTACCAGCCTGTCACGTTGAGACCAGAGAATATAGGCAATGATGATGGGGATCAGAAGGCCGTGGGAGTAGTTCTCATCGGTCCACCAATCTCGTCCTAGCTTTGACAGGACAAGTGCATAGGTGAATATGAGCGCAGAAGAAACGGCGAGAACTCGCCAGAGATGCTTCGTGGCCAGGACACTCATTAAACTAATTCCCTTTGGAGGCCTTCGTAAGAAAAGGGCAAGTTCCCTCACGAAGACGGAAGGCTTTCTCTAGTGCGACTGCTGTAATCAGCCTTAGGAAGAAAGCGCGCGACAGAGCTTATATCAAGTAGGCTAAAGCTTCAATCCGTAACCGCAAGCAATTCTCTGAGAATTCAGCGTGCGGCCATCTGGGTAAACAACCAAAGCCGCCGCGATTCCGGGGGCTCCATCAGCAAAATCTCCGTCGCCAACCCGCAAACCGCCGCGACCAATAGCTTCGAACTCTTTTGTTTTGAACAATTAGGGCGCACTCAAGAATGGCTCAAGAATTTCTCAAGTGCTGTTAATATAGTGTAACCGCTCAGATAGAAGATGCCCGGCCGCAGGCCCTCAGCGGTCCCACCGCCGCTGGGGTGTGCGAACAAATTGCTGAAAACTTGATTAAGGGAGCCAACTGGGTACAGCCATAGCGGGATCAAAGGCGTCGAATCATCCAGACGTGAATTGGCCCAGGCTGACGTTTAAGTCCCTCGGGATATTTCAAGTCTGCTCTCTCGCACAGCGCATTGAAAAAGGGCGACCCGATCTAATCGAGTCGCCCGTTTTCTGAAGTGAAAGAGGATTGCGCTATTCCGTTAACGTTCTTACTGAGCGAACCGACTGCGGTACTCAATCGAGGAGAGGAAAGCTCTTACCATTTCCGCCCTTCCGTAGTCACCGTTGAACTGATTGAGTTTGTTCAACCAGAAGTTGAACCCGGGAGTATCCGGATCGCGTCTCAAGTAGCCGAAATACTGCATCAAGACAAAGGCGGAGTTAAATTGATTACGCGAGAACATGCCATTCTCCGCGAGTTGACCCAGAACACTCGCTCGTAACGATCCACTCGCTAAGGCCGTGACCAGGCCGTCGCGCTCTGCTGCGCTAATCTCCACACCGAGGTTAGCGATCAGCGCGTCAACATATTCCTCGTTCGTCAAAGCGCCATAGCGCGCCGTGAAGGCCGCGCGTTGCGACCACGCCTGGAGGAATGCCTGTTTACTGGCGGCGAGTCTGGCCTCCCAGCCGGCCGTGCCGACAATGACGCCACGGGAAACGGACAAGCTGTCGGGCATGAACTCCGTGCGCGAAGGCATGCGACCATAGGAAGATCTGTAAAGACGGTATACGAAGTATCCTGTATGCTGAAACTCAATCGACAGGAAGAACGCAGCCGAGACGTGGATGCGTCTAACCTCGACGCACTGGGCATCAGTTCCGCAGTTTGCGATGTGGTTGACCCAGAAATCGTTGCCGGCCTGTTCGGGCTCGCGGTCAAGGAAGTCTACGTAATGCTGGCGCACCAAATAGGAGGGCACGTCAATGGGGTTGGCGATGTCGCCGTGAGAGATGAGCGCGACGCCCAACTCCAAATAGTTGATTGCTTCGCGAAGGTGATTTCTGACCCCGTCCAGGTCTCCCTGGCCGGAAGAGACCTCCGCTTGGCGTGCGCATTGGAGCGCGGCAACGAGTGCTGCATCGATCCTCACTGCGGCCGGGTAGACCTGCCGCTCCGCGTTGAACTGGGCATAAGCATTTTGGATCTCGACGATGAACGCCGTGAGCGCCTCGCTCGAGGCCACGCTCATTTGGAAGGTGCCGCTGCCGTCGGGCTGTGAGGTACCGCCAGACGACGCCAATTGATTACTCAAATCCTGGCCGTCTCTCTTCGCCCGAATAACGCTCTGGCCCGACTGCGGGGTCGGCGTTGGCGTTGGGGTTGGAGTGGGTGGTGGTGTAGGAGTCGGGGTCGGCGGTGGGGCTACCCCTGCTAGTGCAGCCAGTAGCGCATTCATGTCAACACCTGGATCAGTCCCGTTAGTTCCACGTCCCTTGTAGGGGCTTGTCGACGCCAGCCCCCATTGCGAAGTCGGAATATCAATGAATTGGATTTGCGCGACCGTGTCAGGAAAGAAGTTTCCGGCAGGATAGCGATTAGCCAGTGGTCCAGCGATGTCTCTTTCTGCCTGCGTTCTGTTATCCAGGATCACCCCACTGGAGACCACATGATTTGGATAGCAGGCTGCTGTTGAGCCGAGCGAACAATTCAATCCATACTGATTATTCTGAACAATGTTATCTTCAAATCTAAAGCCTTCATTGGCTTCGCCGTGCCCGAAAACCATGGACACTTCGCCCGCTGTGCCTCCGCCGACTGCCGTGTTATGACGAAAGACGACGCCCGCGGAACCGCCGACAGTCAGCAGCGGTGAGCCGAGATTCTCAAACAGGTTATTCTCGAAAACTACATTGCGCCCCGGTACACACGTCGCCATGTTGTCGGACAACTGAATTCCGATCACGGCGCCTGTTCCCGCCGGAGAATTCGAGCTCCAGCGATTGCTCCGGAACGTCAGGTTGTTGATCGTCGCCCACGGATTGCTCCCCGATATTGTTTCGGTGGGCTGGTTCCGGCTGGTGATCGTGAAGCCGGCGCCAAAACCAGAGAAGTCGTTTCCTTCAACCAGTGCGTTTGTTGCCGTTTTGAATTCGATGTGACCTTTGCCGTAGAAGCCGTGCGCGCCCGCGGCTAAACCTACGACTGAGTTCTTCCAGAAGGTGTTGTTCGTAATCCGCAGGTCCTTCGGAGTATCACCATTCCACACTGCATGACCCGGTGAGTCAGGTGGCACCAGCAACGGATTCCCGTTTGTGCCTCCACCCAGCCCAGGCTGCGGTACATAGTTCACCGTATTGCCATCGATACCGGTCACCCTTACCACCTGATACACACCTCCCTGGCCAGTCACCTTAAACGCAATGTAGTCGCCGACCGTCAGGTTGTTCACATTCGACAAGGTCGCCTGGGACATGGTCGCTCCCGGCGACACAGTTGCCTGATTGGTGATCCACTGTGGCCCGCCGCCTGTGAAGATCGATGTGAACCAGGCTTCCAGGAAGTTATTAGAGATGGTGTAGGGGCCTGGGCCCTTCTCGATCAAAATCGCTTGCGAAGATTGCGGGTTGAAGGTTCCGGGAGCAAAGGCGCGAAAGCCTGCCACGCGGGAGTTCTTGACGGTGATGTCAGCTGCTCCCAGCAGAAAGCCACGGAGACAGGTTGCTATCTCGGAATCGGTGCCGTCTTCTTCACTGTGTACCCAGACGCGATCAAACTCAATTGATCGCGGCACGGTCGCCAGAGTCAATGGTGGACTACTGCCATGGACGATGCCGGCGAAGATCAAACCATTGTTTGAGAGAGTTCCGCCCTGACTGTCATTAGTGATCTCAATCCCGATTACTCGATAGTGATGAGCGCTGGCCACCGCTTCCAATGCCGGAGTGGACGTGTTGGTAACCAGCTTCGGCAAATTCAGCGCACGAATTGCCTGGACCGAAAGGGGCCTCAAAGTAGCCGGAAGAGCAGCGGCGTTTGAACCCATAACAGTGATCCAGTCGGCATCCGTTCCCGTGCAGGCGCCTTTGGGCTTCAATTGAAATGGTTGCTCGAGCCCTGCAACTGTAAACGTCGCACCAGCCTCCAGGACCACCGTGTCGCCACACTGAGCTGCGTCAAGTGCCGCTTGAAGATTTCCGCTGGCCGGTACAACAATCGTGGCAGCCCTGGCTACAATGCCAACCAGCAGCAGTAGGGACAATACTGAAGCTTTGAAGACTAATCTGTTAGTGAGAGATAGATCACCGGCAGATCCTATGGACATTTGTTCCTCACTTCGGGAATCGGACGATCTCTCATCGAGAGAGACTCCTGACTTTGCGGACCCGCATCACTGCGGGGGTGCCGTTATCGGTGATTGCCAATCGGGATTGTGGAGCTTGGTGGAATAACCGAGACATCAATATAGGCAACGGAAGAGTCACACTACCGGAACAGTTTCTGTTTGCAGTTCAGTTGCAAACAGATTCTCGATAGTTTTTTATTACTTCTGTATGAGTTAAGGAGGTTAGAGCCGAGGGTATCATCGGCAGCAAGGTCTCTGACCGATGTACATTGTCAAGGGAAAAATGGAAGGGAAAGAAGACGGACCCTTAGCGGTTCGAAACACACAATTGGAAAGGTCTCCAGCCGAACCTCTCGCGCAAGCAATTACCAGCAACCGAGTTATGATTTGGCTGTTCTTCGATCGCCTTCGGCAACCAGACCTTCTTGAATACTCCGTATATATCGGGGCCTCCAAGACTCCAGGCTTTGCGTCCCTGCCTCACAACAGGTTTGCCTTTATCGTGTGCAATCGCCATGCTGCTGAAAAGAACTGTGCCTGCTGATGCAGGCATACCGGGATTAAACACTACGGGCGCCGAGGTTGTCAATGTTTTCTTTCTGCCAACAATATTAGGCAAATTTATGACGTCAAGTAGTTGTTTACGAAGGATTTGCCGCACTTCAGGGTTGGCTGGTCGCCACTCTCCGACAGCCGAGAGGCGGGGCGAGCTACTGGCGGCTCAACACGGGCGATAAACAAGTCATGGCGACTCCGGCCGCCCCAGTTGGAGGTAAATGCTATAAACCTGCCATCTCGGCTGATGTTTGCTCGAGGGGTGTCGTAATACGACTTATAAACAGACCTGTGGTGCAAAACACGTATGACGCTCTCGCTGCCATCGGTTTTCACCAAAATGATCTCGTTGTGGTACGGCCCGAGCGGATTTGGAACCGCGGCCACCTCATACAGGCTGACAAGCATCCAGCCATCGTTGTCCCCCAAGTGCGAGACGTGAATTCCCTGACTCCAATCTTTCCCAAGACTCAGCTCCGTAGTAATGGGCATCGGGTTCTGAAAATTGCGACGGTCGATGGTGTTCAGGTAATTGTTAAATCCCGAAACGAAACCCGAAGCATTATCCGAATGACCAGGGGCGTAGTCAGGCGGCCCATAGCGGAGAACTCTACGTGAACCAGCATTCTGCAGGTCTCGTATCGACATCCCACCGACAGTTTTGAACTCGCCCTTGACAACCAGCCATCTTCCCGACTTATCTACTTGCACTTCGTCCAGGTCATTCGGTTGAATCGACTGATTAACTACTAGCGCTTTCTGTGAGCGGCTATAGGCCGCGTAACCAACATAGTCGCTCCCTCCGCTGGCGTTGGTCCTGCGTCGAGCAAACGCAAACAGATCATCCGTATTTCTGGAAACGGAGAGTTGCCAGAGAAATTCACCTGGAAACTTACCGCTGAAATCTGCAATCAAAGTATACGAACCCTTGGAAGGGTGGTATGCATAAATCTTGGTCCCCACCAGAGCGTAGAGGGAGTCAGGATCGCGGCCGCTCCAGATAGCGCTTTCAAGATTCGGATAACCTGCGGGACTTGCGGGGATTAGCTTTCGCGATCCGACACTGAAGTTTGAAGGATCGAAGTCGTAGACATGCGCGGTGCCATCGTTAGCAGTTCTTACGAGCAGTCGCGTGTTGTCGGCGTTGAATGTTGGCCAATAACTGTAGAACGTCCCTCCGTCAACAGCAGTTTGCTCATCTGTGACGCGAAGGATTTCTGTGCCGAAGGTTGGATCAACAAGCTTACCTCCTGCCCGTGGCAGTCTGGGAAGCGCAGGCTCAGGATAGATCTTCTTATCTGTTTTGGGTATCGAACCTTGCGCCAGCGTGCTCACCGGAGGGCCCGACATAGGAAAGAGTGTCAGTGATAAGAATAAGAGGATCGCGCGCGCGCGCAAGGTGGTGGCAAGTGTCAGTTTCATTGGGTAAAAACCCCTGACTCTAATCGTTCCACAACGACTCGTAGATGCGCATGGTGGCTCCTACGGTTTTCTCCATTGAGAACTGCTCGCGGACTCTCTTAATCGCCTGTCTACTCAAACGCGACCGCATTTCAGTGTCTCTTCCTAGCTGCGCGATCGCATCAGCAAACAACTCTGGCTCGAGAGGAGGGACCAGCAGACCGGTCTCACCATCGACGACCACTTCCGGAATGCCACCACTCCGGCTGCCCACTACCGGAACTCCACAAGCCATCGATTCCGCCAGTACAAGTCCGAAAGCTTCGCCTACAGTACTGAGGATGAATAGATCAGATGCCTGTAGCAAGCTGGTGGGGTCAGGAACAAGACCAAGCCAATGCGTGCGATCTGCGATACCGAGCCTACGACTAAGTGCTTGCAGCTCTTCCAACATTTCGCCGTCACCAGCTACAAAAAGATGAGCGCGAAGATTACGCTTTGCCAATTCGCCACAGGCCTGAACTATGGTCTGAGGATTTTTTATCGGCCTCAAATATTGAACCGTCGAAAGAATCAGTTCGTCAGGTTGGATGCCATAATTCTCTTTAAGCCTCTGCTGGGCAGAAGGATCCGGTTTAAACCGGTTGGTGTCGATTCCCAGGTGCCTGACAACAATCTTGTTTTCCTTGACACCGCCGTTCATCAATTGCTCTTTAATAAAATTGGAGATGGCGATCACTTTGGAAGTGGGAAAAAGCGCGAGTTTGTTCCGCATCTGCAGGAGTGATCGTTTTAATGACTGCGCTCGGAAGATCCCGCCGTTCTGCATTTCATAGACGACATATTTGAGGCGTCGGGTCTTTGCAATCCACGATATCGCACTAAAGTAGTCAAAAAAGATAATGTGGGCCGTGGTGATCTGATACTTTTCGACCAGCTCATCCAGTGCCTTCAGGTAATAGTAGATTCCGCTTGCGTAGCTTATCGTCGCTAATTCGATCCCAGCCTCTCGGAACCTGCTTTCAATTTCGGGCGGAAGCGCACTTGAGAAGACAATGACCGCGCGGCCCCCCCTGGCGATCAGCGCCTTGCAGATTTCCAAATGGCGATCTTGTTGGCTGCACCAGTTTCGCGGAGCGGAATCAAGCAGAAATATCGTGTTTTGCGCAGGCATCTAAAAGTTGCGACCTTGCTGAGGCCGGGTATACCGGGTATCAATTGTGGCAAAAAAGTGGCCACCGAACCGAATCGGTAGCAGATTGCCATGGTGGTAAAGGGTTAATCTTGATGATTTCGCGGTTTTTAGCTGGAAAAAAGCATGAGTTTGTATTATTCATCATAGTAGTAACTATTCCACTCGCGTCAGTCGGCCCCTAAGTTTCGGCTCGGTTTGATTCCATCAGAGCAATAATAACCAATTTCATTAACGTACTCACTCAGTAATGTGGTCGAGATACCTAACGGTACCCAAACAGGTAGCGAGACTGCCAAACCCAGGTATCGGATTCAGGACTCGCCTCAGCGGTGATTAAAAAGAAATAGATGCTTTCAAGGCTCAAGTTCAAAACGCAGCTAATGACACGGGCGGGTCTGCTCCTGCTGACGCCGGTTCTATTAAGCGGGGCAGCTCTCTCCAAGTATGGAATTAACCGTTCGCCATCATTCAGCTCCGTTTTCGAAACGAGCAATACTAATGAGCTGGTTCGGACGGCGAGAACCTCGACTTCAACTAAAGCATCCTACCGCGACTCGAGCCCACGAAATCAACCTCTCGGCCCGACATCGCCGCTGGCCGCTTTCGCTGTCGGCTGGACGGCCTTGCTCAACACCACGGCAACAGGCAGCACCATCGAGAAGACGAGTGGCACCGACCATCTTGAGGATGCAGGTGCGCGCTCAACCAATGTCATTACCAGCGGGGACGGCTACGTCGAATTTCAGTTCACCGCACCCGGGAAAGCCATTACGGTTGGCTTGAATAGCGGGCGGCTGGCCTTCTACCCCTTCGATATGGAGTTTGCGCTCTCCGCCATTGGCGGCTTAAACATCGTCGAGATCCGCGAGGACGGAGTCTACAGGGGCGACACCACTTACACTTCCACCGATGTGTTGCGCATAGAAATTTCTGGCACTCAGGTGCTCTACAAAAAGAACGACGTCACCTTCTACACAAACACTGGTTCGATCTTTGCCTATCCGTATCATGCAGACGCTGTGCTTTTTGACCTTAACGCGCGCGCGGCGAACGTGACGATGACTGCTGCGGCCGGTCCCGAAGGACCCCTGCCAGCGTCGAATTTCAGCGGTACCGCCACGCCGACGCAAGTCAGTTTGTCGTGGACTGACAATTCAAATGATGAAAGTGGTTTCATCATCGAGCGCGCCATCAGTGTGATGAACCAAAGCCCCCGAGACTGGGTGCTGGTAGTCACGACCGGTCCGAACGTGACGACTCATGTCGACACGGGCCTCACAGCTTCCACTCAGTATTTCTATCGACTACGTCCGTTCAATGCCAACGGTGAAGGCCGGGACCAGTCCATCCCTCTGCTGACACCTGCGCCTACGCCGACGCCGACACCAACACCCACAGCAACGCCCACGCCAATGCCGACGCCGACGCCCTTCAACGTTGTGTGGACAGGACGATTCAATACTACCTCGACCGGCAACACAATCGAGAAGACAACGGGTCAAGAAGGCAGTGAAGACGCGAGAGCACGCTCAGCCAACCTGCTTGATAGCGCAGATGGCTATGTCGAGTTTCAGTTCACCGCGGCGGGTAAAGCATTAAGCGTTGGGCTAACTACGGGGCCCCAAGCGACCACCCGGTCCGACCTCAGTTTCGCCTACTCGACCATCGGTGCTGTGAACATTGTTGAGATTCGGGAAGCGGGAATCTACAGGGGCGACACCGACTATACGGCCCAGGACGTTTTTCGAATTCAGATATCCGGCAGTCAGGTGCTTTACAAGAAGAACGGTGTGACTCTCTACGCAAATACCGGACCTACTCTCACCTACCCCTATCACACAGATGCGGTGCTGCTCGGCATTGGAGGCCGAGTGGCAAATGCCATGATGTCGAAGCCGTCGTTGTCGACAGGACCACTACCACCGTCAAATTTAATGGGGGGACCAGTCTCCTCATCGCAGATCAACCTGACGTGGACGGATAACTCTCTGGACGAACTCGGTTTTGTATTGGAGAGAGCCCATACTCTGCCAGGTGGCGGTCTGAGCAACTGGGCAAGTGTGGTTACGACCGGGGCGAATGTGGTTAGTTACAGCGACACAACAGTACTGCCTGCAACGGTCTATCATTACCGGCTGCGATCATTTAATAACGACGGCGAAAGTGCCGACGTGATGCTGTCGGGCGTTGCGACACCGGCTCCCACGCCTACGCCTACGCCGACCCCTACTCCTTCGCCAACTCCCACGCCAACTCCCACGGCGATCTTCGATGTCGAGTGGACCGGCTTACTCAATACAACCGCCACCGGTAACAACATCGAGAAGACCGGCGGCATCATCGGAGACGACGGGCGCGCTCGTTCCGCAAATTTGATCGGCTTCGGGGGTGGTTTTCTTGAATGGCAATTCCCGGGGACGGGTCTCATAACCGTCGGACTCAATAGTGGCCCCCAAGCTGCTACTCGCGCCGATATGGAGTTCGCGCTATCAACAATCAATGGCGCCAACATCGTGGAGGTAAGAGAAGGTGGAACGTACAAGGGCGAAACACTCTACACCGCTTCCGACGTTTTCCGAATCGAGATCTCCGGCACTCAAGTGCTATTTAAGAAGAACGGCGTTGCCTTCTACACCGAGACTAGTCCCACGCTCTCTTACCACTTACATGGTGAGGCGGTCTTAGTCACGCCGGGCGTGCGGGCCACCAATGCAAGGATGTCTACGCCGGTTCAGACAACTCCGTTGCTGATTACCAGTGAAACAAATCCCACCCACGCGGCGGCTCTCGACTCCGTAACGTTCGTAGCGGATCCTTTCCCGCTCACGAATAATGATAACTTCAGCACAGACCACCGAACGCGCATAATCCTCTTTGTGACTAACTTCGAGCTTTTACCTGGCGAAAATTTCCATACGGTCGTCAGCGCGCACCTTACAAGTCAGCAGGGAACTGTCAACCTGCCGGTCGAGTACGTTGGCAAGGTTCCGGGCAATAGCTGGCTCACGAGCGTTGTAGTTTGCCTGGACCAGCAAGTGGTGACGGTGGGAGACCTAACGATTTCCCTGACCCTTCGAGGAGCAGATACGAATTCCGCTCTGATCACAACCAAACCGTAAGGGTGTCGCATGCCGCAAGCTGTCAAATCGCTCGCTAAATCGATACTGCGCTCTTCGGGTCTCCTTAATGGATTCAGATTCCTAAACCGATCTGGCGTCAGGATCCTCATGTACCATAGGTTCGACGCGGACACGAAAGGACTTCGAGAGCAATGTAGTCACATCAGTCGGTACTATCGACTTGTCTCGATAAGCGCGATAAGTGAGTGGCTCTACTCCGGCAAGCCACTACCGGAAAACGCCGTGGCGGTTACTGTCGATGATGGTTATCGCGATTTTCTCTTGTACGCCTATCCTGTGTTCCGAGAATTTGATATTCCGGCAATGGTCTACCTGGTCAGCGATTTTCTTGATGGGAAGGTCTGGCTCTGGTGGAACCGAATCGAATACGCGTTTCAACACACTCCGCTACGCGCCAATGAGATCAAACTTCCTCTCGAGGGCATACATGTGAACCTGGATACACCTGAAGATCGTTTTCAGACGGGCAGACGGGTGGCGGAGGCTTTCACGAGGGTCGAGAATTCTGAAAGGATGCGGCTGCTTTCCCACATTCCCAAACTTCTTCAAGTAGATCCTCCGGTTCAGCCGCCTAGTGACCTTGCTCCGCTAAGGTGGTCAGAAGTGCGCGAGCTCGCGCGGAATGGAGTTGATTTTGGCTGTCACACCAAAACTCATCCAATTCTTTCCCGCATCCGGGACTCAAGCGAACAGGAGGATGAGATCAAAGGCTCGAAGGTGCGTTTGGAACAGGAACTGTCGAAGCCGATAGTTCACTTCTGTTATCCAAACGGATCACTTGCGGATTTCGACGAGGAAACTCTCCGCATAGTCGATCGCCTGGGCCTTCGGACGGCTGTAACAACTGAACCCGGAATGAACTCCAAACGCACGCACCCATTCCTCCTGCGACGGCTTCCGGTGGATCCTTCACTTTCCTTCGACTATTTTGAACGATTATTGTCCGGTGCGTTCAGACGTTAGTTGACGTTAGGTTAGGTGACGTAGGGGTATGCTGCGTCGTAAAGGTACGCTCCGTCGCCGTCGATCATATTTAGAAAAAGCGGCGGCACATGAGGCAGTTTCTTCTTCGGATCTGAAAAGAAAACCGGCACGCTTCCACGGTCACGAAATCCGCTCTCCAGAAGTGCCTGACGTGCCAACGGAGTAGAGGCGATCGTCAAAGTCTCGCAGACTTCAGGGTCTTCAGCAGCGATTGAGGCTGCCAACCGATAAGCATTCGCCCAGTCAGCAGGCTTTTCCGAAAGCAAGCGAATATCGGCAATGCGTGCTTGCCCACCGACTTTACTCAACAGGAAATACCCAAAAAAATGGTCTTGGAGACTGATCACGAATCCTGCAATTTCCGCCGCGGGCGTGCTGAGCCAGTAGTTCAAGTACCTCGAACCTCGCCACGGAGTCGGATAACCAGAGCCGTTGGTCACCTCCGGCAATTCGTCAAAGGAACCCACTCGGGTAATTGACCATCCGCGATCGACTGCACCGCCGGTGGCGCGACTCCATGCGGTATTCCTTAACAATCTTGCCGCGCTTCTCCCAATAGTTTCTTGAGGCCGAGTACGAAACTGTTTCCACGGTCGCACTACGCGCGCAAATGTCGTTACATCGCCTGCCTGCTGAAAACCTATTCGCGGTACAACGGCGCGCGTGTCGGCGCTGCCGCCAACCACGACAGAAGTATCCGCGAGACGCATCAGTTTTTTCTTCAACAGGACGCCGGCGCCTGGAAGGTCTTTCTCGCTGAGCCAATCCAAGAAACAGATGCAGCTGACGCTCTCGCCGCGGAAGTTCAAGTTCATCGGCCACACGCCACAATGCGCCTTTATCTTTTGCTCTTGTCGCAACACGTAGCTGCGTGATGATTCCCACTGTGGTCCGGGATCGAAATACTTCCAGCGCAGGACATCTGGGCGGGCAAAAACAGCGTCGGGCGGTGAGTTGAATCCGTTTGTTAGGAAGGCGGCAACAGAATTGAGATCTGTAGGCGCAGTTGCGGAGAATACCAAGGTCATTTCAAGTCACACTCTAGGGGAGGGCGGGCGCTTTGCGGCTCACGTAGTCGAGCACTTTTTCAAATGACACCAGGTGCTCGATATCTTCGGGATCGATGTCGATTCCAAACTCTTCTTCGATCACGTTAATCAGAGTAATGCTTGCCAACGAATCCCACGCCTCAACCGCGTTCGGCGTGGCAAGTTGAATAGTCTCGTCGCTCAAATGTGGAAACACGGCGGCAAAGCACCTGGTTAATCTGGCTTTGGCATCACTCATTGTTGACCTCCCTGACTTGATGAAACAGCTTTGGGCAAACTTCCGCGAAACTGTCCCTGGAGATCTCGAGTTTCTCTGTTGGAGTCTGTTTTAACGAAACTTCGAAGAACGACCTTACGGGTCCATTCCTCGGCGTCGGTTGATAATCGAATTTGATGGCGCGGCAATTGAATCTTGTGAACAGGAACTTCAGGCACTGATGCTCGATGCGGCGTGCAAAAGCCCGGCAACTCATGACCCAGGAGTCGATGGACAGTACCATCC
>JBOGOU010000226.1:0-11207 GCA_050748205.1 Pyrinomonadaceae bacterium | reverse complement strand
GTGTAGTTTCGGCCTCGCCCATAAAAATATGATCAGCCTCGGGCAGGTTCTCAGCGCTTGTCGTAACGTACGGCCCACCCACGACGACGCGTTTTCCTTTTTCCTTGCAGAGCTCAACAACCTCCCGCAAGGAATCCTTCTGAACAAGCATTGCCGTAACGAAAACCATATCGGCCCACTCGATATCCGCAGTTCTCAAGCGCCTGACATCCATGTCCACGAGCCGCCGTTCCCATGAGCGGGGTAGTAGCGCGGAGACGGTCAACAATCCGAGTGGTGGATAGGCAGACCGTTTACCGTCAAAAGAAAGCGCGTGACGAAAGCTCCAATAGGTATTCGGAAAGCTTGGATTGACTAGCAGTACCTTCATGATTGTCTCCAAGTGATAAGACTTAGTTGAGATCGAGGGGGGGCCGTGCAGCACATCAACGTCCGCACCAATCATCGAGGTGTTGAAAATGTACTTCGTTTGAATTTTAGTCCTCCCGCGAAGCCTCGCTTGTAATATTTGTGTAAGAATCCGTTGCAAAAGGGGCAAAGCGCTGTCTAACCGCCAATTGGTTAGGCTTTGGTAATGGTGCGGTTCCAAATCCCACTCACACCTTGATTTCAAACTCCACCGGTACCTGTTTTTTCGTCTGCTTGAACCTTATTTACCCCAGGGTATAAGCTAATGGTCCCCCCCACGGATGACTTAACGCAATCAGTCAATATCTTCCACGTTTGCCTGCTTCGAGACTTAAGGTCGCAGAAAATCGCGCTCGCAAAGCGCTGAAAGAAGGAAACGACTATGAGAAAGACCTTTCTGGCGTTATTGGTACTGCTCCTATCCGTTAGTTTTGCATCTGCCGACACAATTTACCTGCGCGACGGACGCACGCTGCGGGGTACGCTGCTTGGCTTCATCAACGGGAGGTTCGCAGTTCGCGTTTACAACCCGCGCACAACAATAAGCGGTACCACTACCCGTGACGAAGGGGAAATCCAATACTTCCGGCCAAATGAAGTTGATCGGATTGAGATTGACGGACGCTCGCTTGATGACTTGCGCTTCGAGACACGCACCGTCCAGGTTTCGCTGGAACCAAACTGGATCGATACGGGAATCGATCTGCGGCGCAACGAGCGCGTTCAGATCAAAGCAACCGGCACGATTGTCGCCGGGCGTACGAGGATTACGCCCGACGGTCTGCGCTCAACTGATCCCACGGCGCCCCTGCAACGAGCGCCCGAGGGCATGCTGATCGGCGTTATCGGAAACGACTACAATTCACCGGTTCTGGAGATTGGCAGTTCGCGCGAATTCATCGCTGACCGGGACGGACGTCTTTACCTGACTGCCAATCGCGGTTCCTACACAGACGCTCGCGGGTCCTTTACCGTAGAGATTAGACGTGAGCGTGACCTCACCGGGGAGAATGAAAACATCTTCGATCGCGAGCGGAATCGACAAGGGACCGTACGCCCGCGCAGGCCACAACGGGACACAGTGCCTATCGAGCCGCGCGAAGTGACGGTTGAAGTGCCGGGCACGTCACGAGGCGTCGACAGCGGTCTTGATGTGCGAGTTGGCGATCAGTTGACGTTTACCGCAACCGGCAGAGTAATCGCCGGGCGGCGCATTGGAGAAGTTGGTCCCGAGGGGGGTCGCACGAGCGGTTTCGGAGCGATCATTGGGACAAGGCCCGTCCCGACTTCCGGGCCGGGAGCGCTTATCGGCGTCATTAGGTTGGCGAATGGCCAGGCTAGTCAGCCGTTTCTAATCGGCAGCCAGCTGACGTTTACTGCAAACGCGGACGGGCGGTTGTTTCTGGCTATCAACGATGATGACTACAGCGACAACGGCGGCAGCTTTAGCGTGACGATTAGGTATCAGGCTGCGGGTACCACTCGGGTTCCGTAGTCAGACGGCAGGAGGCAGGAGGCAGGAGGCAGAAGGCAGAAGGCAGGAGTTTTCGCGGCTTCGCCGCAGTCTACCTCCTGCTCCTGCCACACTATCATCAGCTTCTATCGGCAGACTCACGAGCTACAGCACACGCAGAAACGCAACAAGGTCGCTTTTTTCTTGCGTCGTTAGATTCAACTCCAACACCAGATTGAAAAACTCCACCGTGTCTTCGAGTGTAAACAATCGTCCGTCGTGCAGGTAAGGCGGCGACTCCTTGATACCCCGCAAGGGAAAGGTCTTGATTGGCCCTTGCTTCGTGATCATCATTCCACCTTCCATGCGCGCTTTGTAGAAACGCTCTACCATCAAGTCGTGCATGAGATTGTCAGTGTAGAAGGGCGCAGTGTGACACGACGAGCAGTTTGCCTTGCCGAAGAATAGATCCTCGCCGCGTGCCTCTGCCGCCGTTGCCTTCCGGCGATCCAGACGCCCATAAACGTTTAGCTTAGGAGCTGGCGGGAAATCCATTAGCTCCTGAAACTCCGACATTTCGTGAACCTGGTGCCCACTGTCGAGGATGTTGATCCCTTTCTTAGTGGCAATCACCGGATCCCCGTCGAAATAAGCGGCGCGCTGCTCGAATTCAGTGAAGTCTTCGACGGTCTTCAAAGCACGCTGCGACCCGAAGAGTCGTTGAATATTAACGCCGCGCAAGCTCGGAGTTTCGATTCGCCGGCGGTTTTCCTGCGGTCGTATGTCGCCCACGAGGTGTGCCGCACCATTCGTGTGGCCGTTTACGTGACAGTCGAAGCAAGCTACGCCTTGCATACCGTCGTTCCTTTCTGTCTTGCGATCGGCGGTTGCATTGAACTGTTGCTGCGGAAACTGCGTTACGAGCAGGCGCAATCCGTCGAGCTGTTTGGGGTTCAAGATTCCATTGAATAGCTCGTAGAAGTTATTGATCGTTACAAGCTGTCCCTTTGAGACATCGCCGAGGTCGGGACGCGTTGTCAAAAAGATCGCCGGTGGAAACTCGGGCAGGAAGTGTTCCGGAATATCGAAGTCCATGTCGAAGCGTTCTAGCCGGGCCTGCAACTTGATGTGCATCTGGGGAAAGATCATTCCGCCGACGGGATGGTTTACATGAGGCAGCGGCAAATAGGGAAATAGACCCTTGTCCCTAATTTCTTCGGGCGACATGCGTCCCAGTTGTTCCCACGTGACTCCACCTTTAAGTCGCGCAGTAGGGCCAACTGGAATGGGCTTGCCGCGCGTCATTTTGACGTCTGGGTCTACGCGGCGGGTTAGGTCGTACCGCTCTTCAAGCCTTTGCCTCGCAGCAGACATCACGCGCGACTTGTTTGCCTTGTCGCGCCTCATCACTACTTCAAACGGCTCCTCAATCACAGGCGAAAAAGAAGATGGTGGTTGCTGCCCCTGTGGCCTCGCCTGATCCTGCGCGTCTACACTCGTAACGACGAGTAGCGAGGCGGCGAGCGACAATGCAAAGACAATCGCAACCAGCAACTTTATGCGAACAGTGTTTTTCATGGTGATCCTTTCCTTGAGAGGCTTCACTTACACTTCAGTTGCCACCTATCTGACCTAGTTCCCGGGGCCTTGTCGGCAAAAAGATGGTTTGGCGGTTGGAAGCCAATATCATACTACGCGCGACAAATCTGTCGATAGAAAAATCGGGCAGTGACACCGGAAGATCTGAAATGTGAGATCTCAGATCTCAAAGCGCAAGATTCGGATAGATTCTTCCAAGGCGAAACCTTAAACTGAGTGAATGGAAAAACTGTGTCCGGATTTTCGTAAAACGCTCGATACGGCCTTTCGCAACTCGGTAGCTCATCTGGAAAATCTCGATCACGCTTCCGTCGCAGCGACAAACGACCTGGCAACTTTACGTGCTCGACTAACAAAACCTCTGGCACAGGAAGGCCTGCCAGCGAATCAGGTCATTGAAGAGCTTACAAAGGATGTCGCAGGAGGCCTCCTGGCATCCGCTGGAGGGCGTTTCTTTGGTTGGGTGATTGGCGGTGTGCTGCCGGCAGCAATGGGCGCTGATTGGTTGACCTCGGCGTGGCAACAAAACGCCGCTCTCTATGCCTGCTCGCCTGCGGCCGCTGTCGTAGAAGAAGTCGTCGGCGAGTGGCTAAAAGATCTCCTCGGACTGCCGAATAAAGCCAGCTTCGCGTTGGTCAGCGGTTGCCAGATGGCCCACGTCACTTGTATGGCTGCGGCCCGTCATGCGCTGCTCGCAAAACGCGGCTGGGACGTTGAGAACCAGGGATTGTTTGGCGCACCTCCCATTCGGATTCTGTCGAGTAGCGAGCGTCACGGTTCCTTTGAGCGAGCCGTGCGCCTGCTGGGTTTTGGGCATACCCACCTCAAACTCCTAGCGGCGGATTCGCAAGGCCGACTCCTGCCTCAATCTTTGCAAGATGAACTGCAGAAGGATCCTGAGACTGCTACTCTTGTGCTTCTGCAAGCCGGCGACATCAATATCGGCGCTTATGATTCCTTTGAGACTCTGATACCGATTGCGAATCAATATGGCGCCTGGGTCCACGTTGACGGCGCCTTTGGGTTGTGGGCCTCAGCGAGCCCGCAGCTACGGCATTTGGTGAAGGGAATTGAGACGGCGAACTCCTGGGCTACCGACGGTCACAAGTGGCTGAATGTTCCCTTTGACTGCGGCTATGCTTTCGTTGCCGATGCCGAATCCCACCGACTTTCGCTGGCGCATCGAGCGGCCTATCTAACTCACGCTACCGATGCGCGAGACCAAATGGATTGGAACCCTGAATGGTCACGACGAGCGCGCGGGTTTCCGACTTACGCTGCCCTGCGTCAGCTAGGCCGTGACGGAGTTGCGGAGTTGATCGAACGCTGCTGCCGTCACGCGCACTCATTGACGATGCGCATCGGGCAACTGCGGGGTGCCGAAGTTCTCTGGGAGCCTGTAATCAATCAAGGTTTGGTTCGTTTTCTCGATCAAAGATCGGGCGCTACTGAAGAAGATCACGATCGACGCACTGACGAGGTTATTGCTGCAATACTGAAAACCGGAGAAGCGTTCTTTGGCGGAACCACCTGGCGTGGCCGCCGCGCCATGCGCATCAGCGTTTGCAACTGGCAAACCTCGGATACGGATGTTGAGCGCATAGTTGATGCTGTGGCGCGGGTCCTTCTCTTGAGCAACATTGTCTAATTCATTTCATGGTGTCCTTGGCGGCTTGGCGGTTCACTTTCCGGTGAGACCCTCGACGAATGCGTAACCAATTAAGAGCTTAACCGCCAAGACGCCAAGATCGCCAAGAAAATCAAGTTGCTGATACGAAGAAGCGGCTAGCTTGTGTTGCTTCAAGATCCCGCCTCACGTTCTAATCCATAACTTAGTATTCAACTCCGATTTTCCGAAGGCGCGTTTTTGCGCTTTGGACTTTCGCAGAGGTTTGCATTAAAGTATGCGCCGTTAACCGCCGCGAGTTTTCACGTTTCCGTTCTCAACAATATTCCGGGAGAAGATGTAATGAAGAAGGATAGTTCTGAGTTTAGCTCAGGGATTGTGCTGCGCACACCGTTGACTCTGATGCTGATTGGGCTCATCGCTGCTGCTGTCGCCGTGCTTGCACCGCTTGCCGGTGCACAAAATGCGCAGAAACTCGCAACCAACCCATCGTCGGCTGGAACAGCTACCGCCTCTGACTCGCGGCTTGCCTACCCGGTAACGAAGAAGGTCGAACACTTTGACGACTATCACGGGACCAAAGTCGCCGATCCCTATCGCTGGCTGGAAGACGAGAATGCGACGGAGACTGCCGCGTGGGTAGAAGCACAGAATAGAGTTACGTTCGCCTACCTGGAGAAAATTCCTTTTCGCCAGCAGCTGGCCGCTCGTTTGGAAAAGCTGTACAACTATCCAAAGTATAGCTCTCCAAGTCGCCGCGGCGAGCACTTCTTCTTCTCTAAGAACGACGGCCTGCAAAACCAAAGCGTGCTGTACATCCAGAAAGGTCTGGACGGCACGCCCGAAGTCTTAATCGATCCAAATAAATTCTCCGAAGATGGCACATCGCGCCTGGGCACCTTCTCTCTTTCGAAGGACGGCAGTGTGGCGGTCTATGGCATCTCGAAGGGCGGCTCCGACTGGCAGGATTATTACGTGATGGACGTTCAGGCGAAGAAAACGCAGTCGGACCATCTCGAATGGGTAAAGGTCTCTGGCGTCGCCTGGGCGGGTAACGGTTTCTATTACAGTCGCTATCCTCAGCCTGAGAAAGGCAAGGAGCTCACTTCCAAGAACGAGAACCACCAGGTCTTCTTCCACAAACTCGGTACTACGCAAGCGGAGGACGAGCTGATCTATGAAGACAAGGGAAACCCGCAGCGGTTTCATTTCGTGGGCACGACAGACGACGAGCGCTTTGCCATCCTGACTATCTCTGAGCGTGGCAAGGGCAAGAAAGGGAATGCGGTGTTCTTCCGCGATCTTGCAAAGGGCGACAAGTCGTTTACCCCCATCGTTGCTGAGATCGGCGATGATAGCTATGGAGTGGTTGACAATGTCGGCGACAAATTTCTAATCGAAACGGATCACAACGCCCCCAACGGTCGAATTTTTCTTTTCGATCCGAAGAACCCGGACGAGAAAAACTGGAAGGACGTGGTGCCAGAGAAGCCAGAGCCCCTGCAAAGCTCCGGTACCGCCGGTGGCAAACTCTTCGTAACCTACCTGAAAGATGTGTCGACGCGTGCTTATGTTTATAGCCTGAACGGAAAACTGGAGAATGAGATCCAGCTTCCGGGACTCGGCGCAGCAGGCGGCTTAGGTGGTCGACCCGACGACAAGTTTGTTTTCTATACCTTCACCTCGTTCACCTTCCCGCCGACGATTTACAAGTACGACATTGCGACCAGGAAATCTACGTTGTTTCGCGCGCCCGAGATTCCTGAGTTCCAGGCGGGCGATTACGAAACCAGGCAGGTTTTTTATAACAGCAAGGACGGGACGCGCGTGCCAATGTTTCTCGTCCACAAAAAAGGCCTCAAGCTTGATGGCAACAATCCGACGCTGCTCTATGGTTATGGCGGATTCAATGTCGTCCAGTCACCCGGGTTTAGCTCTTTACGACTGGCCTTGCTCGAGCAAGGCGTTGTTTACGCTTCGGCGAATATGCGCGGTGGCGGTGAGTATGGCGAGAAGTGGCACGAGGCGGGAACGAAGCTCAAGAAACAGAATGTGTTCGACGACTTCATCGCTGCGGCTGAATATCTCATTGCCAACAAATACACTTCGAAAGATAAGCTGGCGATTCAGGGAGGCTCGAATGGCGGCTTGTTAGTGGGTGCTGTAATAAATCAGCGGCCGGAACTGTTTAAGGTGGCGATTCCGCAAGTTGGCGTCATGGACATGCTGCGCTTCCATAAGTTCACGATCGGGTGGAACTGGATCGCCGACTATGGCTCAAGCGACAAGTCCGACGAGTTCAAGGCCCTTTACGCCTACTCACCGCTTCATAACATCCAGGCGGGAGGCAAGTATCCCGCAACCTTGATTACTACGGCAGATCATGATGATCGTGTGGTGCCGGCCCACTCCTTCAAATACGCAGCCACACTGCAAGCGGCGCAGGGAGGCGATGCTCCGATATTGATTCGCATCGACACGAAGTCAGGTCACGGAGCGAGCAATACGAAGAAGGCCATCGAAACAACGGCCGATATTTACTCGTTCATTCTGTACAACCTGGGAAGAATGATTTTCACAATCAAGCCGCCGCCCTCGGCATTGGCAGCGGTTACTGTCCCACCGTGTAAGCGTACTGCCCGCTCAGTAATAGCCAGACCGAGACCAACGCCTCCCGCCTCACGGTCGCGCGCGTAGTCAACGCGATAAAAGGGACGGAAGATTTCAGCGAGGGCTGCTTCGGGCACTCCTGAGCCATGATCCCGCACAGTGATAACAGCACATCGGCCAGACTCGCTCGGACCCGTAGCCTTTGCATTTCCTGCTTGCCCGGTCGCATGTTTTTCACAAGCAGCTCCTGAATCAACTCGTAGTTGAATCTCAATCTCAGTTCCGCCGGCAGTGTATTGAACGGCGTTGCGAACGACGTTTTCGATTGCGGGTCGAAGCAACTCTTCCGTTCCCGAGATTGTGCAACTCTCATCAGAAGCCGTCCGCACGGACCGGTTGCGACTGCGCGCTTCGAAGTCGGCGTCATCAGCAATCTCTCGCACGAGCCTCGCCAGATCAAACTCGGTTTTGCTCGCTTCCCTGGCTCCAGTTTCCAACCGAGTCAGCGCCAGCAATTGACCAATCATTTCATTCAGATTTTCTGCTTCGCGTTGAATGCGTTCCAGGGCGCTTGTTGCCTCCGCCCCGGCGCGTTGCCGCGCCAGTTCCAGCGCCACATTCAACCTTGCCAAAGGAGAGCGCAGCTCATGCGAGATGTCTCCAAGTAACCGGCGCTGAGATTTCAGCAACGACTCGATCTGTTCAGCCATAACATCGAAGTCTGATCCGAGCGAGGCTAGTTCATCACGTCGTTTTCCCAGGGCTGGTGTTACGCGCACACTCAGGTTTCCAGCGGCCAATTCCTGAGTTGCGGCTCTGAGTTTAGCCACCGGCGAGGTCAAGTACTTCGCCAGCCAGTAGCAGAAAGTCGCGCCGATGAGAATTATGATGAGCAAATGCAAGGCGTGGTCGTACCAGTGCGGGGATGGCAGCCGGGGCGGCATCTCAGCGACCAGCACGTATTTTCCTCCGCGAGAGGTCAGAGCAGGTCGGGCCAGCAACGGCGCGGGTCCGTTCGCGGCAAACTCCGGCAGTTGACTCTCAAGAGCTTTCTGCGCCAAGCCTGGCCCAGCGGCCGGCATACGACGACCCGAAAGTTCCTGAAGGTGATCATTAAATAAGAGCCCACGAAGGTTGGATTCACTCTGGAGACGATCCAGGTAAGTCACCAGGGCGCCTTGCCCGTCTCGTTCGTAGATCTCCGCTGCGGCTTGGGCGTACGTGCTAATTGCGAGATCCATCGGCCGTCGTTGGGGTTGTCTGAAGGGTTCCGGTCGCGTCAGCTCGCCAACTAGAAAAGTGCCGACTATCACAGTAGTCACAACTGCGCCAAACCAGAGGAAGATTTTGAGGAAAAGGCTGCGTGGCACTCGCTTCAGTCTCCATCCTTGAGAGTCGTTTGCGCGTATATGTAGCCAACACCCCGCACAGTTTTGATTCGCTCTGCAGCCCCTACCTGATGACCTAGCTTCTTGCGCAAGTTGCTGATGTGCATATCAATGCTGCGATCAAAGGGTGACAAGCTGCGTCCCAGGACCTCTTTTGACAATTCCTCGCGCGTCATGACGCGGCCCGCCGCACGCAGCAGTTTTTCCAGAACGTCGTACTCGACCGCGGTTAGTTCAATTACTTCTCCGGCGCGCCGTACAAGACGAGTGCCGGTCTCCATTTCGACATCACCGATGATGAGCGTGTGGCTGGTTTCCTGGCTTTGATTAAAACCGCTTCGACGCAGGATGGCCCGTATGCGCGCCGCCAGCTCTCGCGGGTTGAAGGGCTTGGGCAAATAGTCGTCCGCGCCAATCTCCAAACCGACGATACGGTCCACATCATCGCCGCGAGCTGTGAGCATCAGCACGGGCATTCTTGATGTTGCTCGGATCTGTCTCAGCACATCGAATCCGTTTAGCCCAGGCAGCATTACATCAAGCACGACAATTGAATGCTTGCCCTCCACCGCTCTCTCTGCGCCTGTATCGCCTCGGTGTACGGCCTCGACCTGGAAGCCTAACGGCTCTAGATACTCCGTCACCAATTCGCACAAAGCCACATCGTCATCAATGATTAAGACGTTTTCCATGAGTCAGGTCGCCAACGTCGATCATTGTAGCCCATGCGCTCGAGGAAGCTTTGTAAAGAAGTGTCAGCCGGAACTCTTCTGATTTACAAAACTTTACGCCTGACCAGCCAAGTCTTTACGTCGCAAGTCGCCAGGGCGGCGTATAAGAGAGGCGACGCGATGAGCGGACCGATGGACAAACTGTCGGCTAAACAAATTGAGGAGAAGGGAAAGATGAAAAATCGAATTTTTGCATTTGCCGGTATCGCCGTGCTGGTTATCGGCGTAGCCGTTTTCGCATTGGGCCGCGGCCTAGTTGGGATCCAGCACGGGCAGGGACGCGGGGACGGACCATCATCACGCCATTTTGGCGGCCCCGAAATGGTGGAACATATGAGCAGGGCATTAGACCTGACTGACGCGCAAAAGGCGCAAGTCAAAACGATTCTCGAGTCGGCGGAAGCCACCGCAGGGCCGCTGATGAAGAAGATGGACGAAGTGCACAAACAACTGGAGGCGGCTACTGCGAATGGACAGTTTGACGAGACGCAAATTCGCGCGCTCGCCAATCAACAGGCCCAGGCGATGGCCGACTCCATAGTGGAGCACGAAAGAACAAAATCCAAAATCTACATCATCCTGACGCCGGAACAGCGAGCGAAAGCCGACGAGCTCCACAAGCGCGGCGGACCACACCACAGGCATGGACCACCAGCGTCGGACAACTAGTCTTATTGCCGATTGCCGATTGGCAAGATGTAACGACTCAAGCTTTTCACTGGGACCGCGGACGTCCCGTCCGCAATGAGCGCGAAGCGCGAACCGCAAGCTAAGGCAGCCAAAAAGCAGGTGCGCCTACGGCTGACCAAGCGGACGGGACGTCCGCGGTCCCAGTAAAGAGCCAGCGCCTAGCTGCGCGGACTGAATGCTAGCTTAAGCGGTAATCACCAATTGGCAATCGGCAATCTGCAATGGCACGGGGCTCATCTCGTCCGGCTCACGGGATGAGCCTCCGTGTTGAAGATCACGCTTTGGAAGTTGAGAGTTTTGGGAGGGGCGAAAAGCAAGTAGAAGTACTTGAACGTCTCGGCGAACAGGAAGCTTTGCATTGAGTCTGACTTTTCCTTAGTCACAACACTCTTAAGCGCAGCGTAGCCTGCCTCGGTCTTACAGTACTTCACGAAATCCTCGAATAAGACCTTTCCCATTTCCAGGTACTTGGGATCCTTCGTGTAATGATAGAGGTAATACGTCGATTCGACGATCTCCGGTCGCAACGGATAACCTGCATGAACTACCTCCATCGTCCTGTAATTCAACTCTTCGGGCTCGATACCGTGCTTCTGCCACATCATGAATGACGACGATTGCAAGCGTTTCGCCCTGTTGAGATCTCCGGAAAGGGCCAGGACTGACGGGAAGAAAGCATCGAGAGCTCCATAGGTTGTTGC
>JBOGOU010000225.1:0-11796 GCA_050748205.1 Pyrinomonadaceae bacterium | reverse complement strand
CGCCACGACAAGCTGAAGCTTATCGGACATCAAACTGACCCACCACTCTGGCGACTTAGTCTTACGCGCGTTTCCTCAACCACAGCCTGAGATTCAAATAGATGCCGGAAAGGGCGGAAGCGCACGCCAGGGCCGCAAGAACAATAAGCAGCGGCACCTGCCAGCTACCCGCGAAGAAGTAAAAATGGGCCTGGCGGAAGTAACGCGTTAAAACTCCTGGAGGAGGGGTAGGGGTTACCAGTCCGGTCGCGGCGTCAATCAATAGTGAGTCTGCCCCCATTCCCCCGATCGCCTGATATACCGGCCTTCCATCCCTCATCAAGAGCGTCAAAGCTGTAGTCGGCAATTGCTTGCCGGCAAACTGGTTGGCGCGAGCCATGGCTTCGGCCGGCGTTATTAGCACCTGTGCGGCTTGTATATTTTCGACTTTGCCACCCTCAATCGTATTGGGCCACGCGTAGAAGAGTCCACTGGAAGCCCAGGCGAGGACCGGTATAGCAACAATCATCCCCAGCCAGGTGTGGGCCCGGTAAATGAAACTTCGCATAGGTTGTGTGTCGTCGGTATTAAAGTCAGTTGCTTATTATCTGTTTGCCGATCCGGCCTTTTCACCGCTTAGTTCCGGCTCGGGCTCCGCCAGCAATTGCTTGATCATCTTGTCCAGAGCCGCGGTTTCCGGATCATTTCCGCCCAGCGCGATAAACCGCACTCTGCCACGCCGGTCAATTAAGAACGACATCGGAAGCGTAAAAGCCCCGTAATTAATGTCGTTTACTCGAGAGTCTGCTACGACAAAACCATAAGGCAGCCGGTTCTTCTTCTTAAAATCATTTAGATAAGCAAGCTCTTCTGCCTGCGTCAATATTCGCCCTTCCGCTTCACCCCAGTAATTTGTCATCCCGAGTATCACCAGGCCTTCGTCCTTATAGCTTTGGTACCACTTCTGAAGCTTGGGAAAAGTATAACGACAGGGTCCACACCAGGGCGCCCAAAAATCCAGCAACACTACCCTCCCGCGAAGTTCTGACAGCTTGACCGGCGATTGGTCTATCCAACGAGTGCCGACGATCTCAGGCGGCAGATAACCTGCAGAAGTTTGGCTGCTCCGATTGTTTTCCAGCACCTTGAGCAGATCCGCCGATGGATCGAGTACAGCCAGCCTATAACGTGCGAGCCTGTACAGATTGCCAGATGGCAAAGCTACCGAGAGCCTTAGAAGCTCCTGGGTTGTGGCAATCGCCTCTTTTGGTTTATTCAACTTAACCAGAGCATCGGCAAGCGTGGATGCGGCCTTAAACAACCGTTCATCACGTGTGAACCCGCTAATGCTCTTCTTCTCCGTCGCCGAGGTCGCCGCACTCAACATTCCTCGCGCATGAAGGGCCACGCGTTCATAGTTCTTCGTTTGTTCAAACGCATTGGTAAGCAGGGTCTCCATTCCATACAACTCGTTAAGATCCTGCGGCTGGGTTTTTGTGTAAGCCTCGGTAACGCTTTCGGCTTCAACAACCAGGTTCTTCTTAATCGCATGCAGCACAACTACCGCACGCGCTACTTGTGGTTTCTCTCCCGCGGGATTATTGGCGATGAACTGCCGCATTATCTTGAGAGCCAACTCGGAGTTGCCGGAGAGGTGATAGAGCATGCCCTGGTAGTACAGATCTTTCCCTTGCAGCGCACCGCGAGCCTCAAGCGTGGCGGCATGGCCGGTGGCGAGATCCCTCTGCTCCTGCTTGGTCTTCTCTTCCAGCTTCGGATCGTAGGCTAGCTTCTGTTTATTGAATTCCTCAAACTTCTTGTTGATATAGTTATTTGCCTCTTCGTATAGCTCCTGGGCCGATCTTGCCTCAGGTGTAGCAGCCGCTTGTGGTTGGCCAGTCTGGATTTGACCGGTTTGAGCAAAGCCGGTCGTAGGCGCCAACAAGATGCATGCGAAAAGCCAGGGCAGGAAGTGGGTTCGGGAGCTCTTCATAAAGCTTTAACTATTGGTTGGCGCTTACCAAATCGAAACGATCCGGTCCAAAGGAGCCAAGCAATGGTGAAACGACATTATCTGCTATTGCTCCAGCGATCAACTCTGCGGTTACGGGAGCGAGTAAGATCCCATTCCGATAGTGTCCCGTGGCGTAAACGAGCCCCTGAATTTCGGCACAGGGTCCCAGTACAGGCAGACTATCCTCGGCCCGCGGCCGCAGACCGGCCCAGCAGTCTATTAGCGGTAGGTTTGAAATGCGCGGAGAAATCTCGAGCGCGTGTGACAGAATCAAGTGAATTCCGGAGGCGGTCACGCTCTTATCAAAGCCAACCTCTTCCGTGGTTGAGCCGGCGAGCAACCGGCAGTCGCGCCTGGGCACGATGTAGCCGCGCGGGCTATAGATAACGTGGCGGGCAATCCGTTCGCCGGATTCGAGCGAGATCATCTGACCACGCACGGGACTGATGTGCACTTTCGCCAGCGTTGTACTTGAAGCTCCAATAAAAGTGGTCCATGCGCCTCCGGCAACCACCACGTTGTGAGTGCTTACCGTGCCCCTCGACGTTTCCACTCCTTCGATTCTGCCCCGGTCAATGCACAATGACTCGACCGCCCGTCCGGTGATCAGCGAGATACCCAGCTTTTCGTTGGCGGCGGCCAGAGCGCTAACCAAGCGGCGATTTTCCACCTGAACATCTAAAGGAAATCTCAGAGCTGCGCGAATATCCGGCGCTATGCAAGGCTCGAGTTTCCGTGCATCTTCCGCAGTTAGCTGCTCGACAGGCAGTCCCGCCCGGGTTTGCCAATCGTAGCGGTGTTCGATTTCTTTTTGATCCTCTTCGGAGAAGGCGAGATAAAGCGTGCCCGTGGTGTCGAGTTCTACGTCTACTCCAGTTTCTTCTTGTAAGGCCTGGGCGAACGCCGGATACATATCCCGGCTACGGCTGCGAAGATTGAAAAAAACGTCCGCCGCGTCGGCCTCAGCCTGGGGCGCAAGCATTCCGGCGGCAGCCGACGACGCCTCCGCGCCGAGGTTAGCGCGCTCGATTAACATGATGTTGTTAATGCCTCGCAGGGCCAGCGAGCGCGCGATTGCGAGCCCGATTACGCCGCCACCAACGACAACCACGTCAGCTTTTTCACGCAATTGAACCATCTATTTACTGTCGGTCAGTCAGTTGTCCGTTGTCAGTTGTCCGTTGTAGCCTTATTCTGTTAGGGAGAGTTTTAAGTTTCGAATCGCTGATAACACTTAGGGGCGGGAGATTGCTCTAACACCTCACAACGGACCGCTGACCACTAACCACCGACTACAAAACCACCAATTATGAAACATACTATCACACTGATTCCGGGCGATGGGATTGGGCCGGAAGTAGCTTCAAATGTGGTGCGAATTATCGAAGCCGCCGGCGTAGATGTTCAATGGGAAACCCACTATGCAGGCGCGCAAGCGGTGGAAAAATTTGGCGAGACGTTGCCTAAAGAGTTGCTTGAATCAATCAAGCGCAACAAGGTTGCGCTCAAGGGTCCCGTCACCACGCCTATCGGTAAGGGTTTTACCTCAGTCAACGTTGGCTTGCGGAAAGCGCTCGATCTATACGCAAACGTGCGGCCGATACGCGCGCTTCCCAACGTTCCCTCCCGTTATCCCGAGCTTGATCTGGTTATTGTTCGTGAGAATACGGAGAGTCTGTACGCGGGCCTCGAGCATGTCGTGGTTCCCGGTGTGGTTGAGAGCCTAAAGATCATTACGGAAAAAGCTTCCACTCGCATTGCGCGTTTCGCTTTCGAATACTCGCGCCGTGAAGGCCGAAAGCTAATAACCTGCGGACACAAAGCAAATATTATGAAATTGTCCGACGGTTTGTTTCTGGATTGCTTCCGGAAAGTAGCCACGGAATATCCGGATATACAGGCTGACGACAAGATCATCGACAATGCCTGCATGCAGCTCGTAATGCGTCCCGAACAGTTTGATGTGATGCTGCTCGAAAATCTCTACGGCGATATTGTCTCCGATCTGTGTGCGGGTCTAGTTGGAGGCCTAGGTTTGGTTCCTGGCGCAAATATCGGCGAGCTTGGCGCCGTGTTTGAGGCGGTGCACGGCTCAGCTCCGGATATCGCCGGCCAGGGGATTGCTAACCCAACAGCTTTGCTTCAGTCGGGCATTCTGATGCTGCGCTATCTGGGCGAACGCGAGGCTGCCGGCAGGATCGAGACAGCGATGCTGAAGGTATTCGAAGAGGGCAAGGTCCGCACACGCGACATCGGCGGGACTGCGAAGACGGCAGAGTTTGCCGACGCAATCATTTCAAAGATGCGTTGATCTGTTTGACTTTACTCAGGTCAATCTTAAGATAGCCAACGTCAGCGGGGGCAAGCCACCCTTCCCAACCTGAGAGACTCTCGATCTCAGTGCTTCTACTTGGAGTGGAAGGCTGAACAGAGGCATTTCCTAGTGTTGAAGCTCTCGACTTAATTGATGGTCATTCAAGTGGGAAAGTCTCTAAGGTCGGAAAGGGTGGCTTGCCCCCGCCTCAAGTTTGGAAATCCTTCAAGCAAGCTCAGTCCCAGCAGATCCCCCGGATTGTTTTTCTTACCTAACGATCCCGCCATTCTCCAGCGCCATGTAGGTATCCGGCGAAAACAACCCCAGCCAGGGATCTGAAGCCGGCGTTAGAAACAGTTCAGCATAGACTTTCTTGTTCAGCTCATCGAGATCACTACGACTTCGGTCCACAATAAGCCACGCATGAAGCTTTGTGTGCAGCAGGTACTCGTTACGCACTGTGTCGAGGGCGATGTTTAGCTCTAGTTTGTGCACGAGGTTCGCCAGCGCTGCCTCAGGTTTCTCTTTTGAATGGTTAGAAGAAAATACTCTCTGCGTCTGCCGCTCGATCAAACCAATACTACGCGCATCCAATTTCGCATCGGCCATGTGAAGCTGAGCGATCTTGGTCCAGGCGGCCTCATCAGTAATGGTTCCCAACGCCTGGGAGCCGGCTGTCATAGAACGCAGGATACTAGTCTCAGTTACAGCTTTGGTTGTCGCCAGAGATGCGACTTCCAGGGCCGAAGGTGTTCCATCTTCGTTCTTTACCACTATCAGACCCTCAGGAATCTTGCCTCCGATTTTTTCAATGTCTGCAAGCCAGGCCAGATTAATCACGTTAAGACGCGACCGGTGATAGATCGAAAGCGCCTGAATTAGTTTTACGTCTCCCGTTTTTGCCAGCTGCTGGAAAACCTCAGTGGTTTCGTCCAGCGCGCGCATGAAAGCCGCAGGGCCATACAAACCTGGCAGGGCATTCAACGGCAGCCCATCAGAATCCAGAATGTAGTGAATGCTATTACCTGTTACCGTGCGCTCAAGCCGGCGACCGTCTCCGAAGTCAATGGTTATGTGTGGCGCGGGACGCACAGATTGCCAGTGGAGAACAAATCTCTCGCGCAGCATTTTTGAGACTTCTGCATTTGAATAAAGAATCGTGCGAAAAAAGCGACTATTGGCGCAGCTAAACTCCTCGTTGAGCTTGCCAAGTAATCTCAACGAAAGGATTGGCTTGGAAGTGGCGCGGGCTGCCGCCTTAGCCTGAGCAAAGTCGGTGTACCAGTAGAGCCCGGCTAGATAGCTGTCTTTCTGCTGGCTCACTGCGTCGAGAGCCGCGCTCAGACGGTGCCATTCAGCCGTCGCAGGGAGCAGGGGATTGGAGATTTGGTGGCGGATCTCTTCACGGTGGGTTTGAATCAGCGCGTCAAGTCCCTCTGGACCTAAACGACGTAATTCAGCAACTGCCCGAGCCGACTCTACTGCGTCATCCGAGACAGCCAGTCGCGCGAGCGCTTCAGGGCTGGCCGCGGCGTAGACTAGCGGACCGCAAGTAATCAGGAACAAGAAAAGGAGCAGGGTTGAGAATCTGGACCTCATCGGGACCTCCAGACGATTTAAGAATGAGCGAGGCGTTTGGGGAGTGTGGCGGTTTGAATCCCAGAAGCAGGGCCAGGGTTGTCTTGAACTGGATTATGAAGAGAAGTATTTAGTTTTTGTGCAAAGCCGAAAATCCTCCCGCCTATCAGCGCTTCTTGCGACCAGTTGGAAGGGTTGGCTTGGTTTTCCCACTCTTTCTTGACGACACCGCCGCGTTAGAAGTTAGGCCTTCTCTAATCTTCTTCGGCAGTTTGTCCCGCACAAGTTCGTAAGCTGTTTTGAGCAAGGTTTTGAGCTCGCGTTCCGGCAGCACATCAAAGCGTTCAAGCGCGACCCAGTGGTACCGTGCTACGTAAGGAGCAGGCATGATGCCGTCTTGTTCTGTTAGTTCACCAAACTTTTCCGGGGTGCACTTGAACGACATGCAGTGGTCCGAAGCAGGCTCAAGGGAAATCACAGTGAACATCTTGTTGCCAATGCGCAAAAGCAGATCGTTTTCCCACTGCACATCTTCGGTGACGTGAGGTAGCGAGAGACAAAACTTGCGAACGGATTCAATGTCCATAGGTGATAAATAGTAAATGAAAAATGATAAATGGAAAATGATAGCTGGAAAATTACATGTCCTCCACCACCAGTAGGGCGGTCTCTCCACCGCCTGACGAGACATTGCAGAGCGATGAATGAGACAAACGGACGAGTGCGCCTTCCATCTCGTTGCGAAACAGGAAGGGATTGAAGTCGACAAACATCTCCTCGTATTGCACGCCATCGCTTGTGAGCATCGGAATAGCAACTTTTTTTACCGCCACGCGTTCCTGAACCACGTAGGGTGTTTCAAGGGCGGCCCCAATTGCTTGCTCCCAGGCAGACGGTTCGCTCTCCCAGCCGATTACCACGCCCTGGCCGCCATAATCGTCATTCGGCTTCAACACCAGTCTTTCGCGTTCGTTTCTCAGGATCTCAACTAACTCGTCCTCCGAGTCGTGGAATGAAGTGGGTCCTGGCTGGACAATCCGCGTCCAGGGAATGTGCTGCCGAATCACATCCAGTTCGTTCTCCGAAAACAGTTCTGCGTAGCGAGGATCGCCGAGAATGGCAAAGCCGGCTTTTTTGTGAGCAGCTTTTGCCCGAAATGAGTTGACCATGCAAACGTTTTGATCCCGATAGGCGCCCGCTAGCGCGTGAGTGTCGTCAAATTCCTGCAAGAATTCATGGATGATCACTCTCTTGTAAACGATGTCGATGCGAAATTCTCCAGCCTTCAAATGTTTACCATCGTAAGTAATTGCGTGAGGATCAATAATACCGGTAAGGTAGCTCTCGGATTCAAAGTAGTGCTTGAGAACATCAAATTCGCTCGCCGTGGAAACACCTTCCCAATCAACAATGGCAATGTGGGGACGTTCTTCTGCGCCACCCCACTCGCGGTAGGTCGCAAGCAGCGATTGGAGAAGTTGTTTATGGGGTTCAGGTCGCCAGTGTTGGTGGTTATCGAGGAACTCTCTCATATGTGGCAGCGGAAACAGAATCTTCTCCAACTGCATCTGATCGGCAACGCCTGCGGGATTCTCAGCGTTGTATTCGAGAAACTGAAAATCCGAATCATTCAGGTATGCATCGAGGCGGCTGGTACCGCACAGGTGAGAGTAGCCGGGATCGATGCGCGCCATTTTCTCTTCAGCCTCGGTCAGGCCGAGTTCGGCCAGTAAGCGCGGATTATCGAGGGCTGCCGCAACAAGCTTTTCAAAAGCCAAAGCGATTGTCTCCGCCGCGGTGCGGATCTTTGAATACTGGGAACGACTCAGGATGTGGGGACGGAGGAAAGGGCAGGTTGGTCGGTCGCCGTGCAAGAGCCCAAGCTCGTGTTGCGAGGCGAGTAGACTCTCAAGCGTTTCAGGACCCATGGTCGGATCACTCAAGATCCGGCTGTCTAGCGATTCAATGATGGTTGATAAAGGGCTGGGCATTTATGCATAAGTGAGTCGTTTGTTCTGATCGTCCCAGCGCCAGAGATTCTTGTTACCGATCAGGTGTACCCCTCCCAACCAAACATCGATACCGTTCATTTCGACAAAGTCAGCCTGTGCGTTAAGTACCGCAGCGCCGGCCTTCGTGATCTCGAATGCTATGTTCTGGATCTTGTCAGGCGTCAGTTTCAAGTCCGAAGCACCCCCATTCCTAATTTTTATTAGCGGCTCATGTGCTTCGCTCATCTGCCGCAGTGCTCTCCAAAACTGAGCATCGCCGAGACCATAAGCAGATTCTGCGCCAGCGAACTTAGGGAACAAGTCAACAAACCTTTGCGTTCCAGCGTAGATAAATTCCAACCCTCTGTTTTGAACGCGCCCGAGACCGTTGCGAACGAAAGGAAACCGCTCGAGATGAAGCTGCAAAGCGCTGCTGAGGAAAGGCATCGCTGAGGTATCTGTTGACAGCAACGCTTCGAGCGCGGTTGGATCAGCGGAACAATAGGCTCGCCAGGCTGATGTTGCCAGCCTGATTTCCGCCGCCGACACTTCGTGTCTAAAGTCGAAAAGTGAGGCCAACTGATCGAGATTGAGTTCTCCCAGGCCTCGAAAGTTTGGCAGCCCGGGAAACTCGCCGATGAAGATCAAGCTCAGCTTTGTTTTGCCCAGCTCGCGTCGCGAGAACCAGTCGATTAGATAGAGTAAGTTGGTTTGGCAGAACAGATCGCGCTCAAACCAGAGCACAACTTCATCGTGCTGAGAATAGCTAGCGACCTTTTCTTCCTGGGTCCAAAGCTCGCGCTCGGCTTCACCGGCATCAACTTCATAGAATTCCGACAGATGGCGAGATCTCAGCTTGCGCCATTCGTCTCCTGTCACGTCTGCCGGAGTCGGACCCTCGATTAGCGCTTCGCGCCATGCAAGGTGTTCACCAGGTAGTTTTGTTTGTCTGGCTATCTGCGCGGAACAATCTCCGTTGTGTATGTGTAGCATGATTGGAATTTCGGATTTCGGATTTCGAATTGCGAATTTCTTGTCGGTTAGCGCATCAGTTTCCCGCGCCCGCTGCCTACTGAGATCTGAGATTTCAAATCTGAGATCTCAAATCTGAGATCTCAAATCTCAAATCTGAGATCTCAAATCTCAAATCTCAAATCGCTACCTCTTCATCAATTCCAGCACCGCCACAGTCATGGCCTTGACCCCAGCGCGCAAGGTGGGCTCAGGCAGCGGGGCAAAGAGCGCCGAGTGCAGCGATGGTAACGGCACCCCCGTTTCTTTACTCTGTTTGAGTCTCGCCGGATCCGAAGCCCCAACAAAAAAGTATGCTGTCGGGATCTGCTGATCAAGACTGAGATAACCAAAATCTTCACTACTCATGATGGGTGGACTCTTAACTACGTTTTCCTGTCCCAGCTCTTTCATTAAGACTGAGGCAAGACGCTCAGTCAGCTGGGGGTTATTGTAGGTTGCTGTTGTCACCTCTGTCTCGCTTACCTTCACAATCGGGGCTCGATCGCCGGGCAATCCAGCCGCGACAGCGATTCCTTTTGTAATCCGTTCAATCGACGCGAGGAGTTTTTGCCGCACCTCCTCCTTGAAGGCCCTCACTGTGAGCTGCAAATTCACTTCATCGGGAATGATGTTGTATCGCGTGCCTCCATGAATCGAGCCTACAGTTATGACTGCCGGATCGAGCGGCGAATTCTCCCGGCTTACAATTGTTTGCAAAGCCAGAACGATCTGCGCGGCCAGAACCACTGGATCCTTCGTTGCCTCGGGTCTGGACCCATGGCCACCCACGCCGCGAATCTTTATATCGACATTTGTTGAACTGGCCATCGCATAGCCCGGCGTGTAGCTGATTTGGCCGGCAGCGAAATCCGGACTATCGTGGAGGCCAATCGCGAAGTCGGGCTTGGGAAATCGCGAGTACAAACCATCCTTGAGCATGGCCCTGGCGCCGTCGATTGTTTCCTCGGCTGGCTGTCCGATTAGAATCAGAGTTCCACGCCAGCGATCCTTCAATTCCGACAGCAGTTTCGCGGCCCCGAGCATGCTTGTCATGTGAATATCGTGGCCGCAAGCATGCATGACCCCGACTTCCTGCCCCGCATCGTTTTTAGTTCTTACTTTGCTTGCATATGGCAGACCCGTCTTTTCCTCCACGGGAAGTGCGTCGATGTCCGCTCGCGCCAACACCGTGGGCCCTTCACCATTCTTCATCACCGCAACGACACCGTATCCAATCCACTCCGGCCGCTCAAACTTGCCGACGCGCTCGGTCACTGTATAACCGAGGGCGCGAAGCTGACCCGCGAGAAAAGAAGAGGTTTTCTCCTCGCGATGGGAAAGCTCCGGCGCTGCATGCAGCATCTTGTAAGTCTCAACGAGGGAGGCGATGTCCCGGTCAATCATGGCGTCGAGCGATGGCTGGGCGGAGGCGCTTGCGGCGAACGTGGCGCAGAGCAGTAGAACCACGATAGTTTGCCGAAGATCCATAACAGTGCGTTGTCTCCTTCTACTGCGAACTCAGATTACAAACAGCCTTATGAGCTCGCTGATGCGTGCAAGATGAAAATCGTCGTGCTCGGCCTGGAAAAATATCATGTCTACTAAACGCATTTGCACTTTCAAACGGGGATGAAATGCAGTTCGCGAGAATATGTCGCCGTTGAGGTCATCAAGCCGGCTAACCAGCTGCAAGCGCTGCCGGCGAAATTCACCGAGGATTAATTCCAAAGCAACATCGTTGTGATTCGCCGCGTAGGTCTTGCGATTTGACATGTCGGCCGCGTGCAGCTCTGCTGCTCCCGCAATATATTCGTCGAGCCTTTGCTGCACGAGGGATTCGAGGTCGAGAAGATGGCCGGCATTCTCCTGCATCGACCATCTCTCGCCGTCTCTCCGTCGCGCTAGTTCTGAAGGCAGCGCGCTAAGTCGATCCTCAAGCCGCGCCGGTGTGCCACGCAACCGCTCGATCATTTCAGGGTAGAGCGCCGCGGGAAAACCAAAGTCAAACTTCCGCTCAGTCCATCTTAGTCTTTCCGACATACGTGTTTAAATAACTTAGTGTCTCAAAAGTATAAAGACAGCCCGGTTTATCTGGAAGGTTGTCTTCATTCTGGAGGCTAGTTGTTTGGAGGGTTGTTCTGTTTACGCAAGCGTTTGTAGAAATCGCTGATGTAGTCCTTCATCCCAAATTGCCAGGGCTTGAGACCATATCTTTTGGCTTCGGCTTTCGCCTGCTCGCTGGTCCAGCCATCGTGGGTCATGCGGTAGACAGCCACTACCACTCCAGTGCGGTCGGCGCCGTGTGCGCAATGAACAAAAACAGGCTGATGCTCAGGATTTTGAATTGCGGAAAGCGCCTGCTCAATCTCTTTGTCCTGCGGACGACCCCAGCGACCCAGCGGAATATTGTAGTATCGAAAGCCGGCCTTGATTGCGTCAGCCCTTGCTTCTTCGGCGCGGCTGTCATCATCGCGAAGATTCACGATCGTCCTAATTCCCATTTCCCTCAGCACCTTGAGGCCACCCTCTTTTGGCTGTGCGCCCCGGTAAAGCTTTTCGTTGACTTTATGAAAATTCGGAAGCTCTTTGCGACGAGGTTCATCTTGGGCTAAGCCTGATGTCGTGAACAACGCCAGCAGGGCCAAACTCGCGAGAATTCGAATAACTCTTATTCTCATCAACCACCTATTCACCTGGAGTGCGACACCTCAGATCTTCTGGAGAGTGGGACTATTGTAAACGCACTCGAAGCACAATGCACGGGTGCGTTCCTGGTTGGGTAGTGGTCAGTTTGAGGCCCCACTCAATACGGAACCGGGAGCGGTTCTATGAAAGGGCTGTCAAGAAAAAAGTTTCTCCTAAGCCGCCAAGAAGTTCTTGGCGGCTAGCCTCAACACACCCGAAGC
>JBOGOU010000224.1:0-3608 GCA_050748205.1 Pyrinomonadaceae bacterium | reverse complement strand
ATAGAGTATTTCTGGCCGAGCGCTGTCCAGTGAAAACCTGTCCCAGGGCCTTCCCTGTCAGGCGCAGGATTTCGAGGTTGCTCTCGACCGCGAAGCTCGCGGCGGTTAACACCCCAGCTTTTTGAATGGGAATCTCTTCGTCCTGACGGATGCCTAACCGTTCGCGCCCGTCTGCCAGTTTTCGCGGGGTCGCTGTCACATCCCTTCGCTGGCCGTTCCTCTCCACCGTCAATTGTATGGGTTCAGCTTTATGATCGCGTATGAACTGAGTAACCTGCTCTGCGCTGTGAACCGGCTGACCGCCGACCGCGAGGATTCGATCGCCGGGTTGCAAACCAGCTTCGGCAGCAGGTGTATTTGGCTCGACCTCGCGAATGACAACTGGCAAGTTGCCATAGTCAGGAACGAAATCCAGGTAGCCCGCGGTTTCGCCTTCTTCGACAACAGCTGTTGGGGTAATTGTCAGAGGTAGTCGCTCGCCATTGCGCTCAATGACGACGGGCAAAGCATGACCGGGAGATAAGAGCGCATCACCGCGAATGGTGTTCCATTTTGGGTTCTCGGTTCCGTTGAAAGAGACGATCCGATCGCCGGGTTTCAAACCGGCTGCTTCCGCGGCGCCCCCTCTGGAAACGGCGCTCACTACCGGCGCCGGCGTGGCCGGAACTCCATACATCAGCGCGCCGGCCAAAGGGATCGCCAGGGCGGTTAGAATATTCATCACGGGTCCAGCCAGAGCTACCAGAATCCGTTGCCAGCGTGGCCGGAGATTGAACATCTCATGCGGTGGAATGTCAGTCGCGCCCGCCCCTTCGATTGGCGCGTTTGACTCGTCGCCTCCCAACTTTACGTAGCCACCAAGGGGAATCAATGAAACGCGATAGTCAGTATGTCCCCACTTCCTGCCGAACAGGCGCGGGCCAAAGCCTACTGAAAACGTCTCCACTCTGATCTTAAAAAGTTTTGCGACGATAAAGTGGCCAAACTCGTGCAGCACAACAGCGCCGCCAAGAATACCGATGAAGGCTAAAATCCAAGTTAGAGTCATTAATCTATTTCTCTTTCCTCTAGCTCAACACATCAATCATCCGGCTGGGGTTAAGTCTCCCAGACACACACGTCGGGATCGCCGTAAATGAGTTTACGTGTGCGGGCTGCGCGCGTCAAACAGGACGTCCGGCCAGCAAATCTGAGGGTTTGGCTAGTTTTTCTATTTCCAGGCTAGCCAAGAGGCGCGCGGCCCGGTCGGTATTTAGAACGGTTTCGAGGGTTGCTGCGGGCTGGGTGGAGTGTTGATCCATCACTAACTCGATTACACGGGGAATATCTGTGAGGCAGATTCGCTCTTCAATAAACGCTCTAACGGCTTCTTCATTGGCCGCATTCAGAACAGTTGGGAGCGTGCCGCCTTCCCTGAGCGCCCGATAGGCCAGGGCAATACAAGGAAAGCGATCGGGATCGGGAGCTTCAAAATGGAGTGTCGCGAGCGCGGTAAGATCCAGCGGCGGCAACTCGCACGAATGCCGATCAGGATAAGTCAGCGCATATTGGATCGCATGGCGCATATCAGTAATGCCCATCTGAGCGATTACCGAGCCGTCCACCAGTTCAATCATAGAGTGAACGATCGATTCCGGATGAACCAGAATCCCGATCTGATCCGGTCCAAAGCCAAAGAGCCAGTGTGCCTCAATCACCTCGAGCCCTTTATTCATGAGGGTGGCAGAATCTATTGTGATCTTGGCGCCCATGTTCCAAGTCGGGTGACGAAGCGCGTCAGACACGCTCGCCTCACGCATCTGGGTCTTGTTCTTACGGCGAAACGGGCCGCCCGAGGCGGTCAAAACTATGCGACGCACCTCTTCACGTCTTTCTCCACGCAGGCACTGATGCAGCGCATTATGCTCGGAGTCAACCGGAAGCAACTCCGCGCCGGAACCGCGAGCTGCGCGAGTCATTAACTCACCGGCCATTACGAGTGTCTCTTTGTTAGCCAGGGCGACGCGCTTACCGGCTTCGAGCGCCCGGAGAGTTGGCACAAAACCAACCGCCCCGACCGTCCCTGAAACCACGCAATCGGCTTGGGCATGGGTAGCCACTTCGACCAGTCCCGCCTCACCGATCAGGATTCGCGGCAGATCGACGTCTCTTTCAAAGAGCTGTGCACGAAGATCGTTCGCTGCGGTCTCTGTTTCCACCGAAACAAGTTCCGGCAAGTAACGAGCGACCTGGTCGGCCAGCTTCGCAACATTGCGGCCCGCTCCAAGAGCAACCACGCGAAAGCGCTCACTTCCGAGCGATTCAATTACCCGCAGCGTGTTGCAGCCAATTGAGCCCGTAGAGCCGAGGATCGCGATACCCTTGGATGTCATATCAAACGACCGGGAGGGGGAACGAGTGCTTGGTTGAGAGCAAAGTTAGCCACTGAAATAGATGCGACCAAAATAGTAGATGACCGGCGCATTGAAGAGCAAGCTATCGAGACGATCAAGTAGGCCGCCGTGGCCAGGCAAAATGTTTGCGGCGTCTTTCGCTCCCACGCTTCGTTTCAGCGCGCTTTCGGTCAAGTCGCCGAAAATACCCACGATAGTCATCAATGCCGCCAGAGGAAGGGCAACCTTCAACGGCAAATCTCTAAAGAACCAGAAGTGTGCGACAGTGGCCATCAAGAGGCCAGCTACCAAGCCACCGACAACCCCTTCCCAGGTCTTACCGGGACTAATCGAAGGCGCCAATTTATGTTTGCCAATTGCCCTCCCGACATAGTATGCGCCTGTGTCTGCTCCCATGACGACCAGGAAAAAGAACGACAATAGATGGGCCGACAGAGTCTGCTCGAAGCCGTTCCGCACTGCCACCAAGTGACCGCCGAGGAGCACCACGTAAAGTACTCCCAGAATCGTTGCGCCGGTTGAGCCGATTATCTTGTCAAAAGGGGCGCCTCGCAGAGTGACGGCGACCAGGGTACCTGCTGTGAAAACGATCAGGATTAATTGGATCAACTGAGTCAGCAGAACTTCTGAGGACCTACCTGGCTCGTGGAAACAGAAAACAGTAAAGAGCGCGGCGGCGCCCAGGAAGCCCGCGGCTGTGTCAGGCTTTAAGTCGCGACGCTTCGCCAGCACATAAAATTCGTAAAGGCCAAGCACCATAGCGGCGCCGGCCAGCGCCATAAACAGAGGCTGCAACCAGGAAATTAGAATTGAAGCAATAAGGAAAGGCAGGACGACTGCGGCAGTTATGATGCGGTTCATTTGTACTACGTCAAATTTGCTACCAGCTTCAACCCACCAAAGCGCCGATCGCGTCCCTGGTAGTCGACGATTGCCTCAAGCAAATGCACGCGACGAAAGTCAGGCCAGAGTGTTTCGGTAACATAAATCTCGCTGTAGGCTGCTTGCCAGAGCAGGAAGTTTGAAATGCGGAGCTCACCACTCGTCCGCACTAGTAGATCCAGATCCGGGAGTCTGCGGGTGTACAACTCGTCCGCGATCCGCTCTTCAGTGATCTCGTCGGGAGGATTCCTTTCATCAAGCAAACGGCGCACGGCTGCGCGGCAGGCATCAACGATCTCGGCGCGCCCGCCGTAATTCAGAGCCACCGTCAAC
>JBOGOU010000223.1:0-1558 GCA_050748205.1 Pyrinomonadaceae bacterium | reverse complement strand
GATCCAATTCCGAGTCTATACCCTCGACCACGCGCACGACGAAGCCCTCTCGCGCGCCACCGCAACAGTACTCAACAAGACCCCGTCCAGCCTCGAGTCGAGCGAGTAGCCTGATCTGTCTGGTCTATCTGGTTTGTTTGGTCTATTTGGTTTATCTGGTTAGTTTCGTTCAACCCAAAAACCAGACAGACCAGATAAACCAGATAGACCAAATGAACTAGACTTATCTTGAGCAGATTGCAGGTTTTTGCTGACAGCTTGCCGGCAGCCTGAGATACTTTTCTCGTCCCAATGTTAGAGAAGCTGTACGAACAGACGAGGAGGCACGCTATGACAAGATGGAGCGCACTACTGACAATCGCATGCTGTGTATTCCTCTTTGCAGAGGCCGACGCGCAAATGGCTGCCGGCGGCCAGCCGCCCCAGAATACGGCAGGCATCCTGGATGCTCTACCCCCCGAAGTCCTCGCCAAAGTGCAGCAACTTGCCCAGATGCTACAGCAAGACATCAACGAAGGGAAAATCACCGAGGCCCAAATTCAGCGTGAATTGATGTCAGGCAATCTTCAGCGGACCATCGAATCCATTAATCCGGAAGCCAGCCATTTACTCGACGACATCAACGCAGCCATGAAGAACAGTCCCAACGCTGAAAATCTCCCAGACCTCCTCGGCGGCCTCACGGGGCACGAACAGTAACAAGTGCGGCGGGCTGTACCTGCCCACCTTTCCATTGAGAACGATTGACATCTGCCTACCCTATGCATACGATACAGGCATATCGAAGAGGAATTACGCATGCGCACAACCTTGGATCTCAACGAGAAACTCATTCGTGAGCTTATGGACGTGACATCCGCCAAGACCAAGACCGATGCGATCCATCAGGCGGCAGCGGAATTGATCAGGAGAAAAAAACTTGATCAGCTCAAGTCCTTGAGCGGTAAAATCCATCTCGACCTGGATTGGAAAAAACTGGAACAGACCGAGATCCGCCATCAAGCTTCCTTGAAACGCCGCCGACATGGTCATCGCTGACACATCCGTCTGGATTCAATTCTTTAACCGTCCAGATTCGCCGGAGAAAACCACCCTCGACTTACTCATTGACGCCGACGAGGTCGCCCTTGTTGGGGTGGTGCTGGCTGAATTGCTCCAGGGTTGCCGAACACCATCCGAACGGGATGCCCTCTCCGATGCCTTGCTGGCTTTGCCGTACTATGAAGTTACTCAATCCACCTGGTTTCAAACCGGCGATCTCTCGGCCACTCTCCTCCGCAAAGGTGTAACAGTGCCACTGTCAGATCTCATCATCGCCGCGTTGGCCATTGAGCGGGGCTGCCGCATCTACAGTCTGGATACTCACTTCAAAAAGATTCCTGGTCTGCATCTCTATTCCCCGGCTTCGACCTGATCTCGTTCAACGCCCGTTCCCGGTGCATGGGGACAGACAAACGGTGTCAGGAAACCGTTTTCCACATGCATCTTCTTGGGTCTCCCTTCCGAGCGCACCGTCGAGGCGAGGCCGAAGCGTTCGATCATGGTCACCACCCACTCG
>JBOGOU010000222.1:0-1135 GCA_050748205.1 Pyrinomonadaceae bacterium | reverse complement strand
GCGCAGAATTCTCTTTTTGAATTGCCCCACATGCAGGGCAGGTGCGACCAACTTGCAGATTGGCGCCGCACGCTGAGCAAAATCCCGCGCCGGCGCTGTTCGCAGCGCCGCAGGTGCCGCAACGGCCGGGCAAGGGGGGCACGTAACCGCCGGCCTTGGCGGCAATATGGTCTTCTATTATCTTCCAGGAATCATCAGTAATTTTGTATTGCCAGTAAGCACCAAGCGCTGGAAGCGCCAGCAGTAATCCGGCGGAGAGAAGAAGAGCTACGGCGGCAACCGCAGCTTTATCGAACCACTTCTGCATTCCAATTTCCACACGGGTGCCGCCCGGTTCCGGCGTAATCTTTATTGTCAAGGCGGCGGACAGACCGGTGAGGTCGCGCAACGTGCTAGACTTGCGCGCCTGTAGCACACTCGTGGAAGATACCTGCATTGTTTGCACTTCGTAGTCTTCATCGAAGAGACTGCGAAGCTCAGCCAGGAGTTTGGGAACGTCTGCTTCAACGCCAGGATAGTATCTGCTGTCCATGTTAATCGTCTCTTCGGTTATTCTACGCGTGGAATGCTTACAATGTTCAGCATGAATAGGCAAGTTTGGGCTGGATACTAATACGATGTACCAGGAGATTTCAAAAAGTGAAAAATATCCGCTCTTTTCTTACTCTGGTGTTGATTTCTGCTTTACTGACTTCCTTTGCGATTCTTTTTCCTGCCCGTTCGACTGCCCGTTCGCAAACGCTCGCAGCCGCTCTCGATGGCTTCACCCCGCAGGGAGCTAGTGCACAGCGCCGTTGGGAAGAACAGTTTCGCGCGGTTCCGGCAGCAAAGTCAGCGCGCGAACACCTGAGACTTCTAACTGCCGAGCCTCATGTGGCTGGAACTATAGAAGACTACACAACCGCGATTTATGTGCGGGACCAAATGCGCAGTTATGGTCTCAAGGCTGAACTCAAAGAGTACGAAGTATTGTTGCCTTATCCTAAGCAACCTAGCGTTGTCGAATTAGTGGGCCAACGTCGTGAACGATTGACTGTAAAGGAAGCAGTCGTTCCCGATGATCCGACCTCATCGAATCCGAAAATAATACCGCTCTTCAACGGTTACAGCCCGAGCGGCGACGTCACCGCACCAC
>JBOGOU010000221.1:0-1004 GCA_050748205.1 Pyrinomonadaceae bacterium | reverse complement strand
CTTGCACACAACTCGACGAGCACCACTCAACTACGGAACCGCGAGCGGTAGCGACCGGATGCTGCCACCCAGCGACACCAGTAACCACTCACGCACAGAACCATTTGCGGTAGCCGATGGATGCTTGCACACAACTCGACGAGCACCACTCAACTACGGAACCGCGAGCGGTAGCGACCGGATGCTGTCACTCACCGTCATGTTGTGTGTTCTGATTTGAGAGGCTTGGTTGGAAACAACGATCCACGAAACCACACGAACGAACACGAAAACTCTGTTCGTGATATTTCGGACAGACGGAGGTTAATGTTGACGTCCGCTGCAGCGCAGCTTGAATGCCAGCATCCATTGGCTACCGCAGTGACATGAGACTGAAAGGAGGCGCGCTATGAACATAGTATGTAGCAAAAGTCAGGAGCGCCCGCCGTGTCAGAATCACTGCTTCAACTCAACGCGCAGTAACCGCAACGGCACTTTGCTCAAATTCTCGACCGAATGGGGAGCTTGAGGCTTCATCCAAACCGTGTAGGGAGTTTTGCTGCGGGCCGTGTCGGTGCGCGAATCGTAGAGAAGCTTTCCATCAGCGTCGTAATCGCGAATAAGATCTTCCGCCATGACGTACATCACACTCGGCCACTTATGCGCGTGGACGGGCTCTCGCTCACCGGGTTGGACAATTACTTCCAGCACGCGGACACGCTCGTTTTCCAGGACTATTTTATGATTTTGCGGGGCGGCCACTGTTGCATCCAGTGAAGCAGGCCAAGTCGCTGGATTGTCAGGATCATATTTAGCTGTTGGCTGCGCCTGTGCGACAGGAGCTGCTGCCGGCTGAGGTTCGATCCTAGTTTGGCAGCCAATGCCAATCGTCATTAACGGCACACCAGCCAAAAAGAGACTGCTTTTCACAAGGAGACTCCTTTCACGTCGTGTTGTAGAGACCTACCGCGGTGTGCGCCCCAAAACGCGGGCGGACTCAGAGTTCCGCAACTACATTTTCATCC
>JBOGOU010000220.1:0-5158 GCA_050748205.1 Pyrinomonadaceae bacterium | reverse complement strand
GCTCAGCAGTAGTTAAGGAGAAAGACAAGCTTTCTCTTTGGCAGAAAGAGTTGCTTTCAAAGACCATTCACAGACTGGAACCCTGCGCTACCAATCGCTGCTTGAGTGCCGCCGCATCAGTCAACCCGCGCAGACCTTCGCTGCCGTTTTCTTCCGCGCGCGCCAGGCTGTACACACATGGCCGGCCATTGCCGTTCACCGCGGCGTAGAGATATTCCATCTCCACCAACTGTCGGCAGTAAGAGCGCACCTGCCAGTCAGACCAGCCGGTCGCTTCCCGGATTTCCCGACGCGACAACTGCACGTCATCAGGATTGCACTTGAGTTCATCGGCCCGCTTCACACAAAGCGCGCGCAGCTCGTCGTAAAGCCCGCGCACCGGCGCGGCCAACTCATCGAGCGCACGAGAGAGCACGCCCTGGGCCAGTTCGTTGGCCAGCGCGATGTCGTCGATCGTAACTTCCACATATTCGATCTCGACGTCGCCGCGCGTGGCCCGTTTGATTTCCCGTTGATGCTGGTGCAGCAAAGCAATCGAGTTGATCAAAGCCAGATATTTCTTCTGCTCGCGCCGGTGCATCAGCCGGTCGCTCGGATAGGCCAACTGCTCGACATAAGGATTCACCACCGCCAACGGCTGTAAGAGCCGCTGCGCGTTGTGATGCAGCCGTTGCACAGCTTCGGCCGTCGCCTGCTCCAACACACCCTCAAGCGTGAACGATCGTCGCTGCCGTTCGAGTATCGCTCGGGTCTGCGCCGCTGATTCGTCCATCGTCAACTGCACGAAGCGGCTGCGGGTTTCTTCGTCGAAGGCTTCCGGCGAAGTAGTAGTCAACACGATCACCACCGGCCCATAGACTTCGTAATGCTCTGTGTGCAGCTTCCCGCTCTGCGGGTCCGTCCGCGTCGCCGCGATCGATAACCTTTGATCAGAAGCAAGAGTGCGCAAGCTATAGACCGCTTGCGCCGCGCCTTCATCTTCGGCGATCACCAGCACTTTTCGTTGCAGTGAGTACGGGTCTTTGTAGAACAACGCCTGGCCTGTCAGCCGTGTTACTCTCACCGCTTCCTCGGGTGGCACGAAGGCGCACAGCGCATCCTGCAACGCCGACTTGCCCGCGCCGCTGCGCGCCACGATCAGCACCGCCAACGGCTCGGAAAGTTTTCTCGAGATAGCGGCCAGGTAAGCCGTCAACACCGTCGCCCGCTCACCAACTAAGCCGCACTTGCGAAAGTCTTCGACAATGCATTCGGTGAGTCGCGGGTTTTTCAGATATTGCAGCGCCAGGTCGCGCTCTGCCGGCGTCATCGGCGCATCGTTGTGGTTTGGATCGTCGCCGTTCTTGCGCATCGCCAGCCGCGCCGCTTCCAGCTTTTCAATCATCTGCAGCAGGTCTGCGCTCACTTGTTGCTCGCTAACCCTCACTCCGCAGAGCTTCGCCGCGCTCTGCGCAAACAGCGCCCGTGCCCGCGCGTGATACAGATCGAGCGTGTCCAGATGAAAGCGATTCATTGCCGATTGCCGATTGCCAATTGCCGATTGGTCTCCATTGGGAGTTGTCACTGACAAACGCACGTTGACTCTCAATCGCTCGAGACCAACAGGTGAAAGGCCACGCACTCGATACTCACGATCAGCGATCGCAAACAACATTGAGCCATCGTTGCTTGTCTCGAGCTGCAGCGATGCAGTTCGCGCTGACGCGCTCACTGCGGGCGGGACGCCCGCGCTCCCAGCATCCACGCTCGCAATCAGCGCGCGGATCTCATCCACGCTTCCACCGCTGGCGATGAACTCGGCCGCATCCTTTGCCGGCAACTCAACCGATCGCGCTTCGATGTTGACCGCCGCCAGACGCTCCGTCATATCGATTGCCGCCGCGCGGCCCGCTTCATCGGCATCCAGCATTAGCACCACGCGACGCACACGGCACTCCACCAGGTGCGAGACGATCTCATCAGTCAGCCCCGTTGTGCCGTAAGTCGGAATGACGTTTCGCAGGCCCGCGCTCCACAGCGCCGCCGCGTCGATCACGCTCTCAGTGATGATCACTTCATCAGTGTTCTTCGCACCCTGCGGATTGAAGATGCCGCGCCGCTCTCCCGGCAAGTACAAGTGCCGCCGTCCCTCAACACTGCGGCCATAGAGATTCACTACCTGGCCCGTTGCCGCATTCACCAATGGAAAGATCACGCAGCCGCGCATGAGCTCTCGGCTTGAACCGGTCAGCACACCAACTCTGCGCAAAGCCCTGCGTCCTTCGGCCGGCAGCTTCTCTGCCAGCATTCCGTCTGAGTAACCAAGACGAAAGCTGGTGACGAACTCCGCCGCCGTCACCCCGCGCGATCGCAAGTAGTCCTGCGCTGCCGGCGTCTGCAGCAGCCGCGCGTGATAGTGCTCCACCGCCCGCTCCAACCATTGCTGATCTTCAACCGCCACAGCCTTTGGCTCCGGCTCATGCCCGCCGAGCCGCCGATGCGCTTCGCCGAAGTCCACGCCGTCAGCCTTCATCACAAACCGATACACGTCGCCGCCTTCGTGACATGCACCCAAACAGTTCCATAGTTGTTTCTTTGGATCGATGATGAGGCTTGGTTCATGGTCGTCATGGAAGGGACAGAGACCCACCAACTGCTTGCCGCGCTGCGTGAGTGAGACGCCGCGGCTGCGAATGAACGCTACCAACTCGTTTCCTCGCTTCACCCGCTCGATCTCTGCTTTGTCGATCAGCATCCGGTTTCGGCTGTCTTCAGAAAAAGCTGTCAAGGACTATTTGCGCCGATCCGCAACTTTTTGACTTGTCGAGGCATTATACACATAATGCCTATTCATGCAAGCATTGAGTCTAATGGAAGATTTCGCCGTTTATACTCTGCCCGTGGCGGGCAGACCGGCGAAGAAAGAACGAACGGCCTTTGGTGAGCGGCTCTACGCCGTGCGCCAACAAGCCGGCCTCTCGCAACAGCAGCTTGCCGATCGACTCGGCATCACTCAACGTGCCTACGCTCATTGGGAACGCAACCCGGTCGCGCTCCGCGCCGACCAACTGGTCAGCCTGGCTCAGGCCCTCAATGTTTCAGTGGATGATTTGGTGGGGATTAACGGATCGAAGAAGCGCGGCTCGGGTCCAACCGGCAAGATGAAGCAACTCTTCGAAGCTGCCTCACGCCTCCCGCGCTCTCAGCAACAAAAGATCGCCGCCTTGCTCGAACCCTTCATCGCTCATCACGCTGGACGGTGAGAGAGTTCTGACATTTAAGGGATCCAACCCAGACCGCCGCAATAGCAAACAATGGCATCTGTCTTCAGCTTCTCTGCGTAACGGTCAATGCCCGTGCCTCCACAGCTTGAGCATAACTGAGCATCGTTCGGCTTCACTATGAGTTCCTTTAGCTCAGGATATTTCTTACTGCCTCCAAACAGCGCGTTGTTTCGGAGGCGCAGATCGGATTCCACTCTCGGTTTCTCTGCCTCGTCGAACGGGAACGCAACGATGTCTCCAGTAGCATTTAGGCCGAATGGAAATGAGATGATCTCGCAGCTTGGATTGATCGCAAAGACGCCGCCCATATCCCAGATAAGAGGCAGTACGTTTTTCTCGGCTGCAAGCTGCCGCAGGTTCAGCGGATCCGCGGTGGATTCAGCAGTGTAATCCCGTATCAGCTTGGTGATTCGTGTCGGGAGGTCATTGGCACTCTTCATTGTTTGGCCCTCATGGTAGCGGACCGATTATTTGCGGTGTGCCGCGAACCATTTTTACTACCACCGTTACACCTTTAACCTCAGCAATCCCGACGCCGCTGCGACCCGAACCGTAGACTGGTGAGTTGCCGATCTGTCCTATCTTGTCTAGCTGTCCACCCGGGATTTTTTCCACCGTAGCCCGAGTGAGGGCATGAAGGTTATTCATAAAACTATTCCCTGCCGATGCTCCGTACTGGGCCGCCTTCTGGAAAATACTTGCGTCTGTGCGGCTAAGCTGACTTAGAACGCCAGTCGCGCCAGCCGCTACTGGGGCTGCCCTGGTTGCCAGGCCAAGGGTGGTAACAGCGGGGGCTGGACCCAAAGCATAAACCGCTGCTCCACCTGTTGCTCCCACAACCAGACTGATGCCAAAGAACTGGGCTGTTGCTTTTGGAATAGGGTCGACCGCCCTCCGCATCGCAAAGACGAATTGTCCAACCGGATCATCAATGCTGATTTGGACGTAGGTGGCGACGACACCTCCATCAGCGTTCTTCACCTGGCCGGACTCGTAGAAGTCGCGGCTACCAGTGTATGTGTTGCCTGTTTTTTCGAAAGCCTTTCTCTCTGCGTAGAATTCCTTATCGCTTACTGTTGTGCAATTCTTTCCATTCGGATCACAAACTACGTATTCTCTGCCATCAGGATCAGAGTAGACCAACGGACTGCTGCGCGCATAAGCATATCCGTTCCAGCTCTGTGGATCGTTGGCATTCGCACCCTCCTGTTCGGGATCAATACCCGTGAACCTTCCCTGCATCGATGAGTAATAACGTGCAAGGAAGTAGTCAAGGCCGGTTTCGTTGTCGCGTTCTTTGAGGGTGAACTTTTGCCGAACATTATCGCCGACGTAACCCTGGGCGGTGGTTCTGCCGCCGGCGCCGGCGAAGAGTTCCTCACCGAACGGCAGATAGTCGTGGCGTTTGACTGACGCGAGCGAGCCGCTCTTGTTGACAATCATTCTTGGAGTGCCGAGTTGATCCCCGACCAGCCAGTTGGCTTCGCGATAGAGTGTTCCTGACAGTTCCGCATATTCCGTGCACCCTTTGAATGCCGCTAGGCTTGCGGCGCGTCCATTCGCCTGCGTGTTGTTTACCCAGAAGTTGAGTCCCGGCCCATCCGGCGCGCGTTGCAGAAAAGCTTCATACAGATCAGTGACGTACTGGTCGGTGGTGTGGCTGCTGTTGTAGTTAGTCGCCTGGAATATTTCACCCCCCATCGCCTGCGCTTCAGCGACAACCTGAGACTGTCCCAGTGCGGCGGCATTATTGAGCCGCTGCGTCTGTTGCTGGAGCTCGCTGCTCGTCGGCTCGCGTTGCAACGCGCCGTAGTAAAACTCCTGAACGAAGTGCTCAACCCTCTGGTTGTCGCCACCGGACGCAGTCCCGTAGACGGTCGAGGCCAGCGTCGCAA